>DATGJA010000733.1:0-22553 GCA_035295445.1 Polyangiaceae bacterium | reverse complement strand
GAGGAAGAGGAAGATGAGCGCGCCTCGCGAGGCCGGCAGGCGCAGGCCGATGGACGCGAGGACCTGGTCGAGCGTCGCGTTCGCGGCGTCGAAGTCGGCGGCCTGGACGAACTGCTCGGCGGCCTGGCGCCGCAGGTCCAGCGCGTCGACGGGCTCCGCGTACGCGGCCGCCTCGAGGAACGCGGGGCCCGCCTCGGCCACGCGGCCAGCGCTCGCGAGCGCCGTGGCCCTGCGCGTGACCATCGCCGCCTTGTCGACAGGGTCGTCGACGAGGTCGATCGCGCGAGCATAGAGCCGCGCCGCGCGCTCGTAGGCGAGCGCCGCATACGCCTGATCGGCCGCGGCGCGGGCGAAGCGTCGGGCCCGATCGGCGTGCCCCGCTTCGATCCAGTGCGAGGCGACGGCCTCCGGGTCCGAGTCCGTGCTCCTCTCGAGGACGATCGCGAGCTCCTTGTGGTGGCCGCGCAGTCGTTCGGAGGGCAAGAGCGAGACGACCGTCTCGCGAATGCGATCGTGGATCGACTCGACGACCTCGTGCCCGTCGCGCAAGCCGGTTCGAGTGAATCGGCGCGCGCACGCGAGCGCGACCACCTCGTTGATCTTGTCCGTGAGCCCGGACGCCGCTCCGGCCACGGCGATCGTCAGCGGTCGCCCGCCGACGGCGACGACCTCGACGAGCCGAAGCGCGTCGGCGGGGAGGCGCTCGAGGCGCAGGCTGACCATCTGATCGAGCGTGGCCACGGCGAGGGTCGTCCCCGGCTCCGTCGCGATGCCGCGGTTGGTGCGCACGAGCTCCTCGACCAGGAACGGACTCCCGCGGGACTCGCGGGCCACGGCGCGCGCCGTTCTCTCCGCGATTTCGTCCTCGGAGCCGAGGAGCGCGATCGCCAGGCGCCGCGCGTCGTCGAGCTCGAGCGGCCCGATGGCGACGTCGCGCATCTCGGCGCGGTCGGGCCAACGGGCCCTCAGCTCCGCCAGGAACGGAGACCTCTCTGCGGCGTCGCCGTCACGGTGGGTCATCAGCAGCAAGAGCGGAGGAGCTTGCGGCGGCCGCAGCACGTCGAGGAGGAGCGCGGCACTGTCGACGTCGCCCCACTGGGCGTCGTCGATGAACAGGACCAGCGTCTCTCGCGACGCGATCGAGGCGAGGGTCGCCCTCAGCGCGCCGAAGGCCCTGCGTCGAAACTGGCGAGGGTCGTCGCCGGGGTCCTCCACGCACGAGCCGGCGTCGGGCAGGCGCTGCAGGACCGGGAAGAGGCGGGCCAACGCGCCCACGTCGTCGGGCAGCTGCACCATGGGGGGTGTCCGTCCGAGCTCTCGCTCCGCTCGAGCGTGCGGTACGGTGTCACCGGACTCGACCAGTCGCAGCAAGTACCGGCTGAGGGCGTCGATGACCTTGTCTACCGCCTTGTACGGGACCTCTTCGCGCTCGTAGGCGCGGCCGCGAAGGACGACGGCGTCGCCGAGGCGCGCGATCTCGTCGAGGAAGTGGTGGACGACCGTGGACTTGCCCATGCCCGACGGTCCGCTCACGCAGACGGTGATCGAGCGACCCGAGCGGACCTCCTCGAACGCCGTCTGGAGCGTCCGCAACTGCGCTTCGCGTCCGATGAAGGCGGCGGTCGAGTCGACCGACGCGACGGGAATGGGGGGGCTGCTGCTTCGAACGCCGAGGCGGCGCAAGATCTCGTCGCCGTCGGGTCGGCGCGCGGGGTCGCGGTTCAGGAGCGCCATGCAGAGGTCGTCGAGGTCCTCGGGGACGTCATCCACCGAGGCCGCCGGCGCGATGGGGTCCATCAGGTTCTTGAGCGTGAGGACCTCGTCGATCGGGCCCACGAACGGCGCGCTCCCGACGAGCGCTTCGTACAGCATGACCCCGACGCTGTACCAATCCGAGGCGCGGTCGGGGCTGCCCTCTCCGCCGACCTGCTCCGGGGCCATGTACCGCGCCGTCCCGACCGTCTCGCCGCCCGGTCCGTGCGGCGACGCGTGCGCGTCGAGCTCGGTCGCAACGCCGAAGTCGAGGATGACGACGCGTCCCTCGGGGGTGACGAGGACGTTGGACGGCTTGAGATCCCTGTGGAGCTTGCCCGCCGCGTGGAGAGCCACGACACCTAGCACGAGCTGCTTTAGCGCGGCCCGCAGGCGCTCTTCGTCGACGCAGAACGATCGCGCGACCGGCGTGGCGCGGACCCGCGCGCCGGAGCTGGCCTGGGCCCGGTCCGGCCGCGAGCCCGTCGCCGCGAGGGTCAACACGGCGGACGGGGGAGGCAAGCCGTCGGGCTGGATCCCTGGCCGCACGTACTGCGTGAAGTCGACCCCATGCACGAGCTCCATCGAGAAGAAGACGCGCCCCTCGGACGCCACGAGCTCGTAGAGGTGAACCAGGTTGCCGTGGTGGACGTCCGCGAGCGCGCGAAACTCCTGCTTCAGACGGTAAAGGCCCTCGGCGTCGGCGCGGGGAAGCGTCTTGAGAGCCACGAGCTGCCCTCGCTCGCGATCGAACGCCTCGTACACCACTCCCATGCCGCCCTGGCCCAGGCGGCGGAGGACTTCGTATCGGGCGGTGCCGGCCCAAAGACCTTCCTCGCGACGTTCGAGTGCCCCCTGCGCTTGACCTTGCGTCACCCCGTCGCTCCTCGAGCGATGAGTCGAGACCCGCCCATCCTCTCAGACTAGTCGGCCAAGCCTGGTGTCGGGCGGGCTCCCTTCGCGCGCCGTCGCGGATTTGTGCTCGATTGCCGCAGGTCGGCCACGTCGTCGCCACATCGGCGGTGGGGCGCGCAGGTCTTGGGCGTGTGCGCTACTTGTCCTGGAGGGCGCGCATGCGGCCGTTCACGGGCGAACGAACGCCAAGTCGCGCATGAGGTACGGCACGTAGCGCCAGTCGCGGATGAACGACACGCGATCGCCGTCGGTCTCCAGGACGATGATGTACGCGGGCAGCGAACCCTTGATGAGGGGGAGCATCACGCCGGCGAGCACCTCGACCATCGAGAAGTCCGTCGTTCCGTCGTCCTTGGCGGCGAGGGTGAACGTCCGGACGCCTTTGAACATCGGCGCGGCCCCGTCGCTCCACACCATGCCCCGCTCCGCCTCGAACTCGGTGACCCTCGGCTTGAACACGCGCCCGGGGGCGGCGGCCACGCGGAGGCCCAGCTTGCGGCCGAGCGCGATCTCGCCGTCGATCCCCGTGACCGTCGAGTTCCACTTCGGGAAGTCGGCGGCGTTGGTAAGCAGCGCCCAGAGGGCGGCGGGTCGGGCTCGCACGTTGATGGCGACGGCGCACTCCATTCGGAACGCCGACGCGGCCTTTTGCGCCTTTCCCGAGGTTTCCACTGGCAGCCTTCCCTTCCCCCATCCCCACCACGATCGGGCAGGGCGAAAGGATGCGAACTATTTGACGGGCGGGCAATCCGTCCCGGACTAGCACCTTTCCTCTGTCACTCCTTCGTGAACGTCTCGACGACCCACGGGGGGCCGCCCCCGCTGCCGCTCGCCCCGACCGTCGCGGCGAAGGTCGTCGCGGTGGCCGTGTACGAGCCGGCGAGGTCGCCGATCATCGGCGGACACAGGGCGGCAGCCGTGTAGCTCGTGCCGTTCGTCGTGAGCCGGTACGTGCTCGTCGTCGGGCTCGAGTCCTTGGAGACCTGGATGGCGCCGCCCTGGATCTGGATCGTGATGCGGTCGGTCTTCGTCGGGCCGGTCGCACCCCCGGAGCCCGTATAGATGGTCTCGTTGCTCAGGCTGTACACGCCGTCGACCGGGGTTCCGCCTTGAGCCGAGGGTGGGTCGGTGGCCACTTGCACGACGGTGACCGGGGTACCGGTGTTCGCGAGGGTGTTGCACACGGCGGCGTCGCCGTCGCCGGCGTCGGCGCCGTCCGCGTCGGCGCCGGCCTCTGGCGAGCCGGACGACGCGCTGCTGCTGCACGCCGGAGCCGCGAACACGAGACAAGCCATTCCCAACTTGAAGCGCATGAAGACCTCCGCCCCCTCCCCGGAGCAACGACCGCGCCGAGCGCAAGTGCGCGTACCCGCGACGACGGCGCGTGGTCCGTCTCCTGGACTGTGGTCACCGCGGCACGCTGTGAAAAGGTAGGCCTTGGTCGGGTGTGTCGTCCGAACTCTCGCTTCGCTCGAGCTTGCGGACTTGGTCGGGTGTGTCGTCCGAACTCTCGCTTCGCTCGAGCTTGCGGACTAGGGTAGGCAGGCCGACTCGCAGTGCGAAGCCATGCACTGAAAGAGCGAGGAGAACGGCCCGTTGGCTGGGCTCGTCATCGAGCTCACGCCGGCGTCGTCCTCGCACTGCATCAGGCATTGCGGCGCCGTGGCGACGGACGCGAGGCACTGATTCGTGATGCAGTCGACCGCCGATCGGCAGGCGTCGAACGCCTGGCAGGCCGAGTACTCGGAGGGGCAGCCGCCCCCGTCGGCGGTCCCCGACGCGCAGGCGAGGCACCGGTTCATGGGGCTCGCCGGCCCGGCGTCGGAATCGGTCGCCGCGTCCGATACGCCTCCCTCCGCAGCCGGCGGCGGCGACGCACTGATCGTGATGGGCGTGAAGTCGTAACAGGCGCACGGCCCCGCGCCGATGAGGGCCAGCGACGCGATCCGGAGGAGGGTAGGCAGGCGGTGTTCCATGGCGCTCAGAACTCGTAGGTCAGGCCCGCCAGGACGCGGGCCCGGTCGATCGGGACCATCGAGGGGGAGGGGGTCTGGGGAGACGGCCCGACGGCGGGTCCGGCGCGGTAGGGCTCTCGGTCTGCGGTCGCGTAGAGGCCGCTCACCCGATACGACAGGCCGTGGACCGCCGGGAACTGCCCCGAGACGGTCGCGTGGAGGATGGCCTGGGCAGGCGCATACGGGGCCGGGGTAAAACCGGAGGTGAAGGCGCCCTCGAAGGGCCGCGCCGACTGGGCGCCGACGGCGAGCGCAATCGTGGGGAGGTCGCCCGGCAGATCGTACGAGAGATGTGCGTTGCCGAAGGCCCGCGGCGCCACCGGCAGCGGGGTGGCCTGCGTGCTGCCCGTGTCCTGTTCCATCGCGACCGCGGCCGTCAGCGTGACGCCGTATTGGATCGCGCTCTCGGCCAGCTGTCCGTCGAAGGCCGTGTCAAACCCCCAGTTGCGGATCGACGAGAGGTTGCGCTCCACGTACGCGGGGGGCAGCAGCGCTTTGCCCTCGGAGACGTACGCAGCCGCTTCTTGCGCGGTGAACTGATAAAAGTCGATGAGATCCGTCCAGTGCGTCGCGAAGACGCCGAAGAGCAGCCGCTGCGCCGAGAATCGCTGCTCGACCGACCCTTCGACCGACTGCTCGTACTCCGGCCTCAGGCCGACGGCCGCGGGTTCGAGCGGGTGGGAGAAGTAGTTCTCGTAGAAGCTCGGCGCGCGGAAGGCTTGCGAGTAGATGACCTTGAGGGTGCCGCCCCGCCACGGGTCGACCCGTGCGGCGACGCGCGGCGAGAAGACCGGCGAGAAGCGCGGGTCGTAGTCGAGGCGACCCCCGAGGTTGAGTCCGAACGCCGGCAGGGGATTCCACGCTTGCTGCGCGTACGCTGCCATCGTGATCATCTGTCGATCGAAGAGGCCATAGCTCGGCAAGACCGGCGCCCCGCTGGCCGCATTGAATTCGTTGAAGACGGACCGTGCGGATTGCCACTCGGCGTCGCCGCCCACGAGCGTCACGAAGGTTCCGTTCTTGAACCAGTCGACCGAGGGAGTCACCTCGAGCCCGCGGACGACCCCCTCCTGGATGATGTCGAGGCGGCAATTGATGCTGGAGTCGGGGCAGTTCGGCTCCCACGACGAGTAGAAGGTCGTGTCGTCGTCGCTGGCGTTGAGGTAGGCGTGCGCCCGGAGCGACATGACCGGTGTCAGCTGGTCGGCGTACGTCAGGTTGAGCAGCAGCCGGCGGTGCGTCGTGAGCTGGTCGGTGCCGAAGTCGCTCCCCACGGTGTTCGTCGGCCCCGTGGCGATCTGCCCGTTGTACGAGAGCTCGAACTTACCGAGTCGTGCGCGTCCGGTCAGAGCCCCGCCCTCGGTCTTGCTGAAGGTCGTCGCGTCCGCCCCGCCCCACGTACCGGTACCCGTCGGCGAGAGTGTGTACCGGTATGGGTTGCCCGTGGCCGGGTCGATTCCCCCGTAGGCGGGTTGGACGTACAAGGACGGCCCCCACTGCTTGAAGTACTCGAACTCGCCGGTCACCTCGCCCTCGGTGCTCCCGAGCTCGAAGGTATGGCCGTAGCCCGCCCACGGGCGCACCGACGTGAGGAGCTCGGACTCGAAGCCGACCCGCGCGCCGGAGAAGTCCTTGGCGCTCTTGGTGACGACGTTGATGACGCCGAGCATGGCGTTCGAGCCGTAGAGGACGGACCCGGGTCCGAGGATGACCTCCACGTGGTCGACGATCTCCAGCGGGATCCCCGAAGTGCGGCCCAGCCCCATCGTGCCGAAGGCGACCCCGTTGGCGCGCACGCCGTCGACCAACACGAGGAAGTGACGGGCGTCCGACGACGCGATGCTGACCCCGCGCGCCCCGATGTCGTCCGCGCCCGACCCGTTCTTCCCGCTCATCGTCCCGAGCGCGAGCAGGTCGAGCGCCTCGGTCAGCGTTCGTACGCCGTACTTTCGCAGGGCGTCTCCGGTGATGACGGTCGACGTGGCGGGGGCGTCGCGGCTCGTCTCCGCGCTGTTCGACGCCGCGGTGACGACGCTCTCGTTGAGGAGCCCGGCGAGGTCCTCGCCGTCGGCGCGCGCGATCGAGGGTCGGCCGAGGGCGAGCGCGAGGCCCAACGCTAGGAACAGGCGCGTCCTCACTCGATCACCGTCGCGATCTTGAGGACGTCCGGTGAGAGCCGTACGCCCTGCTTGCGGGTCGCCGAGAGGCTCACGAAGAGCTTCGGCTTGCCGCCGACGAGATCGAACCCGAGGACGATCCCCTTGGCCACGCCGCTGACCGTCGCGGACACCGACAGCACCGGCACGCCGACCAGCGCCGCGGCGATGCTCTCGTACGCGTCGGCGAGGCCCGGCGTCACGAACAGGATCGACGCGCCGCGAGCGCGGCAGACGCTGGCGAGGGCCGCGGCGTCCGAGAACTCGACCAAAGCATCCTCGTGGGGAAGGCCGGCGATCCGGTCGATGTTCGACAGGGCGTTCAGCGCGTGCGCCGCTGCGGAGGCCGACTCGGGCGCCGCGGCTCGCTCGACCACGAGGACGCGGACCACGCCGGACTCGCGCCCCGGCAGCGTCTTGTCGTAGTCCGCCACCTTGGAAACGAGCTGGACCTGGAGGCCGAGCGGCACGATCGTGGAGTCGGCCCGGGCCCCCGCCCCCGTCGCGGTCACCGCGAGACCGAGGGCAAGCGCGGCCACCGCGGCGCGCATCCCCTTATGCGCCCTCTCGACCATCGGTCGACACGTGGATACGGAGCCCCACAGTGACTAGCTAAGAGCTCTTACGATACGCTTGCAACGGTTTCGTCTGGCAAAACGATCACGGACGGCGAGGCAGCGCGTAAGGTCCGTTCCCACACGAAGCCCGCGCTGACATGGCCGGACGCGCCGGGCATGTTCATTTGTGCGGTACGGCGAGGGACCAGGCATGCGATCCGCCGGAGCCTCTCGCGCGTAGTTCGATCGAGTGGCCGACGCGTCATGATCCCGCTTTCCTCCCCCGGCCGCGTTGCGTTCGTCCTCGTGCTCGGCGCCGCTCTCGGTGCGTGTTCGCGCGAAGGGCGCCCAGTCCACCGAGGGGAGGACGCGGCCCCCGCCGCCGTCGCCTCGTCCGCGGGCCCGGTCTTCGAGAGCGACGACGTGCGGTCGGTCTATCCGCTCGACGCCGGCACGCCGGACCCTCGCGTCCTTCGCCTGTGCTCGGCGTTGCAAGAGGAGCCGGCGGTCCGCGCGGCCGAGTGCCGGCACACGACGCCGGGCGTGCGGGTCACCGGCGAGTGCGTGCGGATGCTCGCGACCGCCGTGCGCGAGGGCGCCACGACGCTCGCCGCGGACGCCGCGGACCGCTGCGCCGCGGCGATGGATCGCGTCCTCTCCGGTTGCGGGTGGGTGCCGAACGCGCCGCAGCCGCCGGGCGAGTGCCAAGACGTGCTTCGCGGGACGGTCCCGGAGGGCGTGCCGTGCCGCTCGTCGCTCGAGTGCGTCGAGGAACTGCACTGCGACGGCGTCGGGCCGACGCGCGCCGGGACGTGCCGGCGGCCGCAAGGCGACGGCGCGACGTGCCATGGGTCGGTGGATCCGCTCGCCGTCTATGCGCGACAGACCGGATACGAAGCTCACCACCCGGAGTGCCGGGGCAGGTGCGCGGGTCGCCGGTGCGTCGCGGTCGCACCGTAGGCGTCTCCGCCGCGCCTCGCCCGGGCGAGGAGCCCCGAAGCGCACGCAACCACGATCCCAAGGTTGAGCGGCACACGCCAGCTCACGGGGAGCTCGGCGGAATCAGAAGCGGGCGGGCGACGTCGCGATCCGCGCCACGAACCACACCGCGCCGACGAGCGCCGTCGCGCCGCTCAGCGCGAACACCTGGGCGCGCGATGGACGGGCCCACGCAAGGAGGGGTAGGACGGCGGCGAGCACGAGCAGCTGTCCCGCTTCGACCCCGAGGTTGAACGACACGAGGGCGCCGACCCGCTCGCCGGTCGGCAACCCGACGTCACGCAGGGCCGACGCGAATCCGAAGCCGTGGACGAGACCGAACGGGAACGTCAGTCGCCAGCGCCCCTCGCCGTTTCGAACGAAGAAATTCTCGACACCCACGTACGCGATCGAGAGTGCGATGGCTGGCTCGACGACCCGGGCGGGGGGCGACCAGAGGCCGAGCGCGGCCACGGCGAGGGTGATCGAGTGCGCCGCCGTGAACGCCGTGACGACCCCGAGGAGGGATCGCTTGCGACCGCCGACGACCACGAGCGCGAAGAGAAAGGCCAGATGATCGTACCCCGTGAGGATGTGCTCGATCCCCATGCGCACGAACGCGAGCATGGCGAGCGGGAGCGACGCGGGTGCGTCGAGCCTGAGCGAGACCGTCTCGTGCCGGCGGTAGAGCACGTCCTCTGCGCCGGCGCCGCCGTCGACTCGGAGCCGCGCGGCGTGCCTGTGCCCGTCGGGCAAATCGTCGAACACGCCGAACGTGAGGGCCAGCGAGCGGATCGGGCGGGGGCACGCGAAGCGCATCCGGCGAACGACCCCGTCCGGGTTCGCCGTCTCGCGGCCCTCGATATGCGCCTCGCAGGGCTCCCCGTCGGCTCTGACGACCACCCCTCGAAGGAGCTCCCCGTCGTCGACGGCGTCGCTGTCCGCCCGCGAGAAGGTGAGCTGCGCCGCCACGCCCGAGCCCGACTGCACGTATTCGCCGCGCGACAGCCCTATGGCGTGGGCGCTCGCGGGCGTGCCCAGGGCAAGGAGGGTCGTCGCCAACGCGAGGGCGAGGGGCCAGCGCGTCGCGCGAGCGCGTGACCGTGTCGTGCCGAGCTTCACGGAATCGACCCGTCGGCCATCAGCCTCCGAGCTTCGCCGGCGCCCGTCACGTCGAATGCAGGATCGAGGGCGAGCGCCTGGCGGACCAGGGCTCGCCCCCCGGCGGTATCGCCCGTCGCACATCGGATCGCGCCCGCGTGATAGAGGAGTCGCGCGTCGCGTGTGTGATGCGAGAGGGCCCGGTCGATCGCCTTGCCGGCGTCCGCCAATCTGCCGTTCCGGTAGAGCGCCCACGCGTACGCGTCGTCCGTGTAAAGGTCGCCGCGGACGTCGCGTTCCGCCTCGGCCAGGGCGAGCGCCTCCTGCGCGTGGACGTTCTTCGTCGCCCAGAAGAGCGCCAGCGTCCGGTGGTCGGAAGCGCGTCCCGTGTGCTCCAGGCGGTCGTACGCACGCCTTGCGCCCACGTCGTCCCCGCCCATGGCGCGCGCGTCGCCGAGCAGCCAGGCCGTCTCCGCGAGGGGGCTCGAGTCATAGGCTCGGTCGAGCAGCGCCGCCGCGGCCCTCGCGTCGCCGCGAGCCAAGGCCACACGGCCCTTGCCCACGAGGGCCGGCGGATAGTCCGGCACTTGCCGGAGCGCGCGGTCGTACCCGGCCTCCGCGCCTGCGTAGTCTCCCTCGTGCGCGAAGATCGCGGCGGCTTGAACGACCGCCCACGCGCGGGGCTCCGGATACCGTCCGTCGCTGCCCGAGTCGATGGCGAGACGCGCCGCACGCACGGCGCCATCGACGTCCCCGGTGATCCACCGCAAGTACGACGCGCGCACGTAGCTGGGGAGGTTCGGCTTGAGATCGATCATTCGCTGCGCGCTGTCGGCCGCCTCATCCACCCGGCCGAGCTCGAGGAGGGCGTCGCTCAGGGTCCCGAGCGCCGCGGCGTCGTCCGGGCGCCGGTCGACGATCTGCTGCGCGAGGGATCGGGCCGACTCGAACCGATGATCGTTGAGGAGCGAGAGCCCCTGCAGGTCGAGGGCGCCGGAGTGCTCGGGGTCGATGGCCAGCGCAACGTCCGCCGCCGCCCTCGCGTTGACGTAAAAGCCGGGATCCGCCGACTCACGCGCCTTGCGCACCCAGGCCTGACCGAGGAGCACCCAGAGATCCGCCTTCGTCGGCTCGAGGCCGACGGCGCGCTCGTCGCTGGTCAGCAGGGCGTCCACGGCGGTGTTCCCGTCCGGCCGCTGCAGCGCGAGCCTTCGGTCGAGCGACGCGGGGGTCTGGTCCGTGGACGCCGCAGGTCCCGTCGCGGGCGCCTTGGTCGCTGCCGCCTGGCCGCCTCGACCGCACGCGGCGGCCAGGGCGAGCCCGGCGGAGACGATGACGGCCGCAGCCGCGCGCACGTTGTTCTTGCGCGGCGTCACGGCGCAGGCTTGCCGTGGCCCTGCGTGGCGCCTTCCCACGGGGAGGCCAAGAAGGGGATCTGGGTGAGGAACGGCTTGTCGTTCGAGTTGACGCCGTCCGAGATGCCCGAGGTCTTCCCGGTGAGCAGGAGCGAAAGCTCGATGTCGGTGACGTCGGCCTGGTCCTGGTTGGGATTGGCCCCGTGGCCGACGACCCTGCCGTTCGGAAACGAGGAAGCTACGCCGAGGTCGACGCGGAGCACGTCCCCGGTGACCGACAGGCCGAAGTTGTGCGCACCGGTCGTCGGGATGTCCTTGAGGTTGATGACGTCGAGGATGTCCGTGCGATTGAACTTCAGCGAGTCCGGCACCGTCGTCTGGGCGACGACCTCGTAGTCGCGCACGATGATCGGATTCAGGAAGTAGCCGCCGAAGTTGGTGACGTCGGTCGCCGGCGTCGTGCGGTTGTACTTGTCCTTGTCCTGCAGGCCGATGACCGCCTCGTTGATGAGCGGCAGACCCAGGCGCGAGACCTGGACCCATGGTCCGTCGGAGTCGATCGTGCCGTCGTGGCGCAGGATGCTCACCTTGCGGCGGCTGGCCGAGGCCCAGACACCGAGGGTCTGCGCGTCACTCGGTCCCGCGGTCGGAGCTTTCCCTGTCCCCGTGAGCTTGCTCGTCGGGATGGCCATCGCGATCGCGTGGCAGTTGAACCCGGCGACGCCATCGACGGCGCTCGTCACGGGCGTCGTGATCGATCCGGCGAAGTTCGCGAGGTCGAAGATGCGCGCAAGGTCGACGTAGAAGCCGTCGTCGCGCGGGCCGGCGAAGACCTGACCCTCTGCGCCCATGTCCTTCACGAAGGTCTGCGAGAACGCATCGTACCCGTTGGCGGCGATCTTGTATGCGACGACGTTCGTGCGCGGCCCGATGTTCGAAGGCGCCACGGGCACCCCCGAGGCGATCGTGACCGGCGCCATGCCCGCCTCGCGCTTGACGATCGAATAGGTCTGCGTCTGGCCTGAGAGCTGGGAGAAGAACTCCTTGCCGCCGCCGGGCGCGGCCGTCTTGTCGGTCACGTCGACGCGCATGATGGGCGAAGTGGTGAAGCGGATGTCATACGTGACGGCGTCCTCGAGCGACTGGTCGCCGCGCGCGATGTGGATTTGATAGAGGACGTCGTCCGAGAACTTGTTGAAGTTGGGGCCGCCGCTCGGCTCCTCGAGGGGGTTGTACGCCGCCACGAGGAACAACATCGACAGATCCGGCGGCACCCACGCCCACAGGTCCGTGTTGTCGGCGGCGGGATCGAAGGAGATGGCCGGGGCCTCGCGGTGGCTGGAGGCGTTCGCCGAGGCGACCGTGGCGAGAAAGCCGAGCGCCGCAGAGGCGCCGATGAAACGATGACGCAATCGCATGTTCGAAGACTCCTTGTGGTGAGAGCGAGCTACTTGGACAGCGCGTAGACGGTCCCCGTGCCGTTCGCGCGGCTGTCCGCCCACGCGTAGACGTCCGCGCCGGACGCGCGGTGGAGGCCGGCCGATTCGGCGAACGAGGAGATGCCTTGGTTGAAGGTCGTCGGCTTCGACACGTTGCCGAGGTCGACGCGGTAGATGAGATCCGTCTGCGCGACCGGATCGATGCCCGACACGAGCAGCGCCGACTCGTCCTGCGTGAGCGCGATGCCTGCGGGGAACCCGACTCCGAGATCGCTCACGAGCGGCGACGCGGTCCCACCGGACACGCGCATCACGACGCCCAGATGGTTCCCCGAGGCGATGGCGTCGGCCACGAAGACGTCGCCGTTCCGCGCGACGGCCAGGCCGCTCGGGTCGACGAAGGGAGGCCCGGACGACACGACCGCGGGTTGTCCGCCGCTCACCGGCAGGGATCGGACTCCCGCTCCGCCCGCCGCAGCCGCGCCGGTGGTGAAGTAGAGCGTCCCGCCGGCCACGACCACGCTGCGGGGTTGCGTTCCTTGGGTTCCGGCGAGCGCGGTGGGCGTGCCGCCGCCGGTCGGCAGGACGAAGATCGCCCCGTATGCGCCGGTGGAGTCGTCGTCGGACGCCGGATCGGCCACGAAGAGCTGCTTGCCATCCTCGCTGACGGCGATGCCCGACGGCGACACGAGGACCCCGCCCGAGTCGAGACGGCTGGCAGCCGCCCCGCCCGCGCCTGCGGCGAATACGCCGCCCGTTCCGTCGGCCGCGATCGCCGTGAAGTAGATCGACGAACCGTCCGGGCCGGGCGTGGCGTCGAAGGGCGACGTGAACCCCGTATCGTTGGCGGCCTTCGCGATTGTTTCGATCTGGCCGCTACCCGGAGCCGCCCCGGCATCGGGGCCGCTCGCTTCCCGCGAGGAACCATCGCCGGTCGGCGGGGCGGGCGGGCCGGCCTCGGTGCTCTCGGCGTCGGGCGCAGCCGCATCCCCGAGGGTACCCGCGTCTGGAACGGGCGCCCCGTTGTCGTTGCCACCGCCGCACGCGCCCAGGAGGGACGCCGTCGCGGCCAGAATTGCAGTCGTGAACGTGTGCGCGCGGACGAGGCGTAGGCCTCCGCGCGCGTCGAGGTCGTGTCTCATTCGAACCCCTTTTGTTGAAGTGGATACGCGTCCTGTCGCGCACCCGGTTCCATGCTTTCGTCTCTCAGGTGAGCTTGAACTCGAGGCGCCAGCGCATTTGCACGGGCACCGGCCGACCATCGAGGGCCGCGGGAGTGAATCGGTAGTTGGCAATGGCGTCGAGCGCCGCTTCGTCGAAGCCGCGCCCCGCGGGGCGCACGACGCGCGCCGAGCGGACGTGGCCGATGGTGTCGACCACGATGTCGATCGTCACTGCGGCTTCGATACCCAGCTCGCGAGCTTGGACCGGGTAACGGACCGGCGCCTGCGTCACGAGTCGCGCTTGGGTCGTCGCGCGATCGGCGGGGATCGGCTCAATCTGCGGCGACGCCTCGACCGCGGACGGCACGGATCGCACGGCGGCCGCGAGGCCCGCGCCTCCGACGACCATGACGAAGCGCGGGGCCGGCGCCGCCTCGGGGGCCACGAGCGCCGCCGCCGTCGCGGCGATCGCGGACGACGAAGGCGGTCCCTCCGAGACCGCCGGATCCATCGCGCGCGCGCGCGACGATTCAGGTGCGCGCGATCGGACCTGCGGAGCCGCGGGAGGCCGGTCGTCGGTGGCCGGCGGCGAGGTCTCCGGCATCGGAGGCTCCACGGGCGATTCGAGCGAGACGTCGATGGTCGCGTCGTCGAGGCTGGCAGGGCGCCAGGCCGGAGCCCGCGTGGCCCCGAGGAGCAGGCCGGCGTGGAGCGCGATCGAGATCGTGGACGCCCTTAGGAGTTGCGTCCGAACTCTCGCTTCGCTCGAGCCTGCGGGTCGCATTCGGTGCTCGTGAGACTCTACGCGTGAGGGCTCGCGGCGGTTGCACCGAGTTCGCGGGCTCGAGCGAAGCGAGAGTTCGGACGAGACACCCCACCATGCAGCGGCGCGCGGCGACGGCCGATCGGTCAAGCCGCGTGGGACGCGGGGGACCGGGCGACGACGAGCGAGCCCCGTACCCAGAGGCCCGCCTCTTTGCGAAGCTGGACCTCCGTCACGGCCACGTCTTCGAAACGGGCTTCCGCCAGCACTTCGAGCAGGTAGCGCTCGGTGTGGCTGTAACGTCCGTGCGGATGGAGCCGGTGACCGTCGGGCGCGTTGGCTTCGTCCGAGCGCTCCACCGTGAAGATCAGGTGCCCGCCGGCTCGCAGCGCCCTCGCTGCGGCCTGCGTGGGCTCCTCGAGCGCGCCGAAATACACGAGAGTGTCGGCCGAGACGACGAGGTCGAACTGCGACGGATGCTCACGGAGGTAGCCCGAGAGCTCGGCCTCGACGAGCGCGTCGTACAGCTGCCGGCTGCGCGCGTGATCCAGCATGCGAGCCGAGAGGTCCACGCCGATGAGGCGCCGCGCATGGGGGCGCAAGAGGGGGCCACAGAGCCCCGTCCCGCAGCCTGCGTCGAGGACGTCCATCGCCCCCGGCGGGTCCCCGACGGTCGCGCGAACCGCGTCGGTGACGAGCGTGGGCGCGCGGTATTCGAGGCGCGCGAGGACCGTTTCGAACGATCCGGCCATTCGATCGAAGACGTTTCGCACGAGCTGATCCGGGGCGCGCTCCGGGGCCTCTCCTCCCGTGCAGCCGATGTAGAGGTGCTTGGCCTCGACGCTCTCGGGCTCGACTTCCAGCCACTGGCGATAGGCCTCGGCCGCCTCGTCGATGCGCCCGCGCGCATAGAGGATGGCGCCGAGCCGGCGGAGCAGGTTGGGCGAACCAGGTCGCAGCACCAGGGCTCTTTGTTGCGCGTCGATCGCGTCCTCGATGTCGCCTTGGCTCGCGAGGACGTTGCAGAGGTTCTGATGCGCTTCGGCGCTGTCCGGACGGATGGCGATGGCGCGACGCAAGCCCTCGGCCGCCTCCGTCAGCCGTCCCTGCTCCCGCCGCACCGTCGCCAGGCCGTTGAGGGCGTTGACGTCGTCACGGCGCAGCGCGAGCGCTTCCTCGAAGCTCGCCTCCGCCTCGTCGAGACGGCCCAAGAGCTTGAGGACGTTGCCGCGGTTGACGAAGGCGTCGGCGTAGTCGGGGCGCAGGCCGATCGCGCGGTCCATGAGCTCGAGCCCCGCCTCGGAGCGGCCCTCTTGGTGCTCGGCAAGGCCGAGGAAGTGAAGGGCCTCGACGCTGTCCGGGCGAACGGCGAGGACGCGCCTGTACGTCTCGGCGGCCTCCGCGACGCGCCCCGCGCGTTGCAGACGGATCGCCTGCTCCAACGCGCCGTTGGTCCATCCGTGCGACTTGTTCCTCGACCGCGTCGGACCGGGCATCGGAGAGAGAGATTTACCGTATCAGGCTGAACCTCGTGAAGAAGTCGCCGATGACTGCGCTCGCGTCGACATCGGTCGTCGACGCGCCGATCGGGCAATACGACTGCCCGGGCCAGCAGTGGCCCTCACCTTGGGCCGTGCACAGCGTGACCGTCGCGTCGTCCTTGCAAGACGACCAACGCTGGCAGGTGACGGTGCCGTTCTGGAACGTCTGCGTGGGTCCATCGGTGCAGGCGTCGCGCATCGCCCAGCTCGCGACGGTCTCGGGGACGGTCTGATTGTCGCCCGACAGGATGCCGCTGTCGTAGGGGACGAAGTTGTCCGCGGTGCCGTGGAACTCGATGAGCGGGACGGCGCGGGACGGGTTGCAGTTGGGGATTCCGACCTTGCCAGCGACCGGGGCGATCGCGGCGAACGTCTCGGCGTGCTCGCAGCCGAGGCGGTAGGCCATAAACGCCCCGTTCGACATTCCGGTCGCGAAGATGCGGCGCGTGTCGATGCACCCGGTTTGCTCGAGTGAGTCGACGAGCGCCATCGCGAAGCCGACGTCGTCCCGGTTCATGGCGGTGAACGCGCAGCACGTGCCGGCGTTCCACGACTGGTCCGGGCTGTCGGGATAGACGACGACGAACCCCTTCGCATCGCCGACGGGGTCGAAGTTCGAAAAGCCCTCCTCGCCCATCGCGTTCGCCTGGTACGCGTGCCAGTTGAGGACGAGCGGCGCCGGCCTCTTCGGGTCGTAGCTCGGGGGGAGATGAACGATGTATCCGTACTGGACTCCCTGGTACATGAGCTGGAACGTGCCGGCCTTGAGCCCGCCCGTCCCGCACCCCGCCGAGGGCATCGGGCTCGTGTCCGGCGGCGGCGACGAGGAAGACGAAGTCTTGTGGGACGACCCGCACGAGGCGACGAGTATCGACGACGAGCACGCGATCCATGACGCCACGCGCACGTTCATGCGGGCTCCCTACCACGGTGGGGGCGAGCCGTCGTTATGCCCGCCGCTCAAGGTCGGGGGGCTCGTGCGAAGGCAGTCCGTCGAGCATATCGCCGGATCGCTCGCGCTGTTGCGTCGTGTCTCGACGTGCCCGGCGAGCTGGCGCTCGAAGGTCGGGTCCGACGGTGCAAGAAGAGTGAAATCGTACCATCCGAACGACCCTTCGAGCGTCCAGCGCCAGGCCATCGTCTCGCCCGGTCCGAGCTCGTGCTCGGTCGTAGCCTTCGTGTAAGCGTCGGCGACTCGCACGGGATGCTGGACCGCGCTGCGGTTCTCCACGATCAAGGTGATTCCGGCGTCGCCGTTTCGATCCGTACGGCGAGGGTCGCCGCGCCGGGCCGGCTCTTCCTTTGAAGACACGGAGAAAGCCAGCGGGCCCGTAGACCGACAGGTCGTCGTCCTGCGCCACGTACGAGGACGTGCCCGGGAGCGACGGGGCCGCGTCGTCCGGCGATGCGAAGTCGGCACCACGTGGTCGAAGACCCCGTCGCTCTCGTCGTACACGAGAAAGAGCACCGTCTTGCTCTCCAGACCTCTGGATACGAGGTCAGGGCGTCCAGAAACTGCGACAGGTACCAGGCTCCGTAGTTCGCGGGCCAATTGGGGTGTTCGCTGTACGCCTCGGGCGCGACAATCCACGAGACTTGCGGAAGCCGGTCGCCGGCGAGGTCCCGCTTGAACTCGTCGAAGAGCGTGGCACCCTGCGAGACGCTCGTGCCCGTCGTGGAGGGGGCTTCCCCGCGGCGCGCTCTGAAACGAACGAAAGTAGAGGAGGGAGTTGTCCCCGTAGTTGCCGACATGGGCATTGTTTCCCCAGCCCCACGAGTGGGCGGCGTCCAGTCCGGCGCCCGCGTCCTGGTAGACCTTCCAGGAGATTCCGGCCTTCTGCAGGCGCTCCGGGTACGTTCCCCGTCGTATCCCGCCTCGGCGTTGTCGAGGACGGGGCCGCCCCCCTTGCCGTCGTTGCCTGTCCAGCCCGTCCACATGTGATAGCGGTTCGGGTCCGTCGGCCCCAAGAACGAGCAGTGATAGGCGTCGCAGACCGTGAAAGCGTCGGCCAAGGCGTAGTGGAACGGGATGTCGCGGCGCGTCAGGCGTGCCATCGTCGTCGCGCCCTTGACCGGGACCCATCGGTCGTACTTTCCGCCGTTCCACGCGGCGTGTTGGTCGGCCCAAGCGTGAGGCAGGTCCTCGAGGAACGCGAGCCCCAGGTCGGGGGTGTCCGGACGGAAGGGCAAGACGGTGCGGACGGAACCCGGACCGTCCGGCTGACTTCAGACGGACGCGCCCGAAGGAAGCCTCACGGCGCGCGGGTCCCCGAATCCGCGCACGCCCCGCAAGGCTCCGAAGTAGTGGTCGAAGGACCGGTTTTCCTGCATCAGGACCACCACGTGTTCGACGTCTGCGAGCGTGTCAGAGCGGCGGTGGGCGGGGATCGCGAGCGCCCGCTTGATGCTCGCCGGGAACGCGGAGGCGAGCGCGCCCCCTGCGAGGAGCTTGAGGAACGCTCGACGGTCCTTTCCCATGAAACCAAGGGCAACGGTATCCACGCAAGCGCGTCGGCCTGAGGGCGGACGCGTAGCAATCACGAAACGAGAGGGGTCGAATCGGACGACGGCGAGACGGGGGGGAGTGATCGGTTCGATCCGAGTGATCGCTTTGGCCCGGTCCCGGCGGCACGCGGATGCGCGACTCCGCGGGCGATTCTCCGGGCGAGGCCTGGGCGCGTCTCGTGCTTGCGGCTACGATTGAAGGATTGTTCCCCGTGGTCCGGTGCCTGCGAGGCCTCCTCTGTGCGGGTGCGCTCACCCCGCTGCTCGCGTGCGGCGTCGACGGCAGCTTGATGTGCGGGGTCGCTTGCGATCCCGACGCGGCCCACCGCGTCGCGGCCGATGCACGCGTCGACACGGCCGCCGAACCTGTCGATGCGACAGCGGGGGCAGATGTCGCAGCCGTCGCCGACGGATCGGCCAGCGATTCCGCACCTTCACCCGACGATGCCGCCCCGGCCTCCGAGGCGTCGTCGGCGAGCCCACCCGACGGAGCGCCGGACGCCGACTGTCTCGTGTGCGGCGCCGTCACGTGCTGCACCCCGCAGCAGTGCGTGGGGGCTAGCTGTTGCAACGGGGTCGGCGCGAGCTGCTCCGGCGGATGCTGCTCGGGCCTCGTTTGCTCCACGGCGATGGAGTGCGTCACGTCCTGCAAGACGTCGGGGACGTGCTCGGGCCCGAACGATTGCTGCAGGGCGAGCTACTGCGACGCCACGGGGCACTGCGCCGCCTGTCTGGCCGCGTCGGCGCCCTGCACGAGCTCCGTCCAGTGCTGCACGGGGAAGTGCCTCTCCACCGGCCTTTGCGCCGCCGACACGTGATCCACGCGCTTCAGTGCCGAGTCGGCGCGCTCGGTTGCAGGAGGACGACGAGGACGGCGGCGCCCGCGGCGAGGGCGCCGACCGCGAGCGAGACGTTGGCCACCATGAACTTCGTGGCGATGGGATCCACCTGGGACGACGAGCAGTAGGGCGCGCACGTGTGCTTGAGCGTGTTCTGGTCGCTCGTGCCGGAGGCGCCGAACGCGGCGAAGCTCCCGAAGCCTGCGACCCCGAGGCCGGCCAGCGGCCACACGATCCAGGGCACGGCCGACGACGGCTCGCCTCGGGGTGCAGCCGGCGCGGGCAAGGGCGCGGTGAAAGGGGAGGGGGCGCGGCGGACGATCGCCGGTCCAGGCGCCACCTCCGTGAGCTCGCAATCGATCGCGTGATCGCGCTCACCTTCTCCGAGCTCGACGTGCGCCTCCCACGGCACGAAGCCCCGTCGCTCGCATCGCACGACGTGCTGCCCTGGCGGAAGTTCGATCGCCCTCGTCGGGGGCCGTTGCGTCGTGGCACTCCCGTCCAGGACGAGATCCACGTCGGGTACCGCGTTTCCGTCCCGGTCGTGGGCCGTCACGACGACGGATGCAAGGACGCCGCTCACCTCCTTCAGCCAGCCCGTGCAATCGTGCGACACGATCTCCGGGCACTCCGGCCTGGCGCAGAGCTCCAGTTGATTGCGCGCGGCGATGAGCAGCCCCTGCCGTCGGAGCCGCTGACCCTCCTCGGCGGCCGCCACGCACGACGCCTTGTCGACCGCCCCTGCCGGGGACGCCCACAGCGCGATCGGCGCGGCGAGCAGGAGGCCAACGGCCGCCGGAAAGAGGCGGGGGGCGTCGGGCATCACGTTCTGGCGGATCGAGCCCACGCGGCCTTGCGACCATATCAGCGGCCTGCGGGCCGAGCCACCGCTAGGCTGGTAAGCTGTTGGAGATGAGCGCCCCCGCCGCCGCGTCCTGGACGGTCAAGGGGCGCTATGCGATCTGCGACCCGATCGGGTCGGGCGGCATGGCCTCGGTCCATCTCGGGAGGCTGCTCGGCCCCGCGAACTTCGCTCGTCCTGTGGCCATCAAGCGCCTCCACGCGCATCTGGCGACCGAGCCCCAGGTGGTCGCCATGTTCCTCGACGAAGCGCGCCTGGCGGCGCGCGTCCGGCACCCCAACGTGGTGTCGGTCCTCGATGTGGTGACCACCGACGGGGATCCGTTTCTCGTCATGGACTACGTCGAGGGAGAGTCGCTGGCCCGGTTGCTCGAAGAGGTGCGCGGGCGCGGCGAGCACGTGCCCTTGCCGGTCGCGGTGTCGGTCACCCTGGGCGTGCTCAGCGGTCTGCACGCGGCGCACGAGGCGACCGGCGAGGGGGGGCAGCCGCTCGGGATCGTCCACAGGGACGTCAGCCCCCACAACGTGATGATCGGGGTCGACGGGGTCGCGCGAGTGCTCGACTTCGGGGTGGCCAAGGCGGCGGGCCGCCTGCAGACGACGCGCGAGGGCCACCTCAAGGGCAAGCTGGCCTTCACGGCGCCCGAGCTGGTGCGGGGCGGGGCGGTGACGCGTGCGGCCGACGTCTACTCGGCCGCCGTGGTGTTCTGGGAGATGCTGACGGGGCGTCCCCTCTTTGCGGGGGACAACGAGGCGAACGTACTCGAGCGCGTGCTCTTCGCCGTCGTCGAGCCGCCCAGCCGATACGGCCGCTCGCCAGCGGTGCTCGACCCGATCGTCCTCAAGGCGCTGGCGCGCGACCCGTCCCTCCGTTTTCGCAGCGCGCGGGAAATGGCGAGGGCGATCGGCCCCGCCGTGCCTTCGGCAGGGGCGTCCGAGGTCGGCGGGTGGGTCGAACGGCTCGCCGGCGACGCGCTGCGCGACCGCGCGCGGAAAGTCGCCCGAATAGAACGCGAGGCCTTCGCCACGCCGGGGGGGGCGGCGGGTACGTTCGACGCCGGGGCCCCCGTCTCCGGGGATCATTTGATCGTCGCAGAGGTCGCGGTCCCCGAGGCGCGTCCGCGGCGGGCGGCCCGTGCGGCCGGGACCGCCGCGATGGCCTTCGTGGCCGTCGGACTCGCCGGATTCGGCGTCCTCGCCGCTCGCCATCGGCCCTCGATGCCCGCCGCGAACCCGGCGCCCGTCGCCTCTCCCGCCGTCGTCCGAGCTTCCGCGTCCCCCTCCGAGGCTCCACCGCCGGCCGTGGCACCCATGCCATCCGCCGCCGACCTGGCCATCCCCCGCCCGCCGGCCCCGTCGTCGCCGCCCGCGCCCGTGCGAATCGCTAGGCCTGCGAGGGCGCCCGCTCCGGCCAAGGCGCCCGTGGCGCCGAAGTCCAAATGCGATCCCCCGTGGGTCGTCGACTCGCAGGGCATCAAGCAGTACAAGCTCGATTGTCTGTGAGCGGCTATTTGCTCTGGCGCCGAGCCTTGACGAGGCGAAAGTAGCGGAGGCCGAGCCCCGACGCGCGCGCGGCGTGGGTCACGTTGCCGCCGTGCTGCGCGAGCACACGCTCGACGTAGCGCCTCTCGAACTCCTCCATCACGCGCCGCCTTGCGAGAGGAAAGGGCATCCCCGTCGCGAGGAGGGCGTCCACCCAGTCCCCCGTCGCGGACTCCGCACCCGAACCCCCCGCGCTGGAAGGCGTCGAACGGGCGGGAGGCCAATCGTCCCCGAGTGCCACGTAGCGGGCTACCGCGTTGCGCAGCTCCCGAACGTTGCCGGGCCAGTTGTAATCGCCGAAGCGTGCCTCGATCTCGGACTCGACCTGGTCCGGAGCGGCGCCCATGTCGCTCGCGAACTGGCGCGCGAGGAGGCGCACGTCCCCCCGTCGTTCGCGCAGGGGCGGCAGCTCGATGCGGGCGACGGCCAGACGGTGAAACAGGTCGTCCCGAAAGCGTCCCATCGCGACGGCCTTGTCCAGGTCGCGGCGCGTCGCCGCGATGACGCGAACGCCCACCTTGATCCACTTCTGTCCGCCGACGCGCCGCACCTCCCCGCGATCGAGCGCTCGCAGCAACTTCGCTTGCAGGGCGAGATCCAGGTCGCCGATCTCGTCGATCAGCAGCGTCCCGCCGTCTGCCTCCTCGAACACCCCAGGGCGCGCCGCGGTCGCGCCGGTGAAGGCACCTCGCTCGTGACCGAAGAGCTCGGCCTCCACGAGGTTCGCGGAGATCGTAGTGCAATCGAAGACGACGAAGGGGCCCTTCGCGTCGCCGGCCTCGTAGATGGACTCTGCAAGCACCTCTTTTCCCGTCCCCGTTTCGCCCTCGATGATGACCGGCAGGCGCGATCGGGAGAGCTTGTCGCAGAACGGGTAGAGCCGCCGCATCGCCTGGCTCGCGCCGAGCGTCGACCCGAACCGTATTGCGGTCGACAGCTGCGGCGTCTCCGCGGCCTCGTCCACCTCGAGCCGAAGGGCCGTGGAACCACACCGGACGATCTCCCCCCCGCGGACGTATGCCTCCACGATCCGGAGGCCGTCGACGAACGTTCCGTTGGTCGACTGCAGGT
>DATGJA010000732.1:0-16988 GCA_035295445.1 Polyangiaceae bacterium | reverse complement strand
GCCCTCGAGGAAATCGGTGGATCGGTCGCCGTGCAGCTGGGGCGCTGCACCGCGACGATGACCGAGCCCGAATGGTACTTCCTCACGCACCAGCAATTCGACGGTCTCGGCGGCCTCGCGCACGTCCTCCGGACGGTCAAGCACGTGAACATCGACCTTCCGACGACGACCGAGAAGCGCCCGTCGTGGCCCAAGCTCGTCCTTGCTTTGCTGCGGTCGATTTTTCGCGTTCGAACACGCGCCGCGCGTTTCCGCCGCCCGATCGACGAGTCGTGGAAGCCCCCTCCGGGTGAGCATCCGATGCGTCCGAGCGCGTCCGCGTGGACGCTCTTCACCCGCAAAGAAACGGCGGAGCTGCGACTCGCGGCCCGGCGGCGCGGCGTTTCGCTCAACGTCTGGCTCTTCTGGGCGTTGAAGGAGATGCTGCGACCGGAGCTCGCACCCGGCGGCAACATGGAGTGGGTCTTTCCGATCAGCATGCGCGGCGCCATCCCGTACGAAAAAGACACGGACAACCAGGCGTTTTCGATCGAGCTCGGGTTTCGGCCGGACGCGACCCCCGAAGCGATCGAGAGCTCCATCCGCCGCGAGATGCGCCGGGGGATGCAGTGGCTGGGCCCGTGGCTCATCGGAGCGATGCGATTTCTCACTCCGGCGGCGCTCAAGCGAACCATCCAGCAGTCCTCGCGCGTCTACAAGACCGGTTCGTACACGAACCTCGGCGCGCGCGCGCCGGCGGAGGAAGAGCGCAGCGGCGCCGAGCCGACCGGCGAGGAAGAATGGTGGATGGCCTTCGGAGTCGTCCTCAAGACGCAGCCCGTCGGTATGGTGTGCCTCACCTGGCGCGGCTGCATGTCGGTCACGCTGCGCATCCATCCCGCGTTGAGCCAGGACCGACAGCTCGCCGAGGAATGGCTCGCCACCTGGCGCCGCATCGCCTGCGCGGCCGGCTGAACCCAAAGGACGATGGTCCCGGCCCGCATCCGAAGCGCGCTCGCGAGGCCCGGGGGGGTCTATCGGGTCGCCGTCGTCGCGGTGCTCCTGCTCGCACCGACTATCGGCGCCGGCTTCGCGATCGACGACTACTTTCACCTGCTGGCGGTCCAGGGCCGGTTCGGCGTGCCGATCGGACCGCTCGACCTCTTCCGGTTCATGCCGAGAGACTTCGCGGAGCGAGCCTACCTGCGCGAGATCGGCTTCGCGGCGTGGTGGTTCCCGGCGTCCTCCCAGATCAGCTACTTCCGCCCCCTAGCCTCGCTCTGGCACTACGTCGACTATCGACTGTGGCCCGGCGCACCCTGGCTGATGCACATGGAGAACCTGCTCCTTTACGCCGGGCTGGTGATCGCGGCTGGTGAAATCTACCGGCGCCAGCTCGGCCCGCCATGGGTCGCCGGGCTGGCAGCCGCCCTCTACGCCTTCGACCATTCGCACGGCGGCCCCGTCGGCTGGATCGCGAACCGCAACGCCATCCTTTCGGCCCTCCTCGGCGTCCTGTCGCTCCTGGCGCACCAAACGTGGCGCGAGCGCGGGCGGGCCCCCGACGCAGCGGCCAGCGCGGCGCTGCTGGCCCTCTCGCTCCTCAGCGCCGAATCGGGCGTCGCGATCGTCGGCTACGTGGCCGCATACGCCGCCTTCCTGGACCGGGGGAGCCTTCGCGCGCGCGCTGCCTCGCTCGCCCCGTGCGCGCTCGTCGTGGTCGCGTGGAGGGTAGGCTACCGGGCGCTCGGGTACGGGATCGTCCACTCCGGGATAAGCGCCGATCCCCTCGGCGATCCGGGGCCGTTCGTTCGCCGCGCCGTGCAGTCGGTCCCGATCCAGATGGCGAGCGACGTCGTCGGCATCCCCGCCGATCCGCTGGTCGCCGCCGCACCGCATCTGCTCCCGCGCGCCGCGGCCGCTGCGCTCGTCGTGCTCGCCGCCCTCGTCGCCGCCGCGTGGCCCCTGCTCCGCGGCGACCGACCGGCGCGCTTCTTCGCGTCAGGCGCGCTTATGAGCGCGCTCCCCCTGGGGGCGACGTTGCCGACGGATCGGTACCTCTTCTGGACGGGCCTCGGCCTCATGGGCCTCATCGCGCGGCTGTGCGGCGAGGTGGACGGCGGCGCGGGGCCGTCGGCGGCGCGCGCCACACGATGGATCGCCGGGACGTGCCTCGTGATTCACGGCATCGCCTCGCCGCTCCTGCTACCGATGCGCGCCTTTGGCTTCGCCGCGCTGCACGACAACTACGAGCGCGTCGTGGCGACCCTCCCGGACGACCCGGCAATTTCGAAGAAGACCCTCGTGCTCGTCAACGCGCCGAACGATCTCGTTGCCGCGATGCTCCCCGTCCTTCAGATGGCGCGCGGAGCCCCGGTGGCCGCCCACACGTATCTCCTCTATTCGGGGCTCGGGGACGTCGAGGTCACGCGCGCGGGCCTGGCGTCGCTCGAGCTCACGTCGCATAACGGGTGGCTTGCCTCGGTGACGGACCGCACCCTGCGGAGCACCCCGTTCGCGGTGGGCCAGCACGTCGAACTCGACCGCATGAGGGTCGACGTCCTGGCGGTCACGCCGGACGCGCGCGCGGCCCGCGTTCGCTTCACGTTCCCCGAGCGGCTCGAGGACCCCTCCCTCGTCTTCGTCACGTGGGGCCTGCGCGGCCTGTCGCCCGTCCAGCCGCCCGCCCTCGGCACGACGACGATCGTCCCAGCGGCGCCGCTGCTTGTCGTCAAGTGAGCTCCGGCCTCCACGCCGTCGCGGGAGGGCGACGCGCTACGACGAAGAGCCGCGCTCGAGCCGGTCCGCCACCGCCCGCCACGCCTCCCCCTCCGGGACGGCCAGCACGACGATCACGTCGGCCCCCTCGTCATCGAGCTCGTGGAGCACGCGGTAGATCGCCCGACCGTACCCCGCGGGGTCGCAGGGCAAGGCGCGCCACAAAAGGGCGCCCGACTCGGACGACGCGTCGTCCTCTGGATAGACCACGAGGCCCACGCGCGACCCGTCCGCAGCGAGCGCTCGCGCGGCATCGACGGCGCCGGCCTTCGTGCGCTCCAGGAGGAGTCGCGCGCGCGGGGCGTAGTGCCGACGCGCGAGCCCCGGGGACGCTCGCTGCTCGTCGTCGCCCATTCGTGGGCTCGCCGCGACGATCCCAGGGACCACACGGCTCAAGGCGTCCCGATCGATCGGACCCGGCCGCAAGATGACGGGAGGAATGCACCGAACGTCGACCACGGTCGACTCGATCCCCGCCGCGCACGGCCCGCCGTCGAGCACCCCGTCGATGACGCCGCCGAGCTGCGCCACGACGTGGGCGGCGGTCGTCGGCGAAAGGCTCTGGTGCCGGTTCGCGCTGGGGGCTGCGATCGGTTCGCCGAGCGCCGCGAGGAGAGCGCGGGCGACGGGGTGCGCTGGCGCGCGGATCGCGACCGAGGGCCCGCCGCCCGTGACGACGCCGGGTATGCGGTCCGCTCTATCGACGACGAGCGTGAGCGGCCCGGGCCAAAACGCGCACGAAAGAAACGCCGCCGCGGCGGGCCATCCCAGCGCCAGGGGACGCGCATCGCCCTCGCCGGATACGTGCACGATGAGCGGATGGCGTGGCGGTCGACCCTTGGCGGCAAAGATGCGACCGACGGCCGTCGCGTCCAGCGCTCTCGCGCCCAGCCCGTAGACCGTCTCCGTGGGGAACGCCACGAGCCCCCCCTGCCGGAGCACGGCGACCGCCTCCGCCACTCCATCCTGCGCCGGCCAGATCTTGGGAACGCTCACGGGCACCGGCTCGGTGCGATAGCGCGCACGCTTTGCGCTTGCCATCGGCCCCCTCGGTGCGCTTTAGCGTAGGGACCCATGGCCAAGATCACCCGTTTTCGCGCGCTCTCGATCCTGTCCCTCGCCGGAATGGCGTCGATGCCCCTGGCCATCGCGCTGGGCGCGTGCGGGGGAGGCGAAGAGAAGCCGCCGGAGACGCCGCCAACCCCTTCGGCGACGCCAGCCCCAAGCGCCGAGGCGTCCGCCTCCGCCCAAGCAGCGCCCTCCGCGTCCGCCGCGCCCGCCGAAACCGCGTCCGCCCCCCCGCCGCCGCCGCCCAACCCCGGCTCGACGAAGGTTACGGCCAAGAACGACCCCGCGTGGGCCTCGTGCCACCAGAGTTACGCCGCGAAGGCCAAGGACGTCGGCAAAGACGTCGCGGCTATGGCCAAGGGCTGCGCCGCCGCGACGAAGATGAAACTCATCGGCAAGACACTCACCGGCAAACAGGGCGAGCAGGACACCCCTCAGAGCTTCCCGCTGAAGGCGGAGGCCGGGAACTGCTATCGCGTGTACGCGCAGGCGGAGGAGACCATCAAGGACCTGGATATCGCGATCAAGGACTCGACGGGCGCGATCGCCGGCGAGGACTCGACCGACGATCCGAGCCCGGTCGTCCTGGAGGACGGCGCCGTCTGCTTCAAGGAAAAGGACGCCGCCACGATCGTGGTCTCGGTCGGCATGGGCAAGGGCGCGTACGCCGTTCAGATCTGGGGCGGCAAACAGTAGCCCGCGTCTCTTCGCGTGGGCAGTCCGAACTCTCGCCTCGTTCGAGCCTGCGGACGCGGCGGTGTGTCGTCCGAACTCTCGCTTCGCTCGAGCGGGCGGACTTTGGCTCTCACTCGTGGCGCAACGCGACGATCGGATCGAGCTGCGCCGCGCGCCGAGCCGGAAGGAAGCCGAACGCGATCCCCGTCGCCGCGCTCGCCCCGACGCCGACGACGACCGCGCCGGCGCTGACCGGCATGGGCCATCCCAGCAGGGGCTGCAGGGCCGCGACGATCGCCCCCGCCGCAACGATGCCGCTCACGCCTCCGAAAAGCGACAGCGCCACGGCTTCGACCAGGAACTGCATGCGGATGTCCCCCTCGCGGGCGCCGATCGCCATCCGAATGCCGATCTCGCGCGTGCGCTCGGTGACGCTGACGAGCATGATGTTCATGATTCCGATCCCGCCCACCACGAGGCTGACGAGGGCGACGAAGAAGAGCAGGTTCGTCACGATCTCGTAGATGATGCCTTGCAGATCCGACGCCTGCTTCTGGGTGCGGACGACGAAGTCCGGACGACGCCCGTTCTCGATGCGGTGGCGCTGCGTCAGGATGCCCTGAATCTGGCTGACGGCCCGGTCCGTCGTTGAGGCCGACGTCGCCGACGCCATGAGAACGCCGGCAAAACCTGGTGGGGTGTGCATCACACGGGACCGAAAGCTCGACGAGGGCATGAGGAGGACTTCGTCCTGATCGACGCCAAACGGGGCTTGTCCCTTCGTCGCGAGGACGCCGAGGACCCGGAAGGGATAGCGCCCGATCCGCACCGTCTGCCCGACCGGATCGTCCGACCCGAACAGGTTCTTGGCCACGGTCGCGCCCAAAAGGACCACCTTGGCTCGCGTCGCCTCGTCGTGCACCGTCCACTGCGAGCCACGCTCGACCGACCAGTTGCGGACCAGCAAGTACGGCAGCGTCGTTCCCACCGCCTGGGTCAGCCAGTTGCGATCGCCGAAGACGACCTGCACCCCGGTGCGTAGCGCGGGCGCGATCGCCGCGACGCTCGTCGACTCGCGCAGGATCGCACGCCCGTCCTCCTCTGTGAGTCGCACGCCCGTCCCCTGCGCGCCCTTGGCCCCCGAGACCTGCGACGATTGAGGCAGGACGAGGATGAAGTTCGAGCCCATCGATTCGATCTGCTTGGAGACGCGCGCGCGCGCCCCCTGACCCAGGGCGTCGACGGTGACGACCGACGCCACGGCGATGAGGATTCCGAGCACCGTGAGAGTCGCTCGCATCGGGTTGCGCACCACGGCCAGCAGCGCGAGGCGAACGCCGTCGAGGAGGGCCCGCATTCGCTCACTCCACCCGGAGCGCGGCCATCGGGTCGAGCTTGGCCGCTCGCCAGGCCGGCAGGAAGCCGAAGACGGTCCCGATTCCGACGCTCGTCGCGACGGCGACCTCGAGGGCCCTCGCGCTCGGGGCCATCGTGGACGAGAGCAGCCGGCCCACCCCGATGGTGATCGCGCTGCCGAAGACGATGCCGAGGGAGCCCCCGATCATCGTGAGGACGACGGCCTCGATGAGAAACTGCACGAGGATGTCCCCCTCGCGCGCGCCGATCGACATGCGGATGCCAATCTCGCGCGTCCGCTCGGCGACGCTCACCAGCATGATGTTCATCACGCCGATGCCGCCGACGAGCAAGCTGACGCCGGCGACCGACAAGAGGAGTGCCGCCAGCGTCCCCATGATCGCGTCGGTCGTCTCCCGGAACTCGGCCTGCGAGCTCACCGAGAAGTCGTCTCGCCCCGGTTCGAGGCGGTGACGCTGCCGCAAGATGCCCTCGATCTGCTCCTTGGCGCGACCGATGGTCTTGTCGCTCGTCGCGCTCACGATGAGCTG
Source organism: Polyangiaceae bacterium (assembly GCA_035295445.1). Lineage (GTDB taxonomy): Bacteria > Myxococcota_A > Polyangia > Polyangiales > Polyangiaceae > Palsa-1150. The sequence continues at coordinate 10,581 of DATGJA010000732.1, read as the reverse complement.
GTCGACTCGGCCAGGCGAGGTGTGCATCACGCGCGCCCGGAAGGAGCCGATCGGCATGAGGATGCGGTCGTCCTGATCTTCGCCGAAGAACGACGTCCCGCGCTCCGCCAGGACGCCGAGCACACGGAAGGGGAAGGAGCCGATCCGGATCGTCTGCCCGACGGGGTCTTGCGTGCCGAAGAGGTTCGTCGCCACGGTCGTCCCGATGACGCACACCTTCGTCTTGAGGAGCTCGTCGGTCTCGGTCCAGGGAGCGCCGACGCGAATGGAGTACCGCCGGATGGGGAAGTACGGGAGCGTCGTGCCCGCGAGCGCCGTCGACCAGTTTTTGTCGCCGTACACCACCTGGCCTTGCGTCCCCAGCCAGGGCGCGACGCCGGACACGCTCACCGCCTCCTGCGTGATCGCGCGACCGTCGCCCTCGGTGATCCGACCGACGCCCTTGCTCCGCGCGCCCGACGCTTGCACCGGGGCGGGGAAGACGAAGAGGGCGTTGGAGGCAAAGCTGTCGATCGCGCCCCCGACCGCCGCCGTGGCGCTCGTCGCCGCCGCCGTGACGATGACGACCGCCGTGATGCCGATGAAGATGCCGAGGACGGTCAGAGTCGCACGCATCTTGTTGCGGCCGATCGCGGCGACGGCGAGCCGGAGGGCGCCGAGAAGCGTGGAAATCACGACTGCCTCGGGCGAAAAGCGACCATGAGCACCCACCGAAGGCCCGTCCCCACCACCAGCACGGCCAGCCACGCGAGGGCGACCGACGGGCTCCGCACGTCGAGAGGCAGCTCCCTCGGTCCCCGCGCGGCGGCGAACCACACGACGAGAGGCACTGTCACCGCCACGAGCGCCGTCGAGTAGTAGATCGAAACCCGCGCGCTGCCCGAGCCCGACAGCGGCGCTCCCGTGCGGGCCGCGCCCATCCGGGCGCCGACGAGCGCTTCGAGCGCGACGCTGCAGATCGCAGGGAGCCAGATCTCGTGTGACCCGATCGACGCGTCGAGGCCGATCCCCGCGAGCTGCCCCGCAGTAGTCGCCCCCAGCATGGCTGCGTAGACGACGGCGGGCACCGGACCCACTCGAAAAACGTCGCCGGGCGCCATTGAACCGTCCAAGCTCAACGCCTCGGGTTGAAGAGCGTGAGGAGCAGGTAACGCAAGAGCACGAGGAAGACGATGACGGCCACCATGCAGACGCCGACCCTCCAGAGCGAGGCCACGCCCGGCACGAGCCACTCCACCGACGGCGGCACGCTCTTTGGACGGGCCTCGAGCGCACCCAGCATCGCCGCCGAGGCAGTGACGGGAATCGAGTACCAAAGCGCCATCCGGACGCGCTGGTCGCTCGTGGCCGGATGACCCAAGCTGCGACGAGCCCAGCGCGCGCCGAGCCAGGCCTTGCCGAGCTCACCCGTCGCGATCCAGACGAGCGCGCCGGCGACGGGGCTGCGCTGAAGGACGATCGCTACATACGTGACCCCTACGCCGCTGCCGAGCAGGTCTCCAAGCCACATCATTGCGTAGACGCCGAACGGCACCGGCCCGCCCGCCCGGGCCGCCGCGGACTCGACCTCTTCCGGCGGGCGTAGGGAGCTCAACGCGCCGACGTCTTCGTCGGCGGGCGGGAGGGCGCGGAGTTCGGCCGCGGCGTCGAGCGGGCACTCCTGGACGACGTCGCTCACCACCCGACCGTCGCGCATCGTCACGACTCGACCCGCGCACGCCGCGATGTCGCGCTCGTGGGTCACGAGGACAATCGTGATCGCGCGCTCTCGATTGAGCATTTGCAGGAGCGCGAGCACCTCGAGGCTCGTCCGCGTGTCGAGGTTCCCGGTCGGTTCGTCCGCCAGGAGCAAGGGAGGGTCCGTCACGAGCGCGCGCGCGATCGCGACGCGCTGCTGCTGCCCGCCGGAGAGCTGGCTCGGGCTGTGGTGGATGCGCTCTCCCAAACCCACCGCTTCGAGCGCCGCCTTGGCCCGGCGCCGGCGCTCGCGCTGGCTCACGCCGCGGTATTGGAGCGGCAGCTCGACGTTCTCGAGCGCGGTTGTCCTGGCCAGGAGATTGAAGCCCTGGAAGATGAACCCGATGATGCGGTTTCTTACGATCGCCCGAGAGTCACCCTTGCGGTCGCCCACCTCGAGCCCCGCGAGCCGGTAGACACCCCGGGTGGGCCGGTCGAGGCACCCGAGGATGTTCATCATCGTCGACTTTCCCGATCCGCTCGTGCCGACGATCGCGACGAACTCGCCCTGGCCGATCGTCAAGCTGACGTCGCGCATCGCGCGGACGATCGTCCCCCCCGTGTCGTAGTCCTTCGAGACGCGCGAGAGGACGACGAGCGGCTCCGCCTCGAGCGACCGGGCGGCGACCATGTCAAAAGAACCTGCGCTTCTTCAGGAGTTCGCTGACGTCGGTCTCATCGGTGATGAGCTTCGTCCCGACGGGGAAGGCCGGGTCCTTCACCTCGGTGAACATCCCGTCGGTGATGCCGATCGACAGGACGTGCGCCTCCTCTTTCTCGTCGCCGGGCTTGTCGTTGGTGAGAATCCACGCGCGACCCTGTCCTTTGGCGAGCGGCGCCTCGGGGGGAAGCGGCACGGGCGCGCCGTCCGGTCCCTTCGGCGCGGTCGGGCGGTAGCGCAGGGCCGCGTTCGGCAAGCGTGGCACCCCGCGGGCTTCGTGGCTGCGGACGGTGATGGTCGTCGTCATCCCGGGGCGGAGCTTTTCGTCGGGGTTGTCGACGTCGACGACCGCGGGGTACGTCACGACCCCCGAGACGTTGTTCGGGCTGAATCGGATCTGCTCGACCTTGCCGTGGAAGACGTCGCCAGGGAACGCGTCGACGATGCAGTCGGCGTCCATCCCCGCCTGGATCTTGCCGACGTCCGCCTCGTCGACGTCTGCCAGCACGCGCATGTTGCGCAGGTCCTGAGCGATGACGAAGAGCACCGGCGACTGGAAGCTCGCGACGACGGTGGCACCGGGGTCGATCCCGCGGGTGACGACCACTCCGTCGACAGGCGAGTAAATCTTCGTGTAGCCGAGGTTCGCCGTAGACTGGTTGAGCTGGGCCGCCTGCGCTGCGATGGTCGCCTGCGAGCTCCCGACCGCCGCGAGCGCGGCCTCGTACGTCGCGCGCGCGGCGTCGTAGTTACCCTGCGCGGTGTCGAGATCGGCGCGGCTCGCGAGGTTTTGCTGGAAGAGCTTCTCGGTCCGCTCGAAGGCGATTCGCGCCGTTTCCGCCTGCGCCTTGTTGCTCGCGGCGGCCGCCTTCGCCTGCTCGAGTTGGGCCCGCTGCGCGGCGAGGTTCGCCGCCTGGGCGTTCACCTGGGTTCCGTAGATGAGGGGGTCGATCTCGGCGAGGACCTGGCCCTTCTTGACCACCGAGTTGAAGTCCACCAACACCTGCGTGACCCGTCCGTTGACCTGCGCGCCGACGCTCACCTGGAGGAGGGGCTGAACCGTACCTGTCGCCTGCACCTTCTCGACGACGTCCCCCAGCGTCACCGTGGCCGTGACGTATTTGGCCGGAGGGGGCGGACGGTGCGCCACCCCCCACGCGACGACGGCCGCGACGGCGACACCCATGGCCCCCGCGAGCGCCAGGCGCCGCACCCATCGGCCAGCGCCTTCCTCGGCAGCGAGCGCCTTCTTCAGCTCTTCGGTGACTGCCGTGGTGTCGCTCATCGCCTGCGCAGCGGCCGGGACCGCCGGCTCGGTTGGAGAAGGTCTTTAGCCAAGGGACGCGTGTCGAGCCATCGGCCCGCGTGGTACGTGCTGCATGGATGCACGGACCGGCCAATCCATCTTGGGTCGTGCCCGATGAAAACTCGAAAAATTGCCCGGCGCCGGGCCATGGGAGACGGGTCGCTGCCAAGGACCCAAGAAAGGTCGTCTCATTATTGTCGAAGATTGGGTGCTTACGCTACTCCCGCCCACCGCGACGGCTGCCACCGCCACCACCACGGCCTTGGGGGCCGAACCGCTCGCTCCCCATCCGCCAACGTGGCAGAAAGGCCGTACATTCCGCGCTCGACCGCCGCGTCCGATAGTTCGCGAGGGCCGCGAAGCCGCCATGGGAAAGCCGACCGACCGCGAGCTCGCAGACCGTGCGCGCGAGGGCGACGAGCAGGCGTTCGCGGAGCTCGTGCGCCGTCACCACCCGCGCGTCCATCGTCTGGCGGCCCACATGCTGCGCGACCCGATCGAGGCCGAGGACGTGGCCCAGGAGACGTTCATCCGGGCGTATCGCGCCATCGGCCGCTTCGACGGGCGTAGCGAGCCTTACACTTGGTTTTATCGGATCACAGTGAACCTTGCCCTCAACGTCCTTCGCGCGCGCAGGTCGCAGCGGCGCGCCTCAGAAGGGCTCGACGACTTCGACGGCGTCGTTCAGGAGGAGGCGCTCCATGGCGCGCCGGACGCCGCGGACCGCCAGCTCTACGCCGCGCTCTCGCAGGGGATCGACACGCTGTCGGAGACCCTGCGGACGACGCTGGTCCTCGTCTGCATCGACGGCCGATCACACGAAGAGGCCGCCGCCATCCTGGGGGCGCCAGAGGGCACCATCGCCTGGCGCGTCCACGAGGCTCGCCGCAAGCTTAGGGATTATATGGCGGAGCGCGGCTTTGCCGACGATGCCGAGCAGGTGGGACGATGAGCGACCGAAAGCGTCCGCCGGCGCCCCCGGCGAGTGATCGCTTGATGGCACGCATCGACGGTGCCCTTGCCCGCTGGCCGCTGCCCGCCCGCATCGCGGAGCGCGAGGCGCATGCGGCCGAGCAAGTCGTGGCGCGACTGGGCGACGAGGCTTCCGGCCGCGAGGGTCCTCCCGAGGGCGGCCCAACGGAGGAAGACATCTTTCGATCCCCCTTGCCGGTAACGCTCGCCGAGATTCAGGCGGTGACGGCCCGCGGCAAGGACGCCCCCTCACCCCGACGCGACGATGGGGCCGCGCTGCGAGAAATTGCGAAGCTCGCCAATCGCCCGGCGGCGCCAAAGACCAACGCAACGAACGAGGACTCCGGCGTCATCGTGCTCGCGGAGCTCATGGCGAAAGGCCAGGCGGCCGAGGGACCCAGCGAAGGCCGGCGGGAGCCCCCGCGCGAAGGGGTACAAGCCTCTGCCGGTCGGCGAAGGCACTTCGAGGCCTGGATCGGGGTCGGGGGAGCGATCGCCGGGGCGGCCGTCGCCGCAGGCATTTTCCTCGTCATTCAGGGGTCGGGGCGGCAGCGCTCCTCCCCCACCGGCACGGCCTCGTCGCCGGCGGTCGTTATCGCCGCGGTCACTGCGAACGCGTCCAGCCCACCGGCGAGACCGCCCGAGCTGGTGGCCTCCGACGCCCCCGTCGACCCCTCCGGCCTTCCCGTGGCCGTCGCGGTCGCCACACGTGAGCCCGCCGCCCTCGTGCCCACGAGGCCAAGCGGCTCACCGAGGGCAGGCGCGGCGGCGCGCGGGCCCGCGTCGGTGACGTCCGAGGTCGCAAGCGCGGCGCCCCCCGCCCCGAGCGATACGCCGGTCGACCTGGGCGAATCCATGCGGGTCGCGGCGGGACCGGCGGCGACGCCGCTTTCAGCGGGCGGAGGCGAGGCGCCGCCCGATCCGGGCAGCGTGCCTCGTAGGCCCTCGCTCGGCGCGGTCCAGGGGGCGCTCGGCGCGGTCATGCCCGCCGCGCGCCTGTGCCTCGGACCGGACGACCCGATCTGCCGCGCGTCGATCACGTTCCAATCGGACGGCAGGGTCGAGAGCGTCTCCCTCGAGGGGGGCTCGGTGGCCGGCGCCCTGGGCAAGCCCGCCGAGGCGTGCATCCGCGCGGCGCTGTCGAGGGCCCGAGTCCCCCCCTTCGCGCAGCCCGTGTTCACCGTCCCCGCGACGGTCCGGCCCAATTGACCGCAATTGACAAAGCGCCCGAGGGCCGTCATCTTGCGCGCCCCGTTCACGTTAGGAGAGGGTGGCTCATGGTCTCGTCGTCGCAGCAGTTCGAGCGCATCCGCAAACGCAAGATGACGACCAGCGGCAAGCGCAACAAACGCGACAGGCGCCGCGTCGGCACGCCGGCGTTCCCCATTCATGTGGAGGGGTACGACGCGAAGGCGGCGGACGCCCCCCCCAAGCCCACCAAATAGTCGGGAACAGCGTCCGCAAGCTCGAGCGAAGCGCGAGTTCGAACGTCACACCCAAACGCGTCCGCAAGCTCGGGCGAAGCGAGAGTCGGACGTCACACCCGACTCGTCAGGACGAGGACACGTCCCCCCGCGCGAGCGCGTCGATGGCCCCGAGAACGGCCATCTGAACGACGCCGCGACGCTGACGATGAATGGGCGTACCGTCGAGCTCCGCTAGCGTGAACGTGTCCACCACGCGCCCTTTCTGCGTGGTCGCGTCCGAAGCGGTGATCTGAACCTGCGCTCCGAAGAGCGCGCAGGTGATCGCCAGCAGAAGTCCAGGTCGGTCGAACGTCTCCACCGTGAGGACAGCTAGACCCTCGTCGGGACCTTCGTTGAAGGTGACGCGCGTCAGGGCGCCCGCCGGCGCCGGACGGGCCGCGCGCGCTTTGCGGACGACCGCGTCGATGGAGACCTCCCCTACGGCGAGCGCACGGACTGTCTCGGCGATTCGTGCGATGTCCGCCTCGAGGACGGGCGCGCCGAGATCGCCCTCGCGCCGCAGCCAGAGGAAGTCCACCGCCTCGGCGGGACGACCCTCTGCAGGGGGGCGCGTGTAGACCTGAGCAGCGATGACGTCCATCGATCGCGCGGCGAGCGCGGCGGCGATGAACGACAGGAGTCCCGGCCGATCGTCGGCGACGAAGCAGGCCACGACGCCGCCGCGAGGCAGCCGCTGCCAAATCTCGCCGTGAACCGGCGCCCCTGCGCGTCGCGCGACGATTGCGGCGTGTTCCCTCGATGCGTCCTTGTCGAACGCCCGTCGGTAGCGATCGGGCATCGAGTCGTAGAAGGAACCGGACATGGGGCTCGGTTGCAGCATGGCACGAACGGAACGTTGCGCGCGGCGCGCGCGCGAAGGGGTTACAGAGGGGTTTCGCGAAGATGTCCTTTGTCCCGGGGAGCGGCTCAGCCGCGGACGTCGGCGCAAATGAATCGCCCGGGCTGGGCCTCCGTCCATGTGCTAAGCCCATGCAGCTTCCCACGTGCCGCTCTCCAAGACACCGCTCGAGGCCCGTTCCATGATCCTGCGCCGCCAAGTTCTCGCCGCCCTCGTGGCCATCGCTTCCGTCGCCGCCGTCTCGGTCCCCGCGCTCGCCGACAAGGACAAGGATGAGTTCGAGATTATCGTGACGGCCCACACGGTGGTCGTGGAGGCCAAGGGAGACTGGCACATCAACCAGGACTACCCGTGGAAGCTCGTGGTCGGGGATACGAAGCTCGACAAGAGCAAGTTCGAGCTCAAAGAGAAGAAGGCGAAGATCGAGAACGCGCCTTCCGGCACGGGAAAGATCCGCGGCGCCGTCTGCTCGAAAGACTCTTGCAAGATGCTCGAGCGCGAGGTCACGATCCCGTAGGGGCCGACGCGATCGGGACCTGATCGCGTTCGTTGAAGCTCAGGGAGCGTCCTGACCCGAACGGGGTCGCTCCTCCATGCGCTTCGCGCGACCGCCGATCGACGTTCACAGCGACACGCGGATCGCCCACAGATCGGGAAAGAGCGGTCGGAAGAGAGTCGACTTCAGGTATTCGACGCCGCTCGATCCGCCAGAGCCGACTTTCGTCCCGATGGTCCGTTCGACCATCTTGACGTGCCGGTACCGCCACTCCTGGAGCCCCTCGTCCAGATCCACGAGACGCTCGCACACCAGGTTCACCGGCGTGTCCTTGCGGTACGCGTGCAGCAAGACTTCTTGGAGCGCGGCGGAAGGAGCCACCGCCTGCCCGACGTCGCGATCGAGCGCTTCGGCGGGAACGGCAAACCCCTGGCGCTCGAGATAGCGCAAGAAGGCATCCCACACGGTGGGCTCGCCGAGAGCTCGCTCGAGCTCGGCCCGCTCGTCGGATCCTTCCGGATAGTGATGCAACGCCGAGGATCGTTTGTACCCGAAGGCGAACTCGATGCGGCGAAACTGCACCGACTCGAACCCGCTCGCCGCCTCGAGGCGGGCTGCGGAAAGAGTTGAACGCCGACGGCGTCATCGTCTCGAGGATGTCGACCTGCGCAACCAGCGTCTTGAAGATGGTGAGAATGCGCTTGAGCGCGCCCAGGGTGCGGTGCGTGTCGCCGTCGACGAGAGAGGGTCGTAGGCGCGCCGTCTCGTGCAAGACCTGCTTGAACCAAAGTTCGTATACCTGGTGCACCACGATGAAGAGGAGTTCGTCGTGCTCCGGCCCGGCCGACAAGGGCTCCTGCGCGGCGAGCAACCGATCGAGGCGGAGGTAGCGGCCATAGGTGAGGGGCATGCGCCTACGGTAGCGCTAGCGACCGGACCACGGACCGGCCGCGAAGAGGACCCCGAGGACGTAGACGGCGAGGGCGACCCCCCAAGCGGCGCTACGGCGACGCATCCCGGCTTGCCAGCCCCACCAGGGCGCGAGCGGGGGGAGTGCGAGGGCCAGCAAGCCCCTTCCCCATGCTCCCCTCCGCACGAGCCCGACCGCGAGCGCGAGGTGCGCCAGCGCGAGCGTGAGGAGCGCTGCGAAGAGCACGACGCCGGTGAGCCTCGCTCCCATCGGGGAGCTCAGGCTACACTGCATCCCGTGCGTGATCCCTCGGCCGTGCTCTGCGCGCTTGGCGCGGGAGTCCTCGTCGCCCTCGGAGCCACGATTCCGCTCGCGCGCGGCGACGCCAAGCCCCCGACGATCTCCCCGAACGAGGTCCGGGACGGAATGAAGGGCTACGGGCTCACCGTCTTCAAGGGCACCGACCCCGAGCGATTCGACGTCGAGGTTATCGGGGTCTTGCACCACTTTCGCCCCGGGCAGCCGCTCATCGTCATCAAGACGCCCAACCCCCGGCTCGACGTCGTCAAGACCGTCCGCGGGATGAGCGGCAGCCCTATCTACCTCGACGGACGCCTCGCCGGGGCGTACGCGTACAGCCTCTCGTCGTTCGAGGTCGAGCCGGTGGCCGGCGTAACGCCCATCGATCTCATGCTCACCGAGATGCGCCGGCCGATCCCGCCGGGCTTCTGGCCCCTCGACCGGCGCGCACCGCTCCCCGGCGCGAAGCCCGTCATTGCGCCCGCGGCGGAGGGGCCGCACGCGTCGACGACGTCCTTCGACGGCCCGGCGGGCACCTACGACCTCACCGAGCACGCACGCCAGCTCGCGGCGCGGCTCGGGCCCCCGGCCGACGCGTCGCAACCGGTGCGGCCGGCGGCGACGCCGCTGCTCCTCTCGGGGGTGGGCGACCGGGCGGCGGCCGCGTTGCGCAAGCTCGTAGAACCGATCGGCCTCGAGCCGCTCCAGGGGGGCGGCGGCGATTCACCCCCCGACCCAAACGCCCCTCGTCACTTCGTGAACGGAGGCGGCCTCGGCGTCGAGCTCTCGCGCGGCGATGTCTCGGTGATGGGGCTCGGCACTGCGACGTACGTGGACGGCCAGGGCAAGATCGCGGGCTTCGGCCATCCCATGCTGAACGGGGGGGACGAGGCGATCCCGACGTGCATCGGACGGGTCCTCTGGGTCAACGCGAGCGCGCTCGCCTCGCACAAGGTCGGCGAGTGCGCACGGTCGCTCGGCACGCTCGTACAGGACCGGCAATCGGCCATCATCCTCGACGAACGAATCGAGGCGCCGGTTATTCCCATCGACGTGGACATCGTGGGCGTGACGGGGGCGCCGCGGACGCGCTGGCACGCGGAACTCACCGAGGACAAGTTCATGGCGCCCGGTCTGGCCTCGACCGTTCTCGCCTCGGTCGTCGAGGCGACGACGAGCGAGCGGCGCGATCTCACCTGGAAGCTCACGTCCACCGTGTCAGTGGCCGGTCACGGATCGGTCGATCTCGAGGACGTCGGGGTCTCCAGCGGCGGCACGCCCGACACGGGCGACTTCGCGCACTCGAAGGTGGTCAGCACAGTAGGCGACGTCGTCAACAACCCGTGGGAGCATGCGCGGATCGACAAGATCCAGGCGCGCTTCGAGGTGAAGTACACGCGCGACCTCTGGCGGCTCCGCGGGGTCGAGGTGCTCGACGCCGTGGTCGACGCCGGGCAAAAGGTCCGGCTCCGCCTTCACCTCGTGCCCGAGGCGGGTGCGGAGGTGACGCGCGTCGTTGAGACGACGATGCCGTCGGAGCTCGCGGGCAAGGACGTCGACGTCGAGGTAGTGCCCGGCTACGAGGTTGCCCCGGAGTTGCCGCCGCCCGAAACGCTCGACGAGCTCCTGGCGAACGAGCCGCGCCAGACGATGGCGCCGCGCTCGGTGGTCGTACAATTTCGGGTGCCGTCGCACGGGATGGCCTATCGCGGCCACGTGGTACAGCGGCTGCCGCCCTTCACGCTCGACGCACTCCGCCCGCAGAACAGCGACGTGGGCCCGGAGACGTTCCCGAGCTGGTCGCGCACGGTCGTGCCGCTCGACCTCTACTTAGAGGGTCGCGACAAGGTGAGGGTGAAGGTCCGGAGCGTCGT
>DATGJA010000731.1:0-13509 GCA_035295445.1 Polyangiaceae bacterium | reverse complement strand
GGTCCCCGTGATGAGGAGGAGCGGGCGCGGCGAGACGGCGCCGAGGTGGTCGACGGGCCGGATCCGATCCGGATCGATCCCCGCACGGCGCATGGCCAGCATCGCCGCCCCCCAAGAGAGAGGACCGAAGCTCGCGAACTTATCGCGTATCTCGTCCGCGAACGACGGCCACACGGCACAAAGGATCAGCGCTCGCGGCCGTGGATCGCGCGCCACCGCCATCGCCGCCGCGGAGGCGCCGACCGAAAAGCCGTAGACGACGATGCCATCCGCGGCCACGTCCGGACGAGCCGTCACGAAGTCGACCGCGGCACGAACGTCGAGCTGTTCCCGATCGCCCCACGTCGCGAGGTGCCCGTCGCTCTCCCCGCTCGCGCGAGAGTCGAACAGGAGCACGCCGAATCCACGGCGACGAAGGAGTCGTGCCTCCGGCAGCAAGGACAGGCGGTTCCCCCACAAGCCGTGGACGAACACGATGACCGATCGGCGATCCCCCGGGGCAAACCAGCCCCTCAACGAGAGCCCGTCCGCGGTACGCAGCGCGACGTCCTCGACGTCGCCGAGTCCCGCTTCCGGTCGTGCGCTCGCCGGTACACGCGTCCGGGCAGGATGACAGAACGACCACCCGCGACGGGCGCTGCGGCGCGCGATCGCGCCCGCCGCCGCCGCGCATGCCGCCCCGAGACCGCAGGCCACCGCGGAGCAGGAGATCAAGCGAAGCGCGACAGCAGGTGCTGGGTGAGCACTTCTTGCACGCTCACCTGCGCGGCGCGCCGGGTGAAGGTGTGATCGGCACCGTCGATGATCCGCACCTGAAAGCCCTTCTCGGATTGCATCTTGCGAGCGTTCAGGCCGAGGTGCCGCTCCATGACGTCGATGCCGCCGTCGTCGGGCCCGTAGATCAAGAGCGCGTCGCCCCCGCGCGCGACGAGGGCCTTGAAGCCCCGGGCGATGTCGTCCGGCTCCGCGAGGAGTCCGGAGCGGACGGCGGCGTCCTCGACCAACGACCGACCCGTGGCGACGGCGCGCGTGGCAAGCTCCATGGTGACGGCCCGCAGGTGCACCTCGCCGCGGAGCGCGCGCTTCCAAGTGCTGAGGCTCAAGGCAGCGCGGGCGTACGCGTTCGTGGAGCTGAACGTGTTGCGCGTCCGGAGCTCGAGCGAGTCGCCCTCCTTCCAGTGGAACGTGGGGGGGTTCATCAACATGACGCCGGCCACGCGTGCGTCGGCGACGGCGCTGTGAAACGCCACGTACGCGCCGGAGCATATTCCACCGACGACGAAGCGCTTGCACCCGCGGTCCTCGAGAAAGTCGACGGCGGCCTGCGTCTCGAACATCGCGCGCGGAGAGTAGACCTCCTTCTCCCGGCGGCCCGGCTGGACCGGGCTGTCTCCGATCCCCGCCAGATCGAACCGGAGGACGCGGAAGCCGAGGCCCGCCCAGGCGCGCGCCCACGTCACGTACATGCGGTTGTTGCCGATTCGATGATTGGCGGCGCTGTCGACCAGGATGACGGCGGTCTCGGATCGCGGCGTATGTTCGATTGGTTCGGTCAAGATCCCGAACATCTCGCGAAAGCGCACCGCCTCCTCCGACACCCCGCCGACGTTCGCCACGGAGCGGTACGAGCGCGAAGAAACGGGGTGGCTGGCCTCGAGGTCGAGCTTCTCGTGCCCCTTTTTGATCCACTCGACGACCTGCGTCCACGCCTCGTCCGGCAAATCACACGTGTACGGATCGCCGCGAAGGGCGAGCGAATACCCCGCCACGAGCGACCGGGTCGTATCGACGCCTGCCGAGCGCAGGTGGGCGACGAGCGGCTCCTCGTTCCCGAGGCCGTCGTCGCGCGGGATGACGAGCGCTCGGGAGGCCGGACGACGAGGGTCCTTGACGGGGTCGACGCCCTCGAGCGCCTTCTTCATGGGAGCCGTGATCAAGAACCCGAAGTTTTCGTCTTCGGGAACCGGCACTCCATCCCCGTTGGGCGACGCCGAGGAGGTCGCGAGGCCGCGGAGGGCGCGCAGCTCGCGCACGTAGGCGCGACCGGAGACCGGAGGGCCGAGGAGTATCAAGTCGTCGACCGCCTCGCGCTGGGCGACCGCGGTCGCGAGCAAGCCGCCCAACCGAAGGCCGAACAGCGCGACGGCACGCGCGCCGCTCCGAACGCGCGCTTCGCGGCACGCAATCGCGATGCTCTGCTGCCACGCGTCGACCCTGTCGGCCGCCTCGTCTCCACCCGACGAATCGCCGGTTCCGAAATAGTCAAAGCGTAGAGCAGCGATACCCGCGGCGGCAAGGCGCTCGGCGAGATGCCGATAGCTGTAGTGGCTCAGGACGGCGTCATAGCCAAACGGATTGCAAAGAACGGCGACGCAATCGAGCGCGGGCGCGGAGGGCGTATGATAAAATCCGAAGAGCGGCGCGTCGCTGGCCCCGAACCAAAGTGGGTAGGCTGGGGTCGAGAGGGCGATCTCGACGTTCGCGGACGGGTCGACCAGCTCTCGAAGCGACCCCGGCGCGGCGGCATGCGGCGACGCCCCGAAGGGAGGGCGAGAGGACGGAGCGCGGTTCGGCAACATGTCGGTGCTTCTCTGGGCGAGGCAGCCGCACCTGCCAAGAAATTGAACGACTCGAGCTTACTTTACTCGAGCGGCCACGAGACGACCATAGCGAAGTATGCTGGTCGCGATCAGGCTCGCCGGCGGCTCGCTTCTATCGAGCCAGTCGGCCAGGTCTGCCCGGTCGGACCCCAAGTTCTTTCCGGTTGGCTCCGCCCCCGCGGTGTCGGCCGAGGACGAACGGCCTTGTGGGGGGCCGCGCGAGGCGGTGCCGCGGCGCGGCGTAAGGGAGCCAGGTCGGCTTGCGTCGGCCGGCGAGACGTGAGATCGGGGGGGAAGCGTGAGGCACTCCGAGAACCCGCTGCGCGTCGAGTTCTGGCTGGGTGAGACGGACCCGCGCCCCCTCGCGCTCTTCCGAATCGGGCTCGGCGTCCTCGTGCTCCATGACCTCCTCACGACCTACGCGCCCGACTGGCGCGCGATCCTGAGCGACGACGGGGTGCTCCCCCGCGGCGACCAAGTGGACCCGTTCGCGTGGAGCGTCTTCGATCTGGCGGGCAGCCCCACCGTCGTGTGCATTCTCTTGGTGCTGGGCATTCTGGCGGTCGTCGGGTTCACCGTCGGCTATTTCACGCGCGCAACGACGATCGTTTCTTGGGTATTTTTGACGTCCCTTCACAACCGAAATCTCTATTTCACCGACGGCGGCGACGACCTCGTGCGGTATCTCTTTTTTTATTCGATGTTCGCCGACTCGAACGCCGCGCTCAGCCTCGACGTCCTCTTCGGGCGACGGGCGCGCGGACCTGCGACGGCCCTGGGGCTTCGCTTCTTGCAAGCGCACCTTGCGCTCCTCTATTTCGTGACGGCGCGGCTGAAGTTCCGGTCCGGGTGGCTGCGCAACAACGTCATCTTCGGGACGCTTCAACTCTCCGGGTTCGTCCGACCCCCCGGGGAGGTGCTTCTTCGCTTCCCGGGGCTGTGTCGCGCGCTGACGTACGTCGTCCCGGTGCTCGAGGCGTCGTTCCCATGGTTGGCCTTCTGGCCCTGGTCGAGGCGGCGCGCGCGAGGACTCGCGATCGCGGCCGCCCTGGGCGTGCAGCTTGGGATCTTGAGCACGATGCGCGTGGGGATCTTCACCGGGGTCATGATCTGGTCCAACGTCCTGTGGTTGCAGCCCGAGTGGTTGGACCGGGCGGAAGCGTGGGTGAAGAGGCGCGTTCCCTGGTCGGTCCCTGGTCGAGGGTCCCGAGCCGCTGCGGCCGGAGACGCGCCAGCGACCGGGGAGGGCGGCTGGCGGGTGGCAGGGATGGCGGTCCGCCTGACTCGCCTCGTCCTGGCGTCGTTGCTCGCCGTCCAGTTCGCGGGGGAGGCGTGGGGACCCTTCATCGGGTCGCACGTGCGAATGCCCGAAGCCTTTCACCGGCAACGGCGCTGGGCTGCGCTCACCATGCCCTACGACCTCTTCAGCAACATCAACGAGGTCCCCCACTGGGAGGGGCCGGCGATGACGAGCGACGGTCGCACCCTCGACGCGCTTTCCGCCGTGGCGCCTGGGATGCTCGGCGGACCCGGGTGGCATTTCTCGCGCTGGTACAAGTTCGTCTTCAAAGTCCGCGGGCGCGCCAATCTGCCGGCGGAGCTCGGCCAGTGGGTCATTCGGGACTACGCGCGTCAATCGGGGTCCGACCGCCTGGTGTCCCTCCGGCTGCGCGAAGGATGGGCCCGCGCCGCAACCCCCGCCACGCCGGCGGGACCCACACCGTGGCGCGACGTCTACGAATTCCCCGAGCTCGGCGAGGAGACGCGAGAGAACGCGCCCTGACGCGGGCGCCCGATCAGGGGCCTGGCCGCCTGACCCGCGCGGCCACCGCCCGGGCGAGGATCGGGAGGAACCGCGGATCGCGCACGAGGTATCGGTACGACAGCCGCCGCGGCTCGAGGGCCAGCCGGAACAACCACTCGAGGCCGGTGCGCGAAATCCACGCCGGGGCGCGGGGCGTCGTGCCCGCGATGAAGTCGAGCGACGCCCCGACCGCCATGAAGACGATCGGGCGGAGGCCCTCGCGCACCTTGTCGATCCAGATCTCTTGCTTGGGCGCCCCCAGCGCGACGAGGACGACCTGCGGCGCCGCGGCGCGAACGCGATCGGCGACGGCCCGGGTGCGCTCCGGCGCCTCGTCCGAGTCGATCTTGGGCGAGTCCACGCCGACGACCTGTAGGGCCGGCAGCGTCTCCCGGAGCTTGCTCCGCGCGAGATCCACGACGCCCGGCGCGCCCCCCAGGAAGTAGACGCGCCATCCGCGGCTCGCGGCGCGATCGAGGAGCTTCGGCGTGAAGTCGGAGCCGGAGATCTTCTCCGGCACGGGCGCCCCCAGCAGGCGCGACGCCCACACGAGGGGCATACCGTCGACAAGCGAAAGGTCCGCGCGCGCATAGGCTGCGCGCATCCTCGCGTCCTGTTCGGCCAGGACGACGTGGTCGACGTTGGGCGTGAAGATGGCGCCCCCTCGGCCCTCGCGGACGAGCCGCTCCACGACCCCGAGCGCCTCGCCCGAGGTCAACCGGTCGACCTGGAGAGGCCCGAAATCCAGCGTGCGACGCTCGCTCAACGCCGCGTCCCCTCGTCGGGCGCGTTCTCGCCGTGCGAGCGCCGAGCCGCGTCTCTGCCGGCGCGGGAGGACACCACCGGCGCCGGCGCTTCGACCAGCGAGTCTTGCGGGATCGACGTCCGGACGAAGCAATTCGCCGTCACCTTCGAGCGCGCGCCGACCGTGATCGGTCCGACGAACGTGCTTCCCGCCCCCAGGTGTGCCCCCTGCTCAACGTGCGGGGCGCCCGCCGCGCGGCTCACCGGATCCGTTCCCATGCCGAGCGTGATGCCTTGCGAGAGGATGACGCCGCGCTCGACGGATGCGGCGTGGCTGACCGCCATGCCCATCCCGTGGACGATCACGATGCCCGGCGAGAGCTCGGCGTCCCAATGGATGTCCGACCCGTACGCGTACCGGATGAGGCGTGACGCCACTTGAGGCGCGAGCGGGACCTCGGCGTCTCGAAAGAACCGCATGACCCGGCAGGCCGCGAGCATCTGGAAGCCGATGCGCGTCACCAGGTCCCGCGCGATGGGAGACGGCGCGCCGCGCAGATCGCCCGCGTACTTCGCGTCGTAGTGGCGCAGCATCGCGTGGTCCTCGCGGATCGCACCCACCATCCGCCGCCAAGCGGTGACTGTCTTCGTCACGGCTTGTCCCCCTGGCGCGCCGTTCGCACCCACTCTTTGCCGCGAGCGCGCGAGGGCTTCATGGCAAGCACGACCTTCCAGACCATGTACACGGGCGCCCACGCGAGGTCGAGGATCGCGCGCGGCCCGACCCGAGCCAGCCAGACGCCCCGCGCGACGTAGAGGCTCAGGCCCAGCGAGGCTGCGCACCAGGGCGCGAACGACCACCACGCGCCGGAAGCGAGCCCCAGGCGGAGCGCCGACGCCACGGCTCCCGCGAAGGTCACGAGGGCCACGTACGTGAGCGGCGGCACGAGGAGATCTGCGGCCAGGTCGAAGAGCAACGGGCTGCGTCGCGCGACGGCCTCCGAGACAAGGCGGCGCGCGTGCGCCCGGAGGAGCTGCATCCGGCCGCCCTCCCAGCGTTGCCGTTGGCTGCGCGACGCGGTGCCCGAGGTGACCATTTCACCGAAGACCTTGGCCTCCCCCGCGTAGGCGACGCGGTGCCCGGCGAGGCCGAGCCGGATGCCGTACTCGACGTCCTCGACGATCGAGAACGCGTCGTGCGGGACTTCGCGCAATACAGATCGCGCAAACGCCATCCCGTTGCCGCGCAGACCGGCGGAGAGCCGGAAGCGTTCGCGCGCCCTCGACCTCACGTCGTGGAACAAGGTGAAGCCGATGTGCATCAGCCGCGTGCGCCACGACGCGCGCGGGTTCGCCACGCAGTACTCGGCCTGAACCGCGACCTCTCCGTCGGAGAGACGGGCGTCGAACGCTCGAAGCAAGTTGTCGCTCACCTGGGTGTCGGCGTCGACCACGACGACCGCGTCCACCTCGCCGGCCGCGAGGGAGCGCTCGAACGCGTGGGCCAGCGCGTAGCCCTTGCCCCGGCGCGTCTCGTCCTTGCGCTCGAGCACCGTCGCCCCCGCGCGGGCCGCCCGCTCGGCGGTGGCGTCGCGGCAGTTGTCGGCGACCACGACGACGCGGAAGAGACGAGCCGGATAGTCGACCGCCCGCAGGCTCTCGACCGTCGCCGCGATGCCGGCCTCCTCGTCGTGCGCGGGGACGACGACGTCGAAGCGAGTGCGCGGCTCCGGTGGGTACTCGGGGACGCGTGGCGCGCGCGACGCCAGGGCGAGACCGGCGAGGTACCCCGTCCACGCGAGCGACGGCAGAGACGCGACCGCAAAGGCGCAGTCGACGAGGGTGCGCCGGTCCGTCATCGCGAGAAGGGCGCCATGGCGAGGAGAGCCCGCTCAGCTTCCCAGGAGCTTCTTGAAGTACGCGATCGTTTCCTTGAGACCATCCTCCAGAGGCACCTTCGGTTTCCACCCGAGCTTCGCGCCCGCCAGCGTGATGTCCGGCTTGCGCTGTTTGGGGTCGTCCGCGGGAAGCGGCTTGTTCACGAGGCGCGACTTGGAGCCGGTGAGCCGGAGCACCTTCTCGGCCAGCTCGAGCATCGTGAACTCGCCGGGGTTGCCGATGTTGACGGGCCCGAAGAACCCCTTCTCCGAGTCCATCATCCGCATCATGCCGTCGACGAGGTCGTCCACGTAGCAGAACGATCGCGTCTGCGAGCCGTTGCCGTAGATGGTCACCTCCTCTCCACGCAGGGCCTGCACGATGAAATTGCTGACGACGCGCCCGTCGTTCGGGTGCATCCTCGGACCGTACGTGTTGAAGATGCGGATGACCTTGATGTCGAGGCCGTGCTGCCTCTGGTAATCAAAGAAGAGTGTCTCCGCGCAACGCTTTCCCTCGTCGTAGCAGCTCCTCGGGCCGACGCAGTTGACGCGCCCCCAGTACTCTTCGGTCTGCGGGTGGACCTCCGGGTCACCGTAGACCTCGGACGTCGACGCCTGGAGGATGCGCGCCTTCACCCGCTTGGCGAGGCCGAGCATGTTGATCGCCCCGTGCACGCTCGTCTTCGTCGTCTGGACCGGGTCGAATTGATAGTGAATCGGAGACGCGGGACACGCGAGGTTGAAGATGCGGTCCACCTCGACGTAGAGCGGGAAGGTCACGTCGTGACGCATGAGCTCGAACCTCGACTCGCCGACGAGGTGCTCGACGTTGCGCTTCGATCCCGTAAAGAAGTTGTCGAGACAGAGGACGTCCTCGCCGCGTGCCATGAGCCGGTCGCACAAATGCGAGCCCAGAAAGCCCGCCCCTCCGGTCACCAGCACCTTCTTTTCCATGTCGAACACAGTAGAAGAGGGCCGGAGCGGGCGTCCACCTGCCTTTGTCGACGGCCTCTTACGGCGGGTCGCTCCTCCGGAGACGACGGACGCTCGGACGGCTCGCATGGGGACCGTCGAGCAGCGTGCTCACGTACTTGAGGAGCCGATCGCGCGTGAACGGCCGCTTCAGGTACGCGTTGGCGCCCACCTCTTCTGCGTGCGCCATGTCCTCCGGCGAGCTCCGGTCGCTCATGACCAGGATGGGCACGAACTGGAACTTCATCTGACCGCGCATGTACTCACAGAGCTCGAAGCCCGATTCTCGCGGCAGCGTCAAGTCCAGGCAAACGAGGTGCGGGATCGACGCCGCAAGCACCCTCAAGGCGCTGTGGTAGTCCACCGCCGTGATCACGGCGAAGTCCTGCCCCACGAGCATCCGCCGGATGGCCTCGCGCTCGGGGGGATGATCTTCGACGAGCAGGATGGTCCGCTTCGGGGCCGACTCTATGGTTCGCACTGGCGACGTACTTTCAGCTCGCGCCGCGCCCCGTCAACACGACCGGCACCGTCTTGAGAATGAGCTGGAAGTCGTGGGCGAGGTTCCAGTGATCGATGTACTGCATGTCCATGTACATCCACTCCTCGAAGGAGATCTCGTTGCGCCCGCTCACCTGCCAGACGCACGTCAGGCCGGGCCTGACCGAGAGCCGCCGCCGCTGCCATGCCTCGTACTTTGCGACCTCCGAAGGCACGGGGGGTCGCGGGCCGACGATGCTCATCTCGCCGCGTAGGACGTTGATGAGCTGAGGCAGCTCGTCGATGCTGTACTTGCGGATGAAGCGGCCCACGGGCGTGATCCGCGGGTCCCGCGTCATCTTGAACACAGGGCCCGCTTGCTCGTTGAGCGCCATGAGCTTGGCCTTGAGCTCCTCGGCGTTCACTACCATGGATCGGAACTTGAGCATGTGGAACGGGTGCCCGTGACGCCCGACCCGCTCTTGTTTGAAGAGAATCGGCCCCCGCGACGTGCACCGGATGAGCACCGCGACGGTGATCATCAGCGGCGACAGGAGAATCAGCGCCGTGGCCGTCGCGAGGACGTCGAACAGCCGCTTGAGCACGAGCTGGACCGGCCGGTGCCGCACGCTGAGGTAGTGGATGTAGCCGTCCGCGACGGCGTTCTCGTGCTCCGGCCGCGCGCGCCCGAAGCGGAAACCCGTGGCCGGGAGCGCGAAGGGGATGCCGAAGCGCTCGAGCACCCGAATCGCCGACTGCATTTCGTCGCGCTGGGTGCCGCCGTTCCCCGCGATGAACACCTCGCTCACGACCTGCTTCTTGAGCAAGTCCTCGAGGTCCGAAGCGCAGCCGAGCACGGGGGCGGGCAGCCGATCGTGCAACGGTTCGTCGTTGAACCGGAGGTAGCCGACGGCCTTGTGATGGTCGTCCCGATCGCGAATCTCCAGGCCCGTGTGCCGCCCGAGCGGGCCGATGCCGACGATGACGATCGGCTGCGTCGGCTGCTCGCGTTTGCGGAGCCAGCTGGTCGTGAGCCGAAGCCACACGATGGCCGGGATCGCGATGACAAGGAACGTGGCCAGGTGGCTGCCCATCGCGTACCTGGGCACGAAGACACGCAAGATCGACATCGCCGCGACCATCGTCGCGATGAGCACCGCCGTCAGCACGATGTCGCCGCCCGGACCGCGACCGTTGCCGACGTCGTAGTGCCGGAGCACGCGCCCACCGATCGTCCAGACGAGCATCGAGACGCCGGACATCCCGATGAAGACCATCCAGTGCCAGCCGGGCGGAAGACGCGTGGCGACCGCGCACGCAATCACAAGGATGATGCAATCGCCGAGAAGATTGAGGTTCTGAGCGGTCTGCTTGGACATGATGGACCGTGTGTGTCGACGAACTCCACCATCTGCCAGGCTAAGGAGGCTGACTACGCGGCGATCGCACTAACTACCACGCACTTAGGCGCTGTCCAGAGCCCACGAAAGGATGACAGCGTGTAGCAACGGCCCGAAAGCCGCTTGGCGCAACTCTTTCAACCCCCACAAGCCATGCTCAAGGAATGACGTCACGAATCGGTTCGCGTCTCGCGTCCCCCGCGTTCGAGGCTGAAAAATTTTAGAATGTGCCATTTCAACCCAACCCGCCCTCCAACGCAAGGGTCGCCTTTTTACGCCGGACGATCGCCAACGTTTGCGCCTCGCGAATTTTGTCGCGTCAGATTTGTCGCAGCAGATTCGTGACCGATCGAGATCGCGCTCGCTCAGAACTTGCTGCTGCGACTGCTTCGTGGCGCCTTCGCGCTCTTGGGGGGCGCGGGGATCTCAGGGCCGTCTTCGGGCGGGCCAAGGACCTTCAGCAGCAAATCAGCGGCGCCGGGATCGAGCTGGATGAACTTCAGCCCGACGTCGAACTTCGCCGGGGCGCCGGCCTCGAGCTCTTCGATCCACACGACTTCGGCCGTGTAGGTCGCCGGCGCCTCGCCCGGCAAGAAGAACTCCATCTTGAGGAGCGTGCCGACCGCCAGCTCGTCGTCGCTGAAGATACGAACGCCGCCAAGGCTGACGTCGACCGGTTCTCGCTGGCGGGCGAGGAACTGCACGCCCGCCGGCCGACAGTAGAGCGCCGCGCGGATACGCCGGTACCGTCGGCGGTCCTTCCCCGAGGGGTCCGGCGGGCACATAGGGTCCAACATACTTCAGTCTTGTCGAGCTCTTGCCCTCGCGCAAGGCGTCGACTCAGGTTTTTCGGGCACGATCGGTCCTCCGGGGCGCTTTTGGCGAGACAATTTCCCGGGGACAGCGCCGCCGGGTAGAGTCTCTACTCACGAGTTTTCTCTCCCGGACGACCCCTCTCCCCCATGGCCTCTGCCTCTCCGGCCCCTCGAATCATCACGAGCTTGCGCATCGGCGAGCGGGTGGTGGTCCGATCCGACGGGGGGCTTCTTGCCACCGAGTATGGTCTCTTCGATCTGGGCGACATCGTTCTTCGGGCGACGGATCCGGTCACCGTCCGCGAGGCGGGGTACATGACGACCGCGCGGGAAGCGCTCGAGCGCCTCGGGCAGATGGGGGTGACGCCCGCGCTCGCCCTCGAGGCTGCGCGCGCGCTCGGTCACAAGGTGGCCGCGTCGTACGCGAGAGGGCGCGCCGCGCGCTCGGTGGTCGGGCGACTCGGACCGCAAGAGCTCTTCGACGGCGCGCTCTTCGACCCCGCGGCGCGTCGCTACGAGGGGGCGTGGCTCGACCTTCGCGCGCTCACGGGGGGGCTCTCGATGGACTCCGCCCCCCTCTTCGTCCAGGCGCTGCACCTCGCGGCTGCCCTCGCCGAGGTCGAGCCGACGACGACGGTGCACCTGTCGACCGCCGCCGTGACGCGGGATCGACGGCCGGGCGAGCGCACCCACCTGCGCGTCGCGCTCGACGGAGCTCGCGCCGTGCCCGACGCGCTCCGCAAGCTGACGCCCCTCGCCCGCCCCCTCGAGCAGGGGAGCGACGGGCGGTTGCGGGACGCGCTCCTCGCGCGCGTGCGCGAGCGGATGTCACCCCACAACCCCGCGGCGCTCCAGTCGCATCTCGGCGCCCTCGAGGGGGCGCTGTCGTCCAAGACGATGCCCATCGGCCCCCTGGCCGACCCGGAGCTTCGCGCCATCGAGCGAACGCTCGCCAGCGGGGACGTGAGCGGCGTCGACGAGCGCCTCGATGATCTCGAGCGGTCGCGCGGGAGGGCGCCCGGCATCCGCTACCTGCGCGCGCGCGCCGCGCTCCTGCGCGGAGAAGAGCCCCCTCGGAGCGTCGCGCAGGCGCTCTCCGAGCTCGCGAGCGAGGACAACGGGTTCCACGAGGCCGCCCTGGTCGCCGCACGAACCTGGCTCGCCGCGGGCGAGGACGCGCACGCGCGCTACTTCGCGCACAAGCTCGCCGAGGATCCCGGCGCCAAGGACAGCGAGCGCATGGTCGCCATCGAGATCCTCGACACGACCGCCGGCACGACCCACTCGAACGTTCCACCGCCCACGCGGGAAACCCCTCCGGCCGATCCATATCCGCCGGCGCCGCGGCTCCCGCTTTTTCCGTCGCTCGGCGACTTGCCTCCCCCCGAGGTGCCGCCCGCGGCGACGACCATGCCTCCTGCGCGAGAGTCGGCCCTCCCCCTCCACTCGGCTCTCCCCCACGCCGAGTGGCTGCCCCCCAAGGAGGGGACCCCGCCGCCGCGAGCCTGGCCACAGCCGACAGCGGCCTCGGTGCCGCCCCAGCGACCCTCCGCGCCGCCCCTCGACTTCGGGATCACGCCGAAGCGCGCCAAGGCACCCAAGGGGACGGCGAGCGCCTTCTACCAGCCCGAGCTCGTCGAGGCCCTCGCCCTCCCGCCGGGGACCGACGAGTCCTCCCTCGGCGTCACCGAGGTCCCGAGGTCGCCGGCGCAAGCCCGCGTGGCGATGACCCGGCTCGCGCGGGACCTCGCGCGGGACTATCGCCTTTGGTACGGTAAGACGCTGCGGTGCAACGTGCTGGCGATCGACGCGATGCAGCAGCACCTGACTCACCGCTTCGCCGGCGCGCCGCTGTCCGACGCGCGGGTCGCGTGGGAGCTACGGCGTCACGGCGCGCTGCTCAGCGAGACCATCGCGCGGGCGCTGGGGGGCGTCTGGATCGACGTGGCTCCGAGCGAGCCTGGCTACTGGGCCATGCTGGTGCCGCCCGCCACCCGGTCTTGCCCGATCGGCCGCGTGTACCGCTTCGTCGCCCTGGGTCACCGAGAGAAGGACCTCGTCGGCTATTACCTCGACCTCGAGACGCGCGTGCGAAAAGGGGACGACTGAAGGGGTCAGGGTGCCCGAGCTTCCCGACATCGAGCTCTACGTCGAGCATCTGCGCCGGCGAATCGTCGGGAAGCGCGTCGAGCACGTGCGCGTCGCCAGCCCGTTCTTCGTCCGGACGTACGACCCGCCGGCGCGCGCGGCCGAGGGGCTCGAAGTGCGCGCGATCGGCCGCATGGGCAAGCGCATCGTCGTCGGGCTCGAGCAGGACCTGTACGCGGTGATTCATTTGATGATCGCCGGCCGCCTGCGCTGGCTCCCGCCGGCCTCGAAGGTGCCGGCCAAGGTGGGGCTCGCCGCGTTCGATTTCGCGCAAGGCTGCCTCGTCGTGACCGAGGCGTCCACGAAGAAGCGCGCGTCGCTGAACTTCGTGCGGGGACAAGCCGCGCTCCGATCGCTCGACCCGGGGGGCATCGAACCGCTCGAAGTCGACCGCGCGGCCTTCCGCGAGGCGCTGACGCGCGAAAAGCACACGGTCAAGCGGACGCTGACCGATCCGCACGTCTTCAGCGGGATCGGCAACGCGTACTCGGACGAGATCCTCTGGCGCGCGAAGATGTCCCCCGTCCGCCTGACGAGCGCGCTCACCGACGAGGAGATCGCCCGCCTGCACAAGGCCACGCAGGCGACGCTCCGCGAGTGGACGGAGCGGCTCGCGCGCGACACCGGCGACGCGTTCCCGGAGGAAGTGACCGCATTCCGCGAAGA
>DATGJA010000730.1:0-5830 GCA_035295445.1 Polyangiaceae bacterium | reverse complement strand
CTCTGGACGCTGCTCTTCGCGGTCGAGACCGGTCGCCGCTGGACGGCGATCGCAGCGGCGATCCTCGCCATGTCGGTCCGCGAGGACGTCGCCTGCTGCGTGGGCGTCCTGGGGTTCTGGCTTCTTCTGCGCGGACCCCGGGCGCGGGCGGGGGCGGCGCTGGCGGTCGCTGGCGTGGGGTACTTCCTGGCGATGAAGCTCGGCGTCATGCCGCGCTTCGCGGACGGGACCGAGACGTTCGTCGAAGCGTACGCCGGCCTCCTCCCCCCGGGAGAGCACACGTTCGTCGGCGTCCTGAAGACGATCGCGGCAAACCCGCCCTTTGTCGCCAACGTGCTCCTCGATCGGGACAAGCTCGTCTACGCGCTCCAGATCCTGGCGCCGCTGCTGCTGCTCCCGCTGGGGCGTCCGCTGAGCGCGTTGCTCCTCGTTCCGGGGTGCCTCTTTACCCTCATGTCGACCGGGTGCGCCCCGCTCATCCGGATCTCGTTCCAGTACTCGGCGTACTGGATCCCCTTCGTCTTTGTGGCCCTCGTGGTCGAGCTCGAGCGCGCCGCGGAGCCTCGGCACCCGGGCGATGAGGGGGGCGTCGCCCGCCGCCGCTCGCTCGCCGCGGGGGTGACGGCGGCGTCGCTCGCGTGCAGCTACCTCTACGGCGCCATCGTGCCGCACGAGGCCCTGCGGTGCGGGTTCGCCAAGCCGCACTTCGTCGCGACGCCGGAGGAGCTCCGGGCCCGCGAGCACCTCGCGGCGCTGGCGGCGCGGATCCCCGCGGACGCGAAGGTCGCCGCCTCCGAGCACCTGCTCCCCCACGTGTCCGGCCGCCGGGTCGCCTACACGCTCCGCAACGGCGTCGAGGACGCGGACTCCATCCTCTTCGCCGTCCCGATGCGCCTCGACGAGGCCGACAAGGTCGTCCCTCTGCTCCGCGACGGCACCTTCGGCGTCGTCGACGATCAGGGTGACATGACCCTCACCCGCCGCGGCGCGCCGACCGGGCGCAACGTGGCGTTGCTCGAACGGATGGGGGTGGATCCCTCGGCCCGCTGACTCGGGTCACGAATTCACGCGCGCGCGATCCTCTTCTCCAGACGCTCGACCGCCCGCTCGAGCACGCCCATCGGCGGGCCGAACGAGAAGCGGATGTACGATCGGAAGCGTGACGCCCTACCGTGCCGCCGCTTGCCCGGGTTGACGTCGAAGAACTCCCCTGGGACGACGATCACCTTCTCTTCGAGGGACGCGCGGAAGAACCCCATCCCCTCGTTGAGCGGCGCGGGGAGATGCTCAACCGAACCCCACACGTAGAACGTCCCGTCCGGCACCCGCTCCACCCGGATCCCGAGGCGTTGCAGGTTCGACAAGAGGTAGTCGCGCTTGGCCCGGAAGGCCGCCTGGATGGCGTGCGTCTCCGCCACGACGTGGCCCTCCTCGAGCAGCGGAATCGCCGTCCGCTGCAGGGGACGGCTCCCGCCGCCGTCGAGGAACGAGCCCGCGCTCGCGAGCGCGTCGACCACGTCCTTGGGCGCGACGGCCCACGTCAGCCGCCAGCCGGGGTAGCGCCAGTTCTTCGTGAATCCGTCGAAGATGACGACCGGATCCGCGTCGACGTCCTCGACGTAGCGGGCCGCGCTCTCGACCGGGAGGCGCCCGGGCGGCGCGTTGTAGATGTAATGGGAGTAGAACTCGTCGAGCAGGAGCGTGCAGTCGAGCTCGCGCGCGGTCGCCACCCACCGCGCGAGGTCATCTCCGGCGACGAGCTTGCCCGTCGGGTTGCACGGGTTACTCGCCAGGATGGCGCTCAGGCCCCGACCGAGGATCTCGCGGCGCAGATCGTCCACGGCGAACGCGTAGCCGCGCGCCCCGTCGAGCAGGATCGGGATCGACGTGAACGCCTTGAAGATGTCGAGGAGCTCCTCGTACGCCGTGTAGTCGGGCAGGAAGTGGCCGAGGTTGACGTGACCGAGGCTCGCCGCCGCGCGCGTGAGCGAGGCGCGACCGCCGCCCGAGATGCACACGTTCTCCGCCGAGTACCGCGAGCCCATGCCGCGTCGGTAGAGCGCGTTGTAGAGCGACGCGACGGCCTCGCGCAGCTCCCAGATCCCGGGAACCGGCGCATACTCCTGGTCGTCGACCGCGATCTGTACGGCGCGCACCCGCGCCGGCGCGCCCGGCAGTTCGCCCGTCTCCGGCTGCCCCTGGCCGAGGTTGCACCAGCTCGCGTCGGTCGACGAGAACCCGAGCTTTTGCGCCTCGTTGGTGACGTAGATGACGCCGGTGCGCGGGACCGGCCGGAAGGCGCTGTGCTCCGGCGACACGTCAGCTCGCCACGCTCTTCGAGCGTTGGCCCCCGGCCGTGAAGTCCAGGATGGCCTGCGCCACGGCGTCGGGATCGTCGTACATCGGTACGTGTCCGACCCCCTCGAGCTCTACCCAGTCCGCACCCGGAAGCGCGCGGCGCCACAGGTCGGAGTACTCGCGAATGCGCAAGAGGCGATCGTCCGTGCCCCACACGAGGCGGATCGGGCAGGGGGTCGGGTCGAAGCGCTCGGGCGCTTTCTCCGCGGGCATGGCGCGGACGATGTCGTCGAACACGTCGCAACGCCACGGCGCGCGGATGAGGAGCGTCGCCTGCTCCTGGGTGAGGCGATCGGTGCGCGCGACCACGTCCCGCAGCGCGAAGCGACGGAAGGTGCGGGACCGAACGAGCCACGGGGCGAGCGGCCCGCCGACCTTGAGGCCCACCTTCATCTGCCGGAACTTGCGCATCAGGCGTCTCTGCTGGGCGCTGCCCGGCTCCCACCCGCCCCCGGGGGCGATCGCCACCGCCGATAGGGCCCGCCCGCGCCGTGCGAGCTCGAGCGCGAACCAGCCGCCGAGCGAGTTGCCGACGATGTGGACCTGCTGGAAACCCATCGCGTCCAGCTCCGCCTCCGCGTAATCCACGGCCGTCTTGACCGAGTAGCGAAACCCCTCGGGGAGGGCCACGCCGCCCATGTGTCCCGGAAACGTGACCGAGAAGACCTCGTGCCGTCGCACGAGGGCCGGCAGGACCGGGTGCCACACGTCGGAGCACATGGCCAAGCCATGAAGGAGAAGAAGCGGTTCCCCCGATCCGCTGCGATATCGAAGCGATTGGCTCATCCTCGCGTAGGATAGTCTCGCTTCGCCGGAACGTCGAAATGGACGCGCGATGAACCCCGAAGACACGTTTGCGCGAGCGCTCTCGAGCTACGTCCCGTCGCGGCTCCTCGAGCGTATGCGCGTCGACCCGGCCGACCCGGTCGATCGGCCGCTCGGGACGCACATCGACGCGGCGACCTTCTTCGCGGACGTGTCGGGGTTCACGCGCCTCGCCGAGTCGCTGGCCTCGGCGGGCGTCGTCGGCACCGAGCGCCTCGGGGCGCGCCTGAACGCGACCTTGGGATCGATCATCGAGCGGATCGTCGAGTCGGGGGGCGAGATCGTGGCCTTTCCCGGCGACGCCGTCCTCGCCGTGTGGCCGGCCGACACGGTCTCCCTCGAGGCGGCGACGTCGCGCGCGACGGCGATCGCGCTCGCCGTCCAGAGGTGGTCGGCCGTGTCGAGCGCGGACGGCTCCGACGTCCTCGACCTGCGGATCGGCGTGGGGGCGGGGCGGCTCTGGTGGGGCCTGGTCGGGGGAGCGAAGGACCGGCGCAAGCTCTGCGTCGGCGGTCCCGAGATCGCGGGCTCGGGCAAGGCCGCAGCGCTCGTCTCGCCGGGCCACGTCGCCGTCACCCCCGCCGCGGCGCGCCAGCTCGCCGGCCGCGCGAACCTGCGCGAGATCCGGGACGGTTGGTCGCGCGTGCTGTCCGTGCAGGAGCCGGAGGACGAGGGGTGGGACCCGCCGGCGAGCGGCGTCAAGCTCACGCCTCGAGACCTCAAAGCGTTCGTGCCGCGTCCCGTGCTGAAGGCTCTCGAAGCGGGGCACGACGAGTGGGTCGCCGAGTTCCGTCGGACGACGGTCGCCTTCGTGAACATCGCGGGCCTCGACTTTCTCTCGGCCACCATCAAGGAGCGCGTGGGCGCCGTCGTGCAGGCCGTCGAG
Organism: Polyangiaceae bacterium; assembly: GCA_035295445.1. Taxonomy (GTDB): domain Bacteria; phylum Myxococcota_A; class Polyangia; order Polyangiales; family Polyangiaceae; genus Palsa-1150. The sequence continues at coordinate 1,761 of DATGJA010000730.1, read as the reverse complement.
GACGAAGTGCACGCATACGGCGGCAGCCTCAACCAGGTCGTCTGCGACGACAAGGGCACGACGGCCCTCGCGGTCTGGGGCGTCCCCGGTGCGAGCCACGAGGACGACGCCCGGCGCGCCGTTGAGGCGGCGCAGTCGATCGGTCGCCGGCTCGCGACCCTCTCGCACGCCACGAGCATCGGAATCGCGACGGGGCGCACGTTCTGCGGCGTGCGGGGCAGCGCGCGCCGGCGCGAGTACGCCGTCATCGGCGACCGCGTGAACCTCGCCGCGCGTCTCATGCAGGCGGCCGGGACGGGCGTCCTGACCGACGACGTGACGGCCGCGGCGCTGGCCGGTCGCGTGCAGTTCTCGGCGCCCCTGCCCGTCTCGGTCAAGGGCGTGAACCGCCTCGTGTCGGCGTATCGCCCGGCCGGAGCGAGTGAGGCGGCGGTCGCGTCTCCGGCGCAGCTCCTGGGGCGCGAAGCGGAGCGCGCGACGCTCCACGAACGCCTCGAGCGCTTGACGCGGACGAAGGCGGGCGGCGTCGTCCTCATCGAGGGTGACGCGGGCATCGGCAAGTCGGCCCTCGTGGCGGACTTCGTCGGCCACGCGCGGGCGGCGGGGGTCGCGACGCTCGTCGGCGCGGGCGACTCGATGAAATCGCTGACCCCTTACTTCGCGTGGCGCGCGATCCTGCGGGCGATTTACGCCGGGCGAGCGCCCACCGTGGAGGAGCTCACCGAGACGCTCGGCCCGTCGGCCGACCCGCTTCGCCTGCCCCTCCTCTCGCCGCTGCTCGACGCGGAGATCCCGGACAACGATCGCACCCGCAGCCTGACGGGCGCGGGCCGGGTGGAGGCGACGGCCGACCTGGCGTGCGAGGTGCTGCAGGCCGCCCTCGACACCGAGCCGGTCGTGATCGTCCTGGAAGACGCGCACTGGCTGGACTCGGCCTCCTGGGCGGTCGCGCGCGCGGCTTCGCGAGGGTTGCGGGGGGCGCTGTTCGTCGTGACGATGCGTCCCGCGGGACCCGACGCGCTGCCGCGGGGCGCGCGCGAGGCGCTGCGCGGGCCGCACACCGTCACGCTGCCGCTGGCCCCGCTCGACGACCGCAGCCTCGAAGGCCTCCTGACCTCGACCCTGGGCGTCGCGTCGATCCCGCCCCAAGCGGTGGACTTCGTGCGCGAGCGCGGCGGCGGGCACCCGCTCATCAGCGAGCAGCTCGTGCTGGCGATGCGCGACGCGGGCTTCCTCACGGTGGCCGGGACGCGGTGCCGCATCGGACCGAAGGCGCCGGACCTGTCGGACATCGGTCTGCCACGCGACGTCGAGGGGATCGTCGCCCGCCGGATCGAGGGGCTCTCCTCCGCGCAGCTCCTCGCCGTGAAGGTCGCGAGCGTGCTCGGTCGCCAGTTCGACGTCGACACGCTCTGCGCCGTGTTCCCCGTCGCCACCGGCCCGGACGCGATCGTGCGAGAGCTCGAGGCGCTCGTCGAGAGGAGGCTGCTCCAGCGCGAGGGCCCGAGCGCGTACGCCTTCCAGCACGCGCTCACGCGGGAGGCCGCGTACTCGCGCCTGCCGTACTCGCAGCGCCGCGAGCTGCACGCCCGCGTCGGACGTTACCTCGAGGGACGCGGCGCCCCCGAGGCGCTCCTCGCGCACCACTTCCTCGGGGCCGAGGACGCGGTCAAGGCGTGCCGGTATGCCGAGCGCGCCGGCGCGGCGGCGCTGCGCTCGGGCGCCAACCGAGAGGCGGCCGAGTATTTCGCGCGCACGCTG
>DATGJA010000729.1:0-3619 GCA_035295445.1 Polyangiaceae bacterium | reverse complement strand
ATCGGGGGGCGGTAGTCGGCGAGTTCCAGAGCGCAACTGGCCCCGGCGTCATGCTCGTGTCGCTCAAGGCGGGCGGAACGGGGCTCAACCTGACCGCCGCCGATCACGTGTTCCTGCTCGATCCGTGGTGGAACCCCGCCGTCGAAGATCAGGCGGCCGACCGCGCGCACCGGATCGGCCAGGATCGCCCGGTGATGGTCTACCGGATGGTCGCCAAGGACACGGTCGAGGAGCGCATCTTCGCCCTCCAAGGGAAGAAGCGCGCGCTCGCCGACGTCGCCCTCGGAGCAGGCGCCCACGGGGTCAGCGTGACCCGCGAGGACCTGCTCGCGTTGCTCGAATGACGGCCCGCGGCGGATGCGACTAAGCTAGGGCGAATGCGCGCCGCGCCGTTCGACCGCTTCGAGCCGCTGCGGATCCGGCGGGACGATCGGGTCTTCGTGCTGACGGGCGCGGGAATCAGCGCCGAGAGCGGCATCCGGACGTTTCGCGACGCCGGCGGCTTGTGGGAGCAGTACCGGTTCGAAGAGGTCGCGTCGCCCGAGGGGTGGAGGGCCCATCCTTCCGTGGTCTGGCGCTTCTACGCGCAGCGGCGCGCGCAGGCCGCCTCTTGTGCACCGAACGCCGCCCACGCCGCCCTGGCGTCCGCGGAGCAACGCCTCGGCGAACGTTTCTTCTTGTGCACGCAAAACGTAGACGACTTGCACGAGAAGGCGGGGTCCCGGCGCCTCGTGCACATGCACGGGGAGCTCTTCAAGAGTCGGTGCGAGGGCTGCGATAGGGCGCCCTTTGCCGATCGCGAAGCGCACGAGGGGGTCCCGGTGTGCCCCTGCGGCGCCCGCGTGCGACCGCACATCGTCTGGTTTGGGGAGGTGCCGTTCGAACTGCCCCGCATCGGGGAAGAGCTCGAGTCCTGCAGCGTGTTCGTCACGATCGGCAGCAGCGGCGCGGTGTACCCCGCCGCCGGGTTCGTCGCGGAGCTGAAGGCGCGCGCGCTGCGCGGCGGCGCCCCGGTCCGCACCGTTTACGTCGGCACCGAGGAGCCCGACAACACCATGTTGTTCGACGAGTGCCGGCTAGGCAAGGCGGGAGACGTCGTGCCCGGGCTTCTTGTCCTCGAATAGCACTTCGCTTTTTCGAGTCTCCTACCTCGGGGCCCCCAGCCCTACTGAAGACCGTCGCTCTCGAACTCGCGACGCCGTTTCAGGGCGACCGGCGCTAGCATCGGAGGCGGGGCCGCAGGGGGAACTCGATGTCGCAACCGCAACCCGATCCGTGGTTTTACCCCGATCGGCTGCAGGCCTTTGACGACTTCTGGCGGGTCTTCGAGGAGAGCTTCGACGTCATCACGGACTCCTTGGTCGAAGCGGGGCCAGGCCCGAGCCACGGCCGGCCGGACGAGGTCGCGCGCGACGAGGGACGCAACATCCTCATGTCGGGCGCGCAGGCCGTGCGACGCGGAGACTGGGGCCCGTTCGAAGGCGGACTCGAGGCGCTCGGGGCCGGGTACGCGCAGCTCGGGGTCGGCCTGGCGCATTGGACGAACCTGATCCTCGGGACCAAGCTCCAGCTCGTTCCGCGCCTCGTGACGATCTACGGCGCCGACGCCGAGCGTCTCGCGGGCGCCCTTTGCGCGATGAATCGCTTCCTGGACTGCGCGGTCCTCCTCGCATCGAACGCGTACCACGCAGCCCGCGAGGCGGCGGCGGAGGAACAGCGCGCGCTCGTGCGCAAGCGCACGACCGAGCTCGCCGAGTCGGACACGCGCTACCGCCTCCTCTTCGAAAGCAACCCCTTGCCGATTTGGGTGTACGACCTCGAGACGCAGCGTGTATGCGACGCCAACGAAGCGGCGGTCTCCCTGCTCGGCTATTCGCGCGACGAGCTGATCGACAAGTCCATCAGGCTGCTCGCCGCGCCCGACGACCGCCCCGAGCTCGCGCGCCGAATCGAGGCCATCCCGCACGGACGGCGCGTCTACCCGTCCGAGCGCATTCTGCGCAAGGACGGCGAGATCCGGATCGTGGAGATTACGTCGAACGAGCTCGTTCCAGGCCAACGAAGCCCGCGCATGATCATCGCCAAGGACGTCACCACAGAGCGTCGCGCCGCGGAGGCGCTCGGGCGCAGCGAGGCCCGCTTCGCGCGTCTGTCGGAGTCCGGAGTCGTGGGAGTCCTGCTGTCGAGCTTCGATGGTCGCATCGTGGAGGCCAACGACGCGATGCTCAAGATGATCGGGTACTCGCGTGAGGATCTGCGCGCCGGGATCATCTCCTGGGAGAAAATGACGCCGCCGGAGTACCGGGCGCAGTCGGATCAGATCCGAAGGGAGCTCCTCGATGGCGGCGTCTCGATGCCCGTCGAGAAGGAATACATCCGCAAGGACGGGTCGCGGATATGGGTCTTCGTCGGGGTCGCGGTGCTCGAGGACAACTCGACCATCGCGCTGGTTCTCGACGTGACCGAACGCCACGAGCTCGCGGAGCAGCTGCGTCACGCGCAGAAGATGGAGGCCATCGGCATTCTGGCCGGAGGTGTCGCCCACGATTTCAACAATCTCTTGTCGGCGATCCTCGGCTACAGCGACATGCTCCTCGGCGCCCTCCCCACCGACTCGCGGCTCCACGCGGACGCGCGCGAGATTCGGCGAGCTGGAGAGCGCGCGGCGTCCCTGACCCGGCAGCTTCTCGCCTTCAGCCGAAAGCAGATGCTGAGCCCCGAGATCATCAACCTGAACGACGTCGTCGCGGGCGCCGAGCGGCTCCTGCGACGGCTCATCGGCGAGGACGTCGAGCTCGTCACCTTCTTGGAGCCCGCGCTCGGCATGGTGAAGGCGGACTCGAGCCAGATCGAGCAGGTCCTCATGAACCTGGCCGTCAACGCGCGCGACGCGATGCCGCAAGGAGGCCGACTCTCGATCGAAACGACGAACGTCGAGGTGGACGCCGCGTTCGCGCGCGGGCGCGAGGGCCTTGTCGCCGGGGCGTACGTGATGCTGGCCGTCACCGACTCCGGGACCGGCATGGACGCCGCCACCCGCTCGCGCGCGTTCGAGCCCTTCTTCACGACGAAGAAGGAGCGCGGTACGGGCCTCGGACTGTCGACGGCATTCGGAATCGCCCGGCAGAGCGGGGGCACGATGGTGGTCGAGAGCGAGGTCGGTCGCGGCACCCGGTTCGAGGTCCTCCTGCCGCGGACGGCCGAGGCCGCACGGTCGACGCGGCGCCCTGAGGGCGCGCCCGCAGCGGTTCAAGGGCACGAGACGATCCTCCTCGTGGAGGACGAGCCGCAAGTTCGCAAGCTCGCGCGCGAGTGCCTCGAGCGCGACGGGTACCGCGTCCTAGAGGCGACCGGCCCGGTCCACGCCCTCGCCCTGTCGCACGACCATCGTGGTTCAATCGACCTCTTGCTCACCGACGTCGTCATGCCGCAAATGAGTGGTCCAGAGGTCGCCAAGCGCCTGAAAAAAACGCGTCCGGACATGAAGGTGCTATGCACGTCGGGTTACACGGACGAGACCGTAGTTCGCCATGGTATTTTGGAGGCAGGAATTGCATTCCTGCAAAAACCCTACACGCCCGATAGCCTTCTACGTAAGGTGCGGGAAGTGTTGGACTCT
>DATGJA010000728.1:0-4368 GCA_035295445.1 Polyangiaceae bacterium | reverse complement strand
TCCCGCGGCGCGACGACGTAGCTGTGGACGAAGTAGTAGTGCTGGCGGCCCGAGAGGAGCCCGAGCCTGCCCCCGTGCGCGCGCGGCTCCGCCACGTTCCAACCCATGTGGGGGATCTTGAGCGGCGTGTTCGTCGTCGGGTCCGTGCCTCCCCGCAGGCGGACGACGCTCCCCTCGAGGATGCCGAGGCCGCTGCAGCCGGGCGCCTCGGCGCTCGTCGCGAAGAGGACCTGGAGGCCGAGGCAGATGCCCAGGTAGGGCCGCTCCGCCGCGACGTGCGCCCGCACAGCGTCGCCGAGCCCCCGGGAGAGGGCGCGCACGCAGTCACCAAATGCGGCCTGTCCGGGCATGACGAGCATGTCCGCGCTCGAGACGCGATGCGCCTCGCCCGTCACTTCGACCGTGGCACCCCGGCGTCCCCCCACCTCTCGGGTCGCTTCGAGAAGGGCCCGCTCGACGCTCCTCAGGTTGCCTAGGCCCACGTCGCACACCGCGATGCGCACGCGCACCAGATACCACGCCCCCGCATAGAGGTACCACCCCTCGGCCCCGTCGAAGAAAAAACGAGCCTGGATCATCCGGGCAAAAGCGTGGTACTCCCGCAGCCAATCGAACTCGTGCTTCCTAAGGCGTGAAGCTACGCCACGGCATCGAACGAAAAGGGCGATGCTGCCCGGTCCCGCCGGCCGAGCGTGGGTGTCCGGGGGCCGGGTCGAGAGTGGAAACATGGGGCGGGGCAGGACTGCGTCTGCAGGAGGAAGAACGACGATGACTCGCAAATTCTGGCGACGGATTTCATGGCCTGTAGTCTTCGCGGGGCTCAGCGCCCCGTTCATCGCGAACTGCGGCGGCGGCATGCCTGGCGGGGGAGGGCTGCCCGGCATCCCCTCTGGCGGCGGCGCGTGCCCGGTGGACATGGCGAAGGTCGAGGCGATCGAGTCGTTCGACTTCGAGAAGGAGTTCAAGCTCAAGGCGGACGTCGCCGCCAAGCTCAAGGCAGGCGCCTCCGCCGCCGCCGAGATGAAGGCCTTGGCGGAAAAGATCGACGGTGACCTCAAGCTCGCGTGTGGCAACCTCGCGCACGACCTGGGCGGCGCCGGCGACTACAAGGACGGACAGGACGCCTGCAAGGCGGCCATCAAGGTGATGGGGGACGTGAAGGCCAAGATGGGCGCCAACGTCAAGATGTCCCTCGACGTCACCGAGCCCCATTGCGGCGTCGACGTCAACGCCTACGCGGACTGCGCGGGCCACTGCGACGCGTCGGTCAAGGGCGGCAAGGCCGAGGTCAAGTGCGAGCCCGGCAAGCTGCAGGGCGAGTGCTCCGGCAAGTGCCAGGGCGACTGCGAGGCCAGCGCTGCGGCGGCCTGCACGGGCGAGTGCAGCGGCACCTGCGACGCCGACATCAAGGGCGCTTGCTCCGGCAAGTGCTCGGGCAAGTGCGACGGCAAGGTGATGGACGCGAAGGCCAACGGCGAGTGCTCCGGCACTTGCGAGGGCAAATGCGACGCGAGCATCAAGGGCGAGTGCCATGGCAAGTGCGGCGGCTCGTGCAAGATGAGCGCGCAGGCCGAGTGCCACGGCACCTGCACCGGTTCGTGCTCGGTCGAGATGAAGGCCCCCAAGTGCACGGGCAAGGTCGAGCCGCCGCAGATCAGCGCGGAGTGCAAGGCCAAGTGCGACGCGGGCCTCCACGCCCACGCGGAGTGCACGCCGCCGCACATCGCCTTGCGGATCAGCGGGTCGGCCGACGCCAAGGCGGAGGCCATGTATCGCGCCGCGATCGAGAAGAACCTCGGCGCGGTGCTCAAGGTGGCGGTGGGCACGGGCAAGGGTGCCCTCGAGCTCGCCGGCAACATGGAGACGGTCATCAACGGCGTGGTGGCGGGCGCGCAGGGCGCGGGTGACGCGGTGAGCGGCCTGAAGCTGGCGGCGTGTCTGGCGCCGGTCAAGGGCGCGCTCGACGCGGTCGCGAGCGTCAAGGCGAACGTCAGCGTCTCGGTCGACGTGCAAGCGTCGGCCAAGGGCAGCGCCAAGGCGGGTTGATCCTCCTCCGTGCGTCACGGCAGGCGGGCGGTCCCCTGGGCCGCCCGTCGGCTTTTTGTCAGGGGACGAGGACCGTTCCGACGCTGCCCGGATGCGCCAGCGCGCGGGCGAGCTCCCCCGGCTCGAGGCGCCCCACGACGTGCACCGCCTTCACGCCGTCGGCCAAGGCAGACAGCGACTCCTCTACCTTCGGGATCATCCCTCGCGTCACGGTGCCGTCGGCGATGGCGCGCCGTGCGGCGGCGGCGTCGAGGCGTTCGATCCGCGATCGGGGGTCGCCCACGTCTCGGAGGACGCCCGGCACGTCGGTCACGAGGACCACGGCGCGCGCATCGAGCTCGACGGCCATCCGGTTCGCCACGGTGTCCGCGTTGATGTTGTAGACGCGCCCGGAAGGGTCGGCGCCGAGGCAAGCGACGACGGGGACGTAGCCGGCTCCGCAAAGCATCCCGATCAAGTCGGCGTTGACGCCGACGACGTCGCCCACGTGCCCCAGATCGATCGGGTCCGGGCCCGCGCCGGGGTACACCCGGGGCGGGCGCAGCGAGGCGCGGACGACGAGCGCGCTCGCGCCATGGAGGCCCACGGGCCTCGCGCCCGCCGCTACGAGCGCGGCGCAAGCGTCGACGTTGACCTGGCCGGCCACCGCCATTTTGACCGCCTCGAGCGCGGCAGCGTCGGTGACCCGCCGGCCGCCCACCACCGTCGGCGACAACCCGAGCCTCTTCTGCAGCTCGGTCACCTGCGGGCCGCCCCCGTGTACGATGACGAGGGCTTCGCCATGGGCGCTCATCGCCGCGACGTCCGCGGCGATCGCCCTCATGTGGTTCGAGGATACGACCTCGCCGCCGATCTTGAGGACGACGTGCCCCGGCATGAACGCGCTACGGCCAGCTGCCGGGGTCGTCGAGGGTGGCCCGCTCGTCGACCCCCAGCATGAGGTTCATCGATTGGATGGCCTGGCCAGCGCCTCCCTTGATGAGGTTGTCCGTCGCTCCGAAGCACGCGACGACGACCCGGCCTTGGTGGACGTCGCCTGCCTGGGCGCCGACCTCGGCGAAGTTGGTGCCCTTCACGGCGACGACCTCCGGCAGCCGTTTCATGGGCACGCGCACGAAAGGCTCGCCCTTGTAGGTCGACCGCCAAAGCGTGTCCACCGAGGGCGCGGAAAGGCGCGCCTCGTCCACGTGCGCGAAGCAGGTCGCGAAGATTCCGCGCGCGAGCGGCGCGCTCACCGGCACGAAGCGCAGCGTCAAATCGTGCGCGCCCGCGTCGACGAGGGCGCGGGCGATTTCGGGGACGTGCTGGTGCTCGAGCGGCTTGTACGTACGCAGGTTGTTCGAGCGAACCGGGTGGTGGGTGCCGGCGCTCGGCGCCACGCCGCTCCCGCTCGACCCCGTGATGGCCACGATCTCGACAGGCCCCCGAAGCAAGCCGGCCCGCGCCAGCGGCAGGAGCGCGAGCTCGATCGTCGTGGCGAAACACCCCGGAGAAGCCACGTAGCGGGCCTCCCGGATCGAGTCGCGGTAAACCTCGGGTAGCCCGTACACGAAGGTGCCCTTCGCGAGCTCCTCCGGACAGGGGTGCCCGGCCCCGTAGAACCGCTCGTACGCCGCCGCGTCCCTCAGCCGAAAGTCTCCGGACAGGTCGACGATGCGAGCGCCCGTTCGCATCATCTCCGGAACGTGCTGTGCGCTGACACGGTGGGGCAGTCCGAGGAACACCACGTCCACGCCCCGGGCGGCCTCGACCGGCGACAGGCCTTCGAAGCGCAGATCCGTACGACCCTCGAGGTTAAGCTGGACGGCCGAGACCGGCTCACCCACGTGGTCGATGGCAGAGACGCGTACGAGCTCGACGTCCGGGTGCGCCAAGAGGCGCCGTATGAGCTCCGCCCCGCCGTAGCCTGTGGCGCCCACGACCGCCGCCCTGAAGCGCTTTCCGGCCATCGTCCCCTCGATCGTAAGCGATGCTAACGTGAGTTTCCATGTCGCACGCGGACCGCGCGACGTCGTGGCTGTCGGACAAAGAGGGAGCCATGGAGGGCGCCCTCGCCCCGCTCGTCGACGTCAACTCGTACACCGAGAACCCGGAGGGCGGGCGCAAGGTCGGCACGATGCTCCGCGATCTCTTCGACCTGCCCGGCGTGGTCATCTCCACGCGGGCGAGCGAGCGGTTCGCCGATCACGTCGTCGTTCGCTCTCGCGCGGAGCTCCCGAACAAGGGGGCGGTCGCGCTCGTCGGCCACCTGGATACCGTGTTCGCGCCGGGCACGTTCGAGGGATACCGTCGCGACGGCGAGCTCGCTCGAGGGCCCGGCGT
>DATGJA010000727.1:0-2263 GCA_035295445.1 Polyangiaceae bacterium | reverse complement strand
CGGGTGGACCCTACGCGGACGCACCCTTCCGTCATGGCAATCGGTGCAGAAATCCTCCTTGTGGCAGTTCGCGCAGAACTGCGAGTCGTCCGCGGCCACCCACTTGTGACGCTCGATGAAGTCGGGCGTGTGCTGGGCGTTGTGCAGCCATCGCGGGGGGGTGAGCGTCCCGCTCGCGAACATGGTCTTGATCGTCGTCCCCGTGTTTCCGCCGCGAACGTGGCAGGTCTCGCAGGCGCTCTTGGCCTCGCCGCGGGACGAGGCGTCGGGCATCTGGTGGCAATGGAAGCACCCCCGCATGCGCGGGAGCTGATCGCGCGTGGCGAGCTCGAGCTTGTCGACCGCGCCATGGCACTGGGCGCACCCGATGTTCCGATCGACGTGGATCTTGTGATTGAAAACGAGGTTTGCCCGCGGCAGCTGCAGCTCGGCCACGCTGTTCGCGTCGGCCTTCTTGTACCCGAGGTGGCAGAACCCGCACTGCCCGCTCGCGTCGTCTCCGGGCTTCACCTGGGCGAGGTTCGCGTGATCCGTGTTGTGGCAAGCGTCGCAGACCTCTCCCTTGGGGACGAGGGAGTCGGTCACCGAGGTGCTTTTGTAGGCGGCGCCGTGGCACGTCTTGCACTTGGCGCCGATGTCCTTCCCCACGTGCTTGGCATGGTTGAAGCGAATGGTCATCTGCTGCGTCGGGAAGATGACGTCGCTCGGTCCAGGGTCGGACTCGAACGATCCGGGCGGCAGCAAGGCCTTCGGTACGCGCTCGTCGTCCGGCAGGGGCGCCATGCCGTGGAGCGCTGGCGGCGCGCTCTCGGCGATCGCGAACGGGACGACCAGGAGGATCGCAAAGAGCGGCAAGAGGGCGAGCGCGAGCTTGCTCATCGGGTCACCGCCAAAGCGAGCGTGAACATCAGGCGGAAGCGCTGGCCCACGAGACGGTTGATGTCGTGCTCCCACTCCACCCCGCCCTGACATCGGGGGGCGAACCTGTAGCCGACGTTGGCCACGTAGTTGAAGCTGGTCGCGTCGCGGTCCGGCCGGAGCTTGTCGTCCCACTGCCAGACGCCGGCGCGCCCCCCGACGAGATAGCGCGTCTCGAAGACGTGCTCGGCCGCCACGTCGGCGCCCACCCGGTCCCCCTCGTCGCCGAAGCTACCCGCGCCATGTAGGTTCACGAGGGTCTCGCCCGTCCGCCACCGCGCCGAAAGGGTGCCTCCGCCGTCCATGGGTTGCCCGTTCGTCGGGTAGTAGCCAATCGACGACGGAGAGTTGGGAGAAGGAAACGCCTGTCCGGCCGACTGGTTGCTCGCCGTCTGGACGCCGTAGACGCGGACGTGGCCGCTGCCGGCAAAAGAGAGGTGCCGATCGACGTCGACGTTGGCCCGGAGCCCGACGTCGTTCATCGGCTCGGCCTGGAAGAAGCTGAAGATGCTGTCGGCGTCGAACCAGGGCACGTAGTAGTCGTAGTCCGCGCTCAGCGTGACGTTCTTTCCGAGATACCCGTCGATGCTGCCGTAAATCGACGTGACGTCGTTCTGGTAGAAGTCGTAGACGATGCCCGCCTTGGCGCCGGCGACGCTCGCCCACGAGGCATCGACGGCGTACCCGAGTCGCTCCGAAGAGACGCGCAAGCCGCTGTACTTGGCCGGGGCGTACAGCCCGCTCGCGAACTCGGTCAGGTTCGAGTCGCCCGAGTTGTAGACCCGCCGGTACGTCAGCCTCCCGTGGATCCACGTCACGCCCGTCGATTCGAGCGCGACGCCGAAAGCCGGGGCCACGGCGGCCGGCTGGAACGCAGGGTAGAGCGCCAGCGAGTCGTAGTTGGTCCCCGTGGGACGGTTGCCGATCCAGATGCCGTCCGGTTGGAAGCGCGCTGTCGACAGCGGCATGCCGCCGCGTTGCTCGGTGCCGCCGTAAACCTCTGCCTTGAGGAAAAAAGGCGTCGTCATGCTCGCTTCGCCGCCGTCGAAAGACCACCAGCCGAGCGAATCGGTGACGTATTGCCTCCCGACCTTGAAGCCGAGGAACCCGCCGAGGAACCTGCGGCCCTCGAGGTACGCGTACATGAGGTCGACGGCCTGCGGGTCGAACCCCGGGACGACCGAGTTGATCTGGGTGGGGTCGTTCGTGGCGCCGCTCGCCCCGTAGTCAGCGTCGTAGCGAACGCGCGCGCGAAAGAGGAGCTCGGCGGATTTGACGTCGCCGGGGCGAGGCGACAAGAGATCATAGCCGCCGACCCCGACGGTTGCGGTGAGACGCCGGCGCG
>DATGJA010000726.1:0-5837 GCA_035295445.1 Polyangiaceae bacterium | reverse complement strand
CCGAGCGAGAGAGCTTCACGCGTACCGACGCGCGAAACGCGGGGGCGTGCGCGATGCGCGATGCCCGATGCGCGGGCGCGGGCGCGGGCGCGGGCGCGGGCGCGGGCGCGGGCGCGGGCGCGGGCGCGGAAAAGAATACCTCGCGTCTGCACCACACGATCAACTCGCTCGGCCTGTTCGACTTGCCGTCGTGCTCCGACGACTCAAGAGAGGCGAAGACCCTTCCGCGGAGCGACGGGCGCGTCGCGCTGGTCCGCTCAAGCAGATGCGCGAGCGAGCTACGCCCGTCGCCGACTCGCGCGCACGACTCGGGAGCGCCCAGGCTGTCTGCCCGAGGGGTGCGCGCTTTCGCTGGACCGACACGCGGGTCATCGAGGAAGACACGCGTGCCCGCGGGATGCACGCGTGAGTCCCGCATGCTCGCGCACATTCCTCGTTGACCGGCGCATCGGACTGCGCGACGCGCCCCCGCGTCAAAGAGACGCACGCGCGTACGTGCGGGACACCCGCGCGAGTCCCGAGGGAACGCGCATCTTGCTCGACGACGGGAGCATCTGTCCCGCGGGCACGCGAGCGTACCTGCGAGATGGATGCGCGCGTCAGCGAGGAAGACGTGCGTGACCCGCGTGACGCGCGCCGCATTCGGGGATGCGCACGCGCTCCCACGGCGGACGGATGCGTCGGACCCGATGGCGCGTGCCCGCGTCCACGAGGAAGATGCGCGTGTCAGCGAGGAAGATGCGCGTGACCACGTCGATGTACGGAGACGACGCTCGATCAGTGGCGCGACTCCGGGGCGCGCCCGGTCCTCTCGGCGATTCGCAGGCGCTCGTCCACGTCACGAAAGCGATCCGCGAGCGCTCGCACGAACGCCCCGACCCACGAGTTTAGCCCGACGGCGTTCGACAGCACCTCGCTCGTGACCACCTGGAGCACCACGTCGGTGACGGCCTTCACGCTCGCGGTCCGGGGCTTGTCCGAGAAGACCGCGGCCTCGCCGAAGACGTCGCCGGGCCCGAGGACGCGAAGCTCGGTCTCCTCGCCTTCGTCGACGCGGTAGACCCCGCATCGCCCCTCGAGGATCACGTAGGCCGCCTTGCCGGGCTCTCCGTGACGGACCACGGTCGACCCCGCGGGGAGCTTCAGCCTGGGAAGGTCCCACGCGCCGCGCTGGAAGAGGGCGACGTCGCGCCGCAGGTCCTCCACCGACGCGTAGCGGGCCTGCGGATCGAACGACATGGCGCGCGTCGCGATCTTGGCCAGCTCGACGGGGACCCGGCCGGCCGGCGCCACCGCGTCGGGCGGGGGGATCGGGGGCGGAGTCTGCCGGGTCCAGATCGCCCGGACCATCTCGCCGGTCAGCGGCGGCCTTCCCGCCAGCACCTGATAGAGGGTAGCGCCCAGCGCGAAGACGTCCGTGCGCTCGTCGATCCGGGCGTTGTCACCGGCGAGCTGCTCGGGCGCCATGTAGTACGCCGTCCCGAGCACCGAACCCGGCGAGAGCTCCTCCAGCCGCTCCCCGCCGTCGCGGCTGACGCGCACGCGCGCCCCGTCGCCGCCGGGTCCGCGGGGGGTGAGGAGCGCGATGCCCCAGTCGAGGACGTAGACCTGGCCGAAGTCGCTGATCATGATGTTCGACGGCTTGAGGTCCCGGTGAATCACGCCGCGGCTGTGCGCGAACGACACCGCGTCGCACACCTTCACGAAGACCTGGAGCAGATCGGCGAGACGATCCGCGTCGAGCCGCGCGTCCCCGTGCCTATGGAGGGCGTCCTCGAGCGTGATGCCCTGGACGAGCTTCATGCAGAGAAAACGCCGCCCGCGCAGGTCGACGCCGAACTCGTAGACCGGGACGATGTTCGGGTGCTCGAGCTGCCCGCTGATCTGGGCCTCTTCGGCGAACCGCTCGATCTCGGACCCGTCGCCGACGAGGTCGGGGTCGAGAACCTTGATGGCCACCTCGCGCAGGATGTCCTTGTCGAAGGCGCGGATGACGACCCCTGACCCGCCGCGGCCGATGACCTCGCGCTCGACGAAGCGCTCGGTCTCAAGCGTAGCCCCGGTCACGCGTCCACCGTCGATGCCGTCAATCGAACGCCGCGTCGAACGGCGGAATGGGGAACCCGGCGTCGAACGGGACGACGCACGCGCGCACCAGGGCGCCTCGGGAGCACACCTCCCCGGCCGGACACTCGGAGTCCGAGGCGCAGATCTGAAAGTTGCCCGGACCGGTGCACTGGGCCGAGCAGCCGACCACGACGCCCTGCTGGAACGACGCGCAGCAGACCTGGCCCTGCGGGCAGCCAAGCGTCGTATCGCACGTGACGGCCACGCCGCGGCACAAGCCGACCGCCAAGCACCGGGCGGCCGCCGTCGCCGGATCGACGCAGCAGACCTCGCTCGTCGAGCAGAAGGCCAGCCCGCAGGGGAAGCCTCCGTCCGGGCGGGACTCGACCTGCCCGCCGCCGTCGTCACTCGGGGGACCGGCGTCGGCGGGACCCGTCGAGGACGGCGTGCACCCGGTCCACCCCAAGGGCAGCAGGACCATGGCAAAAACGACCTGGGCGCTCCTCATCTCCGGCGAACGACCTCCCCGCGGCAGGGACACCGTCCAGCCTACGCGCTCTTCGGCCTCGGGGGAAACCGTCGCCCTTCGCCAGGGGGTTGATAAAGCCGCTGACGTCGCGACGCGTCGGGCGCCTAGCTACGCTAGAAGCAGCCCTGAAAGCTCATCAGGACCGACGCCACCGATGCGCCGGCGTCCCCGGCGGAGAAGAACTCCTGGCAGTGCATGCCCGACGGACAGTCGGAGTCGGCCGTGCAAAGCTGCGTCTGCCCCGACGGGCAGGTCGCCGCGCACTCGGACTTCGCGGACGACATCATGAGGAGAGACAGCTCCTGTTGCGTGGAGAACGGGCCGGGCCCCGCGTCGGGCACCATGAACGTGGCGCAGCACAGCTGGCCGCAGGAGCATTCGCTCTTGTTGTGGCACTCGAACTGGAAGTTCGAGCTGCAGCTGCCCGCTTGCTGACAGACACCCATGAGGGGAACGGGACTGCCGAGGCAGCACGTATTTCCCATGCCGCAGGTGGACGTCGTCGTCTGCAGCATGCACCCCGCGTCCGTCGGTTGCGCCGCGGGCGGCTGACAGCCCCCATCGCCATACCCCGGGCTCGTCGTGGAGCTGCTGCACGCCATGGAGAGCCCGCCGAGGCTCAGCGAAACTCCAAGCCAAACTCCAAGGATCGCTACTCGATTCATGAGCCAGTACCTCCGTCGCGGCCACGACCCCCCAAAAAAGGCCGCGAAGCGCCCGCAGTCTGTCTCATGTCGGTCGAATACGGTGACATTTTTTCCGACGACGACCGCACATACTCAGGGGGAAACCGCGTCAGTCCGCGGCCCCCGCGGCGTCCATGTTGCCACCGCCCGCCTCGCCGACCCCGCCGGCCGCGTCGGGCATCGGCGGCCCGCCGGCGGCGTCCGGGAACATGAACATCCCCGCGTCGCGGCGCGGGCGTCCGCCGCCGTCGAACATGAACCCGCCGCCGTCGGGCATCATGAAGCCGCCGCCGTCAGGGCGCATGCGGCTCGGGATGCAGAACATCATTCCGCCGCCGCCGCCTCCGCCGCCGCCGAACATCCCGCCCCCCCCGACGCACGTCCCGCTCGCGCAATCCGCGTTCGACGAGCAGAGCTGGATGCTCATCCCGGGGGTGCACTGCGCCATGCACGTCGCCCCGGCGGCGGCCGCGCCCGCGTCCATGCCCCCTCCACCGAACCCGCCCCCGCCGAACCCGCCGCCGAAGGTCATGCAGCAGACCTCGCCCATCGCGCAGCTCGCGGTGGTCGTGCAGGTGCCGCCGGCGGGCGTCGTGCCGGTCCCGCCGCCGGCTCCCGACGACGAGGCCGTCCCGGAGCTCGATCCGGATCCGCCCGAGTTGCCCGATGCGCTCCCGATGAACGGGGGATTGCCCGAGTCTCCCTGGCCCCCGCCGTTGTCCGTGGACCCGCCGCAGGCCGCGACGAACGCGAGACCGACGGACGCCGCAATGAACTGGATCTTGTGCATGGATGCCTCCCGCGGGACCTAAGACGCTGGGTAAAGTACCGTTGAGGCCTAAGTACCGCTTGGCCCCGCGCGGCAGGCTCGGGGCCCGAGCGCTCGGGTGCGCCTCGAAATCCCCTGCGATCCCCGGCCCATGGAGTCAAAAGGGACGATGGGACGTCCCGGTTGTCCGGCAAGGCTCAGCCGAATGGTCCGCACGCTCGAGCGAAGCGAGAGAGCGGACCAAGGACACCCCAAAAGGTCTTTGCGAAGAAATAAGCCGTCATCCCCCAGGCCACGACGAGAACGAGCCTGCGCACGAGTCGCGGATCGACCCGGCGGGCCCAGGCCGCGCCCGCGTACCCGCCGAGCGAACCGCCGGCGATCATGACGACCCCCGGCCCCCATCGCACCGCCCCCGCCCAGACGAAGGCGACGACCGCGACCCCGTTGACGAGCGACGAGATCACCGTCTTGAGCGCGTTCATGCGGTGGATGTCGGCCATCCCGAGCAACGACAGGACCGCCAGCGTCATTATCCCCAGGCCCCCGCCGAAGTACCCGCCGTACACGCTGATGGCGAGCTGGATGACCGCCGCCGCCCCGACCGAGGTCCTGTGCGCCGAAGTCGCGAAGGACTTCGTCAGCGAGCCGCCGAACGAGAAGAGCGACGCGGCGAAGAGCAGCAGCCAGGGGATCAGGAGCACGAAGGTCCGGTCCGAGGTCCGCAGCAAGAGGAGCGACCCGGCCAGACCGCCGACGAAGCCCGCGATCGAGAGGGGGAGAAGCTCGCCCCGGACCTCGCGCAGCTCGCGCCGATAGGCGACCGCGCTCGCGATCGTCCCCGGGCACAGCGCCACCGTCGTGGTCGCGTTGGCGGCAATGGCGGGCACGCCGGCGAAGAGGAGCGCGGGGAAGGCGACGAAGCTCCCTCCGCCCGCGACCGAGTTGATCGCGCCGCCGATCGCGGCCGCCCCGAAGAGGAGACACGCGGTCGCGGGGCTCACGACGCCTGCGCGACGGCCCCGCGCGTGAACGAAAGGAGCTTGTAGTCGGCCAGCGGCGCGAGCCAGGGCGCCGCGTCGAGGAGGCGCTCGCCCGCGTGGAACACGGGCTCTACGACGAACCTCGGCAGGTCGCGCACACTGAATACGAGGCGCACCGGGACGAACCCCATTCGGTCGGCGAAGACCAGCGACAGGCCCGCCCGGTTGGCGCACTCGACCCACTCTTCGATCCCCAGATCGAGCACGCGCCGCAGGAGGGGCGACCGGTGGATCGGCTCGAGGAGCACGACGCGTCCGCCGCGGCGCACGAGCTGCGCCACGTTCGACAGCGCGCGCTCGAGCGCCGGCCGGTCGTGGCACGCCACCGAAAGGCACCCGAGGACGATCGCGTCGTCGAACGACCCCGGGCCGACGGTCGAGAGCCCGGCGATCACGTCGGCCTGCTCGAACTGCACCAGCCCGGACGACACCAGCGCGGCGGACTCCTCGCGCGCCGCGTCCACCGTGGCCTGCGAGAAATCGACCCCGACGACGTGGCTCGCGCCGCGGTCCTCCGCGAGCCATCGCGTGATGCGGCCGGTGCCGCAGCCGACGTCGGCGACCCGCCTGCCCCGAAGGTCGCCCAGCGCGCGAACGATGAGCTCTCGCTGCCGCGCATCCCACAGGGTGTTGAACACGTTGGAGGGCCACATCGAGCGGGCCATCCCGCGTCGCGCCGACGCGCGCGCGTCCCAGTACGAGGGCGCGCCGTACATGGAGTCTCGCGAGAGGCGCTCCTTGAC
>DATGJA010000725.1:0-4320 GCA_035295445.1 Polyangiaceae bacterium | reverse complement strand
AAGTGGGGTGGCTCCCGCGTCACATGACGCTGCGTCACGATGGGCGGCTCGTCGCCGCACTGCCCGTCTACGTGAAGGGCAACAGCGAGGGCGAGTTCGTCTTCGACTGGAGCTGGGCGGACTTCGCCGAACGCTCCGGGATCGCGTACTACCCGAAGATCGTCGTCGCGGTCCCCTTCACGCCCGCGTCGGGCGATCGGGTGCTCGTAACGCCGGACGAGGATCGCGCCGCGGTCATTTCCGTGGTCGCCGACGCCGCGCGAGCGTGGTGCGGCAAGGCGGGAGCGTCGGGCGTGCACGTCCTCTTCCCGCGCGATGCCGAGGCGAGCGCGTGGGAAGCCGCGGGGTACCTGCGACGCGACGGCTTCCAATACCACTGGTTTCGCCACGGCGCGCGCACGTTCGACGACTATCTCGCGCGCTTCACGTCCAAGCAGCGCAACCAGATCAAGCGCGAGCTTCGCGGCGTCACCGAGGCCGGCATCGTGGTCGAGACGCTCGAGCCGGGCGCACATTCGGGGGACATCGCCCAGGCGATGTACTCGTTCTACGAGTCGACCATCGACAAGCACGGAATGTGGGGCCGCCACTACCTGACGCGCGCGTTCTTCGACGCGGTCATCGACCGCTATCGCGATCGGCTCGCGTGGGTGGTGGCGCGCGAGGGGGCGAGCGGTCGCCTTGTCGGCGGCGCGTTCAACGTCACGCGGGGGACGCGTCTCTACGGGCGGTACTGGGGAAGCGCGGTGGACGTGCCGTACCTGCACTTCGTCGTTTGCTACTACGCCGGAATCCGGTTCGCGATCGAGCGCGGGCTCGACGTCTTCGAGCCCGGGGCCGGCGGCGAACACAAGCGAGCGCGCGGCTTCGTTCCCACCCTGACGCACTCGGCCCATTGGCTGCGCGACGGGCGCTTCCGGCGAGCGCTCGGTCCGTGGCTCGCCCACGAGCGCGAGCGGGTCCGCGGACTCGTCGAGTCGGGGGGCGACGGCGACTGACCTCGCAACGGCGTGCTGACCAAATCCTGACAGATCTCCCCCGAGATGACCGAAACGTGGCGGGCCGGCGCCCGCGGGCAGCGTATTCCAAGACCGTGGCCGTCCTCCTCTTTTTCCTCCTGCACTGGCAGCTCTCCGTCTTCTTCCAGAGCTTCTTCCTGCATCGCTACGGCGCTCACCGTCAGTTCACGATGAGCAAGCGCTGGGAGCGCACGATGCACTTTTTGACCTGGGCCGTTCAGGGTGCGAGCTACCTCAACCCGCGCGCCTACGCCATCTTGCACCGGATGCACCACGCCTTCAGCGACACGCCCCGCGACCCGCACTCGCCCGTCCAGGAGCCCAACCTCTTCAAGATGATGTGGCGGACCAAGACGATCTACGAAGACGTGAAGCTCGGGCGCGTTGCGGTCGAGCCGCGGTTTCTGGGCGGGGTCCCCGAGTGGAAGCTCGTCGACGAGACGCTCTCGAACATGTGGATCTCGGTAGCGTGGGGGACGCTGTACGCCCTCTTTTACATCGAGTTCGCGACGCACTGGTGGCTGTTCCTGCTCCTGCCCTTCCACTGGCTCCTCGGCCCGGTCCACGGCGCGATCGTCAACTACATGGGTCACAAAGTCGGCTACCGGAACTACGAGGGCGCCGATCGGTCGCGAAACACCCTGGTCTTCGACGTGCTGACCATGGGAGAGCTCTTCCAGAATAACCACCACCATTGGGGGCAGTCGCCGGACTTTGCGGTGCGCTGGTTCGAGATCGATCCGACCTACCAGGTCATGCGGCTTCTCGCCGCGCTCCGGATCATCGACATGACGGACGCGCAGCGCGCTCGATGGCGGCCGCAGCGGGCCGAGCCCCTCACAGCCGTTCTGACGGCCACGGCACCCTCGGACGCCGAGTAGTCCGCACGCTCGAGCGAAGCGAGAGATCGCGCCAGGGACGCCTCAGCGCGACGCCTTCCGACCGACGACGCTACTTGAACGAGTCTTTGGCGGCGCGGATCGCGCCGAGCGCATCCGCGTCGCTCGCGTCGGCCGCGATGCCGAGCGTCGTCCGGATCTCCGGGGACCACGCGCGTAGGAACGGATTCACCTTGCGCTCTTCGTCGAGCGTGGTGCCCACGGTGGGGCTCCCGGATGCGCGAAGGCCCGCCGCGCGGCTTCTCGCGCCCGCGACGTCGGCGTTCGATGGCTCGACGTGGGCCGCGAAGCGCAGGTTGCCTTCGGTGTACTCATGACCGCAGTAGACGCGCGTGTCGCCGGGCAGGCCCAGTATGCGCGTCAACGACGCGTGCATCTGGGCCGGCGTTCCTTCGAAGAAGCGTCCGCACCCGGCGCAAAAGAGCGTGTCCCCCGTGAAGACCACGCGCTGCCCGCCCGACTCGACGAAGTACCCCACGGCGCCCAGCGTGTGTCCCGGGATGTGGAAACACTGGGCCTCCAGGCCCGCTGCGCGCACGCGGTCGCCCGTGTCCACCCCTCGTGTCAACGCCGGCAGGCGGCCCTTGTCCGACGCGTGGCCGACGACCTCCACACCGTACTCGTGTGCGAGCTCCTCATTGCCGCCGACGTGATCCCAGTGGTGGTGCGTGCTCCAAATCGCCCGGAGCTTCACCCCTTCCCGCCGCATCGCGTCGCGCACGGGCGCCGCCTCGGACGCGTCGACCACGACCGCGTCGCCGCCGTCGCCGACGACCAGGTACGCGTAGTTGTCTTTGAGACACGGGACCACGACGATGCGCATCGTCACTCGTCCTTCTTTCGGTACGCGCCGTTCAGGCACCCCTCACGGCACGCATACGGTGCCACCTCTTTGATTCCCTTCGCAAGCGCGTCGTAGCGGCGTTTCATCGAGGCGTGCTCCTCGCCCCTTGAGACGGGGGAGCGCTCCATGCCGTCCGCGTCGAGATCGAACAGCTTGCAGAGCGCATCACCGTCGAAGCAGATGAGTTTCTCGTTGCCGTGGATGAGCGCCCGCCGCTTGCCGCTGTCGCTGGTGGCCGGTAGGTCGACGAGGACGTCGCGCTCCTCGGCAGCCCCGCCGTACACCTCGCCGACGAGGGACTTGCCCTCGAACGTATCCGCCGGCGGCACCCCGAAGAACGCGAGGATCGTCGGCGCCAGATCCAATGCGCTCCGCGGCACGTCGATCCGGCGAGGCGAGGTCCCGGGGGCCGCTATCATCAGCGGTACGTGCACGAGCGTCTCCCAGACCTCGAACCCGTGCCGCGTCATGCCGTGCTCGCCGAACTCCTCGCCGTGATCGCTCGTCACGATGATCACGGTCCGCGGGGCCCACGGACGCGCGGCGACGAAATCGAGCAGTTTGCCGAGGTAACGGTCGGTGAACGTGACCTCCCCGTCGTAGCGGTCGCGGTTGCTCTTTCCCCAGTCGATGCCGTCGTGCTTTTCGTAGAGGTCGTGGGGGTCGAGAAAGTGCGCCCAGAAGAAGAACCGCCGCGAGTCGTTCGCCGGGTCGCCGAGGAGCTTCTCGGCGAGCTCCTCCGATTGCGGCGACGTCACGTCCCGGTCCGTGTTCGGATCGAACGTGATCCCCGGCACGAGCCGCCAGTCGTCAAACCCCTGGTCGAAGCCGGCGCTCTTGAAATACATGTGCGCCATGACGCCCATCGTATGCACGCCGGCCTTTTGCAAGAGACGCGGGAAGAACACGTCGTTCTTGTACGTCCCGAAAAAGTACCCGCTGCGAACGAGCTCCGACGGCAGGCGCCCGCCGAGGAGTCCACCCAGGCTCATGGACGTGTACGACGACACCGAGTGCGCGTGCGTGTAGCTCACCGCCTTTTGCTCGAACGTGGTCAGATGAGGCGCGATCGGCCGGGCGTAGCCGTTCCAAGGCATGTCCGCGCGGAGGCTGTCCACCGACAAGAGGATGACGTTGGCGTCGGGGGGCGGTCCGACGCGGGCCGCGGGGCCCGCCTCGGCGAGCCTGGCCGACGCGTCCGTCGCCGCACGAGACGCGGCCGGCTGCGCGGGCGGCGCGTCCTTCGAGCACGCAGCCCACAGCGACACGCACGCGGCTACGAGCTGCCGGCTACGCATGAGGGTGTGACCGGAAATGGGGACGGCGAAGGATTTGCGTCAGCCTTCGATACCGATCGCCAGCTTTTCGCGCAACTGCAAGTACGGCTCGCTGATGCTGTAGAGCACGACTTCCTTGATGCGCTCCTTGCTCGGGACGCTCGCGGCGTCCTCCGTCGCGCGCATGACCTCGGTCGCGACGGCCAGGTCGTGCGACAACAGAAACCCCGCGCGGTCCGCGGTGTAGTCGATCGCGGCGACCCACTTCTTGAGATCGATCG
>DATGJA010000724.1:0-6864 GCA_035295445.1 Polyangiaceae bacterium | reverse complement strand
CTCCTTCCAGAGGAGCTCATGGTGCGCGAAGTACACGCCGTCGCCCGGCGCCAGCGCGAAGTCGGCGACGGGCACGATCTTCCCTTCGATCTGCACCGACGATCGCCCGCACTGGATGTGCGCCATGTCGCGCGTGGGCGGGAGCTCGATCCACCCCGAGGGCGTCGTCTTGAGGCGGACGTCGACCGGCGCCCCGCAAGCCGGGCATGACGTGACGCTGCCCGCGCTCGCCGCCCCGCAATAGGGACAGACATAGTGACCGGAGGGGTTCACGGTCACTCCCCGCTTTCGTGGTGGTGGTACATCGACTGGATTCCCACGCGCCCCGGGCCCGTCAGCCGCGCCAGGTACATCGTCGTCCCGCCGAAGAAGCCGCTGGAGAGCTGGATGCCCTCGGGCTGGAGCGCCACGCTCGCGTCCTTGTAGAGCACCGAACCCGGCTCGACCTGGATGCTCTCGCCGGGCGCGAGGAAGCGCTCGAACACGTTTCCGTAGCCGTGCAGGACGAGCAGGCCCTGATACTGCCCGGTGACGAAGCGGTCGAGCCACATCCCGCTCGCGCCGCGCAAGATGCTGCCGAGGCCCTTGATGCGCACGTAGCTGTACGACACACCCATGCTCGCGAGCAGGAAGGCGTGTTCGCGGACGTCGACCTCCATCTGCGGGTGAAGGGGCAGGACGACGATCTCGCCCGCTGCGTCGCGGCTGAACGCGATGCTCCCGGGGCCGCTCGCGATCGTGACGATGTGCGGCATGCGGAAGAACGATCGCTTGGGGCCCTGGAGGTTCATGACCGCGAGGGGTACGGAGTCCGTCTTCCAGAGCATGCAGTGGTGCTCGAAGTACACGGCGTCGCCCGCCGCCAGGCCGAGCTCGACGACCGGCACGAGCTCGCCTTCGACCTGACAGGTGCTGTGTCCGAAGCGGATCACCGTCATGTCGCGCAGCCGCGGCGCCTCCCGCCATCCCGACTCGGTCACCACGTTGTTGCCGTCCAGGGGCGCCCCGCAGAGGACGCACTGCCCGGGATTCGCGTTCTGGCCGTTGCACCACCTGCAGACGAGGCGCGCGTAGGGATCCATGGGCGGACGATGGTACACCGCTGGTTCACCGTGGCGAACGACCCAGGCACACCGACGCTTCGGCTCCACCGGGAGGCGGACCCCGAGACCGATCACGTCCGCGGCGCATGGAGCGACGAGGCCGTGTTCGTCGTGACCTACCAGGATTTCCTGTGCCCGTACTGTCGTCGCCTTCGGCCCGTGCTGCGCCGGCTTCGCGCGGCGCTCGGCGACCGCCTCGTCTACGTCTTCCGCCACTTCCCGAACGAGCGCGCGAACCCCGGAGCGATCCTGGCGGCGAGGGCATCCGAGGCCGCGTCGCTTCAAGGGCGCTTCTTCGAGATGCACGACGCGATCTTCGATCGCGAGCTTCCCATCGGGCGTAGCGAGCTGCTCGAGCTCGCTACGGCCATCGGGCTCGATCGAAGACGCTTCGCAGACGATCTCGATTCCGCGGCCGTGTCCGCGCGTGTCGACCGCGACGTCGAGGACGGTCGCGGCAACGGGGTGACCGGAACCCCCACGCTCTTCGTGGACGGGCTCCGCTACGACGGCGCCTGGGACTATCACTCGATGCTCGAGGCGCTCGAGCGACCCGTCGCGGCGCGCGTGCACCGGTCCGCGCGGGTCTTCGCGAGCCTTCCGAGCTCGGGCGGCCTCATTCTGCTCTTGACCGCGCTCCTCGCGATCCTCTGCGCGAATACTCCGTTGGCTCCGCTCTACGAGCGGGCCATGAACGCGCACCTCGGCATCGGGCCGGTGGGAAACCTGCTGTCCCTCACGACCCGCGAGTGGCTCTCGGAGGGGCTGTTCACGCTCTTCTTCTTGATTGTAGGCCTCGAGATTCGACGCGAGGCGACGGTCGGCGCTCTGACGACCCGACGAGCGGCGCTCCTCCCGCTGGTCGCCGCCCTGGGCGGGGTCGTTGCACCGGCGCTCGTCTACCTCGCGCTCAACCGCGGCGCGGCGGCGCACGGATGGCCAATTCCGACGGCGACCGACGTGGCCTTCTCCCTGGCTCTGCTCGCCCTGCTGGGCGACCGCGTTCCCTCGAGTCTCCGAGTCTTCGTTGCCGCGCTCGCCGTTTCGGACGACGTGCTGTCCGTGCTGACGCTCGCCTTGTTCTTTCCGGCCGCGTTTGCGCCCGTCTACGCCCCCGCGGTCGGCCTCAGTTTGCTCGTCCTTTTTGCGCTGAACCGCGCGCGCGTCTACGCACGATGGCCGTACGTGCTCGCCACCCTCGCGACGTGGCTGTCGCTGCACGCCTTGGGCGTCGATGCCGCCATCGCGGGGGTGCTGGTCGCGCTCGCCATCCCGGCGCGCCCCGCCCCCGCTCCCGGTCCGCTTCTCGCGCAGGCAGCCAACGCGCTCGCCGCTCTCGATGAAGCAGAGGCTGAGGCGAAGCGCGCGAAGCGCGACGGCTTGCACCTGGAGACCGAACCCGTGTGGGAGTGGGCGGCTCGCAACCTATCCGCGGCCGCCGATCGGCTCCTCTCCCCGGCCGAACGCATCGAGAAGGCCGTCGGCCCCTGGAGCGCGTACGTGGTGCTGCCGCTGTTTGCGTTCTCGGCGGCGGGCGTCCGCCTCTCCGTCCGCCTCTCGTCACCGGAGCACCTTCGCATCTTCGCCGGCACGGTACTCGGGCTCGTAGGCGGCAAGCCGATCGGGGTTCTCGTCGCCTCCGCCGGCGCCGTGGCGACGGGTCTCGCGACCCCGCTCGAAGGGGTGACGTTGCGGCAGTTCATCGGTGCCGCCTGCCTGTGCGGGGTAGGGGACACCCTCGCGCTCCTGATGGCCGACCGCGCCTTGTCGCCCGACGAAGCCGCGCTCGCGAAGCTCGGCGTGCTCGCCGGGTCGGTCATCGCGGGGCTCGCCGGGACAGCGGTCCTTGCCCAGCGGGGAACGAAGACACTCACCACGATTGACCGTACTTCTCGGGATTGAACGAGAAGTATTCTCCCTGAGGCTCCTCGTTTTGATGCAGGCTGACGGGGATTGCTAGACTGGTGATTGCCTCGACGAGCTCGTTGTCGACCCTCTTCGCATCGACGACCTCCCACGGCTTTGCCTTGGCGGCTATCGCCTGCTGCTCGCCGTGGAACTCGATGTACAAGCGGTCGATGAGCGCCATCGTCCCGTCCTTGAGCATTTTTTGGAGGACTGGATACTCCGCGCCCTCGATATCGAACTTGAGATACAAGACGTCACTCTTTCGGAACGTACGCGCCAGCCACTGGCTGAAGTCGATCGCGTGGACCCTTACCGTCTTCATGCGCGGCAGCTTGATGACCGTGGCGACGACGGAGCCGCCGAGGGTGCTCTCCTCGGCGAAACGAAAGTCGAGATCCTCGTCCTTCGTCCAGATGGCTTCTTCGTGTAGGGTGAGCTCGGGCCGCTTCGGGATGAGCGACGCGAGCTCCGGGTTCGGCTCGAAGGAGACGATGGTCCACGGATGCTTCGTGAAGAGGGTGCTCTTCTCGAACGCAAGAACCGTCTCCCCCATGTGCGCGCCGCCATCGATGAATACGAATCGAGGCGGCGGCTCGGGCGCGGTGGTCGCCGCCGACGCGATCGAAGTCGGCGGTGGCGGCGGCGTCGCGCGTCGACACTCGACCACGACGAGAAGCAAGGCGGGGAGGGCAAAACGCGCCATGACGAGGCGGAACGGACGCCGGGCTTCGAGGATATCTGTCACCGGGCCATTCAAAGCCTTCTCGACAGGTTGGACAAGGTGCGACGCTCGACAGCCCTGGGGCCCTCGTACTGAGCGCGCTATCTTCCGCGAGCGGGAGGGCTACACGCCAACGACGTCGGCCTGAATAGGTGGACGTCGTTCGCCGTCTCTCGGCGAGCGCACGGCGCTCATCCTCTTTTCGGAGATCGCCATGATCGTTTCGCGACATCCTCGACGTCCTTCCCTGCTCCCGCTTTTCGCCCTGTCGTTCATCGGAGCGGCGTGCGGTTCTTCCGCGACGACCCCTCCGCCGGCCAGCGCCACCGGTTGCGACAACGATGCCTCGCACCCCTCAGGGGATGGGGGGGGCGTCGGCCAGGACGCGGGTGCAAACAACAGCGACGCAGGCGGCGGCAACACGGATGCGGGCGGGACGCTCGCCGACGGAATGGTCTTGCCCGAGGGCGCCGCGCCCGCCGAATCCGGTGCGCCGGGAGTGCTCGGCTTCACTCCGTCGAACGTGTCGGTATCGGCGAATTCCAGCGTCGGGGATCTCGTCATCTCCGACCCGAATTACAGCATCGACACCTCGGCGATGAAGATCGACTGCGTCAAACCGGGCGAAGACGGGGGCGTGCCGTACGCGTTCAGCAGCGCGATGCAGAGCGACGGGTCACAAGTCACCATCCTGTACGTGCATTCCGTCATCGTGCAGCAGGGCGCCGCGGTCTCGGTGAAGGGGGCCCCCCCGCTGGTGCTCGTGGCCACCACGACCGTCAGCATCCAAGGCACCGTGCAGAGCGCCACGCCGGGCAATGCCGGTGGACCGCAAGTCACCCAGTCCGGAGCGGGCGGCGGCCCAGGAGGCGGCGCCGACGGCAACCATGCCGGTGCGGGAGGAGGCGGCTACTGCGGTACGGGCGGACCCGGCGCGCCGAACGACGACGCGACGGCGCCGGCCGCCGGCGGTCGCTCGTACGGGAGCGCGACGCTCGTGCCGCTCATCGGGGGCTCGGCCGGCGGCAACCACGGCGACTACAACGACGGCGGCGAGGGCGGCGGCGCGATCCAGATCAGCGCCGGCACGTCGATCACGTTGGGCAGCGTGGGCGTCCTCAACGTGCCGGGCTACGGCGGGGCGAACACGGGAGGCGGCGGCGGCATCCTCCTCGAGGCACCCCAGGTGACGATCGACGGCATCGTCGCTGCCAACGGCGGCGGCGCGGGTCTCGGCACCCCGAATTCGAGCGGCGCCGGACAGACGGGACAGCCGAGCGCGCAGCCCGCCGCCGGAGGCGCCGCGACGGAGGGAGTCGGCGGTGCGGGGACGATGATCAACGGAACCGCGGGGACCTACGCCAACGGACACGCGGGCAGCGGCGGCGGTGCCGCAGGACGTATCCGCATCAACACGACGAGCGGCGCCGCGACGCTCGGCTCGAGCGCCATCGTCTCGCCGGCCATGACGACCACGTGCACGACCCAGGGCATGCTCGCAAAGTAGCCCGCTCGCTGCGATTCGGCGGGCTGGCGTCAGCGCCGGCGCGGCGCGACGACTCAGAGGCACTCTTTCTTGAAGACGCGCGTCCCGGCGTCGCTCGTGAAGTAGGGCGGATCGCAGTTCGGCCCGCTTCCGAGGCTGAGATCGTCGCGATATCCGTTCAGCCGCCAGCCGCCGTCTTCCACGGTCCTCGGCCTTGCCAAGATCGGTGCGGCAGGCACCGTACCGGAGACGGGCGGCGCGGCGATCGCGGCGCCGCGGGGTGCGCCGAGCGCCGCCGCGGGCGCAGGCACGGGTGGAGGCGAGGCCGTCGGAGGGGAGCTGACCTCGACGACCGGCGCGGCGGACGCCGCGGGCGCAAGTGCGGCGTCGGGAGTCCCGGGCAGCTCTGCCAGCTCCTGCACCGGCGCGAGCCGTACCGCACCTGCCACCGAATCGGTCGACGGCGCCCTGACCGTCGACGTCGGTACGGTGGGGCTGGGACCTGACTTGGAGAGGATGGCCAAGCTACCGGCCGTGGCGACGCCCAGCGCCGCGAGAAGCCCCCCTCCGAGGACCGTCGTTCGCCGACGCATCCTCCCGCCGGTCGTCCGCCCGATGGGGGGCACTGTCTTTGCGGCGACGTGGGGTGGCTCGGACGTCTCGGATCGGGGAGGCGGCGCGCTCTCCCGACGCGAGGTGGGTTGGACGATCCCGGTGATGCGTTCGACCGACAACCTGGCACGCGGCGATGCCCAGGGCGACACGGCGAGCGCCAGCTCTCCGACGCTGGAATATCGGCGCACGACGTCTTTCTCCAGGCATTTGAGGATCGCGGCTTCGAGCGACGGTTCGACCTCCGGCGTGAAGGCGCGCAGCGAGGGCGCCGGGTCGTTGGCGACCTTGATGGCAAGTTCGGTCACCGCCTCGGCGATGAACGGGGGCCGACCGGCAATGAGCTCGAACAAGATGACGCCCAGCGCCCAAATGTCGGTCCTCTCGTCGATGTCCCTGGCGGAGCGCATCTGCTCCGGCGACATGTAGAGAGGCGACCCCATGAGGGTGCTCGTCCTCGTCATGGCCATCCCGGGAGCCGTGCGTTTCGAGCCTAGGTCGATGACCTTCGAGATGCCGAAGTCCAGCACCTTGACGCAGAACCTCTTGTCCGTGCGTTGCACACAAAAGAGGTTCGACGGCTTGAGGTCCCGGTGAATGATTCCGAGTGCGTGGGCCTCCCCGACTGCGACACAGGCTTGAAGCACGAAGTCGATGGCTTGCTCGACAGGCAAGCGACCGTACTCCTGGAGCCAGGCAGCGAGGTCCGCGCCCTCGAGATACTCCATGACCATGTACGGGATGCCGTTATCGAGCGTGCCGACGTCCGTGACTCTGGCCACGTGCTCGCTCTTGATCTTGACCGCGGCCCTGGCCTCGCGAAGAAAGCGCGTGACCGCGTCATGATGCCGGAGCAACTCGGGCGCGAGGAACTTCAGCGCGACCTTCTCGTCGAGTTGAATATGGTGTGCGGCGACGACCACGCTCATCCCGCCCGATCCGATCACCCGATCGACCCGGTATTTGCCTGCGAGCACCTCGCCCGGCAGGACGCTGAGGCGGGAACCGAACTCGCTGCTCACTCGCCGTCGCAT
>DATGJA010000723.1:0-6554 GCA_035295445.1 Polyangiaceae bacterium | reverse complement strand
GTACGCCAGCGCGATGCGGAAGATCGCCGAGTCGAGGCGCGCGGCGTTCAACAAGCTCGGCCTCGACGCCGTCGAGATCAGCACCGCAGGTTCGTTCGTGAACCCGCTGCGTGATCTCTTCGCCCGGCGCGCGCGGAGGATCCGCCGATGACGCGACGGCCGCTGCTGCGCGGGTCGCGAGCGCCGAGCGTGCTCGGTCAGGCCGCACTCCTCGCTTCACTCTCTCTCGCCGCGCCGTCGGCCCGCGCCGAGTGCGTGGAAACCGCGCCCACAGGACAAGCGGGGCCGCACCTCTTCGACACGTTCCCTGAACGCGGGACGACCGGCTACGCGGCGACGCTCCACGTGGTGGTGTCGCACGGCCGCGGCGAGACGGTGCTGCCCCACGGCCTCGAGCTCAAGAGCGAGAGCGACTCGGCGCGGGCGCTCAAGTCGGCCGGCTTCGTGCTGCCCGACCAGGACGGCGGCGCGCCCGCCCGGTTGGCGACCACGGACCTCGACGTCCAGAGCGGCCGCCGCGAGACGGTGGTGGACCTGCCGCTGCTCGCGTTGCCGAGCGAACCGGGGAGGCGGAGGCTCAGCCTGCCGCCGCTCCCGGTCTCGATCGCGCGCGCCAGTGGCGACGTGGTCACGCTCTGCACGAAGGCCCACTCGATCGTGGTCGAGGACCCGACGGCGTCGACGCCGCGCGCCGAGCCGAAGGGAAACCCCGCCCCGCGCTCGCAGCGGGAGGAGTGGGTCTCGCTCAAGCGGGCTCTGTCCTACGGGGCCGCCGGGATCGCCGTGGGCTCCGTGCTCGCGTGGCTCGCCTACCGGTGGATGCAGCGCCCCAAGCCCGTCGCGCCGCCGCCGCCGCCCCGTCCCGCCTGGGAGGTCGCGCTCGAGAGCCTGCACGAAGTGCGTCACGCGGGTCTGCTCGAGACGCAGCGCTTCTCGGAGTTCTTCGATCGCGTCAACGACGCCGTCCGCCGGTACCTCGGCGCGCGCTTCGGCTTCGACGGTCTCGAGTCGACGACCGACGAGACCCTCGCGGCGCTGCGTCGCGTGCCTCATTTCGGCCTCTCGTTGCCCGAGATCGCGGGCTTCCTGCAGCACTGCGATCTCGTGAAGTTCGCCGATCTCACCCCCACCCTGAACGAGTGCGAACGTGCGCTCGCCGACGCCGAGCGCGTGGTTCGTGCCACGACGCCGACCCGGGAAGGTGCGTCGTGACAGGCGCTCGCCCCCGCTGGCTGCGCGGCGCGCTCGTGACGCTGGGCACGATCGCGGTCCTGGCCTGCGCGCTCGTGGCACCTGCCTTGCTCCGCGGTCCGGCGTGGCGCGAGGCGCAGTGGACCGCGTGGCCCGGCCCGCTCGGCGCGCACCCATCGACGGCCGACTCCCTCGGATGGCTCGCCCGCGCCGGGTGGTGCGTGGCCCTCGGCGCCACGCTCCTCGCCGTGCCGTACATCGTCTGGCGCATGACGCTGGGCGCGGACGCGCGCGTGCCGCGCCTGGGCCTCCCCACGATCGCGCCGATCGTCCGCGGCCCGCGCGGGTGGCGCACGCCGCTGCGCGACGTGCCCGGCATCCTCCGGGGCGCGGCCGTCGTCCTCGCGGTCCTGGCGCTCGCCCGGCCGCAGAGCGTCCTTCGCGGCGAGACGGAAGAAGAGCGCGGGATCGACATCGTCCTCGTGCTCGATCTGTCGGGCTCGATGGCGGCCGTGATGGACGCGCCGGCCGGCGATCTCCCGTCGGCAGCCGCCGGTCGCGGGCAACGTCACCGGGCGACGCGCATCGACGTGGCCAAGGACGTCCTCATCGACTTCGTGCGGCGCCGCAAGACCGACCGGATCGGGGTCGTCGTCTTCGCCAAGCAGGCGTTCGTCCTCTCGCCGCCGACGCTCGACTACGCCCTCATCGCGTCGCTCGTTTCGCGGATCGAGCTCGGCGTCATCGACCAGACCAAGACGGCGATTGGCGACGCCATCGGGACCGCCGTCGCGAGGATGCGTCGCAGCGACGCTCGGAGCAAGACGGTCGTTCTTCTCACGGACGGCGACTCGAACGAGGGCGTCATCTCTCCCGAGTACTCGGCGCACCTCGCGCAGACGGAAGGCGTACGGATCTACACGGTCCAGATCGGGAACGGGGATCTCGTCGACGTCCAGACCGGCATGGACCTCTTCGGTCAACCGGTCTACGCGCGGCAGCGGTTCCCGGTGAACCCCGACCTATTGCGCACCATGGCGCACGACACGGGGGGCGAGGCCTTCATCGCGACCGACAAGCCCGGCCTCGAGAAGAGCATGCACTCGATCCTCGACCACCTCGAGAAGACGCGCTTCGAGTCGCAAGCCGCCACGATGGAGGACCTCTTTCCGTTCTTGCTCGTGCCGGCGGTGCTGATCGTGGCGCTCGAGGCGCTCTTGCGGCTCGCCCTCGTGCGGAGGTTCCCGTGAAGTGGGGGCACGACTTCGCCTCGACGTGGGGCGTCCTGGTCGCCGCGTTTTGCGCCCTCGCCTTCGTCGCGTACGCCACGGCCGTGGCGTGGGGCGGGGTCCGCCAGGCGAGGGCGGCGCGCACGTTCGGCGAGCCGAAGGTCCTGGCCCCGCTCGTGACGTACGACGCCACCGCGCGTCGCGCCGTCAAGGCGGTGCTCCTCGTCGGCGCGATGCTCTTCGCGTTCGTGGCGCTAGCGCGCCCCAAGTTCGGCAGCGGCACGCGCATCATCCCGGCCACCAACCTCGACGTGGTCGTGGTGCTCGACTACTCGAAGAGCATGTACGCGCGCGACGTTGTGCCGAGCCGCATCGCGCGCGCGAAGGCGGAGGTCGCGCGACTCATCGCCGACCTTACCGGCGCCCGCTTCGGGGCCGTCGCGTTCGCGGGTGAGCCCATGAGCTTCCCGCTGACGAGCGACGGCGCGGCCATCGCGCAGTTCTTCCGGCAGCTCGACCCGAACGACATGCCGGTCGGCGGGACGGCGACGGCGCGAGCGCTCGAGACCGCGCGCGAGGTGTTCGCCCGGGATCCCAAATCGAAGGATCACATGCGCGTCGTCGTCCTGGTGACCGACGGCGAGGACCTCGAGGGGGACCCCGTAGCGGTCGCGGACAACTGCGCTCAGGAGGGGACCCGCATCGACGTGGTGCAGATCGGCGGCCGCGCTCCCGAGGTCATCCCGGACGTCGGCGCCGACGGGCGCATTCGCGGGATCCGCAGGGACGACGAGGGCAAGCCGCTGACCACGCAGCTGTCGGCGGAGGGCGAGGCGCAGCTCGCGCGCGTGGCGCAGGCGACGGGGGGGACCATCGTTCGGGCCGAGCACGGCGAGACCGGCATCGACCGCATCGCGCAGGCTCTGAGGAGGCTGATGCGGGAGGAGCTGAGCGAGAAGGTGGAGACGGTGTACGCCGAGGAGTACGCGTGGCCGCTCGGCCTCGCGGTGATCCTGCTCCTCGTCGAGGCGCTCCTGGGAGAGTCGCCGCGGCGCAAGATTGGAGGCAGGCTCGAGCGAAGCGAGAGTTCGGACGGCACACGGAAGCGCCGCGCGTCGGAGGGGGCGGCGTGAGGGTCCGGCGGCTCGGCGCGGGGGCGATCGTGCTCGGCGTCGTCGCCGGGTGCGGATGGAATCCATCCCGTCCATTCGACCGCGAGGCGCCGCCGGTGCGCCAGGCGATGGGCGAGCTCGACGCGGGCGACGCGGCGGCGGCGGCCGCGACGCTCGAGGAGTACTTGTCGACCGGGCCGTGCAAGGACGGCAACATCGGCGCGCCCGACGGATTGCGGCGCCGGGCGGACGGCACCTTCGACCTCGGCCTGGCGCTCTTCGGCGTGGGTGAGCGATTCGGGCGGCGCTTCGGAGAGGAGGAGATCGCCGCCGGGGTCGACGACGCGACGCGCGAGCGCCGGCACGCCCAGACCGAATGCGCCCGCCGCGTCGTGCAGCCGATCGCCGACGACGACGCCCTGTCGTCCGAGCTGCGCGCGCGTGCGCGGTACCTCGAGGGCAACCTCTCGTTCTTGGACGGAGCCTACGAGGCTGCGGTACGCGCGTACGATACGGCCCTGGTCCTCGCGCCGGCGGAGGCCGACGGAGGCGACCCGGTCTCGCGCGACGCCGCGTACAACCGCGCCATCGCGCTCCGCCGCATCGAGGATCAGAAGGACGCGGGCTCCGATGCATCGCAGGACGCGTCGCACGACGGCGCTGCGGGCGACGGCGGCAGGGACCAGCAGCCGGACGGTGGCCACGACTCGGCCAAGGACGCAGGAGGGGCCGACAAGGACGCGGACCACGAGCCGCCCGACGCCGGCCCGCAGTCCAAACCACCGGAGCCGGACGGGGGGGACGGTCAGCGGGACGCCGGCGCGGCGCCGCCGCCCTCCAACGAGGACGAGCGGATGCTCGATCAACTCGAGAACGCGCCGACCCTCCAGCAGGAGGAGGCCAAGCGCGCAGGAAAGAAGCGCGTGCGCGGGATGGCGGACAAGTGAAGAGGCTCCTCGCCGCCGGCTTGCTGGCCCTCGGCGCCGCGGCGAGCGCGTCCGCCCTGGCGCAGACCAACGCGCAGGTGCAGGCGGAGGTGGACGCGGACACCGTGGCCGTCGGCGACGTCTTGCACCTGCAGATGACCGCAACGAGCTCCGACTCATTGCCGAGCGATCCGCGCCCCGGCCCGACGCCGGGCTTCGCGGTGCGCGGGCAGAGCGCGTCGCCGTCGCAGACGCTGATCAGCATCAACGGCAGCCGCATGGATCGCTACACGCTCACGGTGGACTGGACGCTCCTCGCGCAGCGCGCGGGCCAGTTCACGCTCGGGCCCGTGAGCGCGGCGATGGGCGGAGCCCGCGTCACCTCGCGTCCGATCGTGGTGCACGTCGTGCCCGCGGGCCAGGCGCCCCCGCGACGCGGGAGGCCCGCCTTTCCCCAGATGCCCTTCGGGTCTTTCGGCCTCACTCCGTTCGACCCGTGGAAGGGCCTCTTCCCCGGGTTCGAAGGAAACGACCAGGAGCAGCGGCCGCCCGACGTGACTACCGACCCGAGGCTCGCGCTCGACTCGCCGCGCGGGCCGTACGACTTTCTCCACGCCACCATCGACAAGACCGCGGCCGTCGTCGGCGAGCAGGTCACATTCAGCATCTACGAGTACCAGGACGTCGAAGCGCCCGGCGAGATCGACCAGCAAGACTTCCACGACGCGCAGGTCGCCGATTTCGTCAAGCAGCCGCTCGTGCCCGAGGACCAGCAGCAGCCGCTCAAGTACGCGAGCGTCGGCGGGCGCACGTGGGCGGTCCGCCTCATTCGAAAGTGGGCGCTCTTCCCCTTGCGGACCGGGGACCTGCTGATCGGCCCGATGAGCGTGAAGCTCGGGCGCCCGCGCCCGGCCGCCGGCGTCGCGCGCGAGACCGAGACCTTCCACGTGCGCGTCACCGAACCCCCCGCGGGCGGGCGGCCCCCCGGATACGCCCTCGGCGACGTCGGTCGTTTCGCGTTGAGCGCGCAAGTCGACCCGCGCGAGGTAGACCAGGGCGGCGCGGTCGGCGTTCACGTCGAGCTCTCGGGGACCGGGAACCTGCCCGCCCGCCTCGCGCCCGCGGCGCGCGCGGGGGTCGAGTGGCTGGCGCCCGAGGTGCACGAGCAGGTGGGCCCGACGGGCCGCGACACCTTCGGGGGCAAGAGGACGTTCGATTACGTCGTGCGGATGCAGCGCGCCGGCTCGTTCGATCTGGGCGAGATCGCCGTGCCGTTCTGGGACCCCGCCGCGAAGGCGTACGACGTCGCGCGCGCCGCGCTCGGCGTGGTCCACGTGAAGGCGGCGGCGATGGCGGGCGGTGGCGGCGCGGATCGCGACGAGCTCCTCGGGGGCCTCCCGGGTCCGCGCGACGTCGAAGAGGCGAGGCTCAGGGCGACCCGCCCGCACTGGGACGACGCGCCCGCGTTCTGGTGGCTGGGCATCGGTGCGTGTCCGGTCGCTTTCGGCGTGGCCGTCGCAGGCCGCGCGACGGGCCGGGGCATTGCCCGCCGGTGGCGCGCGCGCCGCGCGTCTCCGGCCACGGATCTGAAGGAGCGCGTGGCGGCCGCGCAGGCCGCGAGCCGGGGCAAGGACGGGCGCACGACGGATGCCGCGACCGCGCGCGCGCTCGAGGCGGCGACCGTCGCGTACGCCGGGGTGAGCGTGCGTGATGCCATCGGCCGAGAGGTCGTCGATCGCCTCGAGAAGGCCGGCGTGAGGGTCGACGATGCGTCGCGCGTCGCCGACCTGCTGCACGAGTGCGATCTCGCTCGATTCGCGCCCGAGGCGTCGGACGTCGCCTCGGCGCGGGCCCGCTGGGAGCGCGCGCGAGCCGCGATTCGCGGGCTGGAGAAGCGACCGTGAGGAGCCGCGAGCGCTGGCAGCTCGGGTGGTTCGATGCGCTGGCGTTCGCCGTCGCGATCGGCTGGGCCGGCCCGGCGCGCGCAGAGGACGACGCGGCCGCCCTCTTCGCTTCGGCGACGAGCGCGCTGCACGACGGTCGCGCGGGCGACGCGATCGTCGCGCTGGAGGCGCTCGCGGACCGCGGCGTCGTCG
>DATGJA010000722.1:0-4379 GCA_035295445.1 Polyangiaceae bacterium | reverse complement strand
ATCCGACACCTCGAAGCTCGTCGCCCTGGTCCAGGAAGGCATTCAGCGTGTCGTCGGGAGCGCGCCTGAAGGTGTGCGAGCCCCGGTCAAGGTGACCCTCGTCACGAGCAGCCTGAGCGCCCTGCCTGCCGCCGATGACCCGCTGCCTCGCTACGAGCTCGACAAGGATTTCGACGCGACCGACTTTCTCGACAGCGCCGTGTGGTTTGAGATTGCGACCTGCGCGGCGGCTTCTGCCTCGTTCCCTGGCTTGTTTTCGCCCACCATGATCGACGGCCTGCCTTGCATCGACGGAGGCGCCGTGAACAACGCGCCTATCTCGTGCCTCCTCGACGATCCGCAGGTGCAGACCGTCATCGTCATCACCACGGAGTCGCTCGCGTCTGCGCCGGCGCCGGAGCCGAGCGGGGTGGCTATGGTCGCCAAGCTCGCCGACATCCTGATTAACGAGCGCGTCGCGCACGATCTCGGCATGGCGCAAAAGACGAACACTCTGCTGCGGAGCGTGACCTCCGCCCTCGACTCCGCTGGCGCTACCGCGCAGACGCGGGCGGCGGTACTCGGCGCGCTCGGCTGGCGCGACCTGCGTCTGATCCTCGTCTGCCCGGACACCCCGCTGCCGGGCACGGCCCTCTCCGGGTTCGCCGACCGCAACCTGCGACAGGCGTACATCGAGGCCGGCCGCGTCGCGGCCGAGAAAGCGCTCGGTGGGTAGCAACTGCCGTCAGCCAAGGGGGACTCATCGACCACTGCTACCTGTGGTGGCGGAAAGGCGTTCACTCCGCGACCTTCGGTAGTGGACATCCAAGCCGCGGCGACCGCGCGGCCGGGCTTGCCATCGCGACCAAACGCGAGGCCTCATCCGCTTGACCGGTTGCCCCCGTCTTCAGCCGCGTGTACGTCCTACCGAGGCTGGGTGAGTTCTTCGCCCGCTTTCCTAACATCGTCGAGATCGTGGTCACCGATCGCGCCGCCGACCTCGTACACGAGGGCGTCGATTTGGCCATCCACAAAGGCCCTCTGACCGACTCGACGGTGGTCGCGCGAAAGATAGTTGCTACCCCCGTTGTTACCGCCGGGACGCCGGGGGAGTACCTCCAAAAGCATCCCGAGCCGAAGAGCCCCAGCGACCTCGACGGCCGTGAGCGCATCACCTTCGTCTCTGGAGGCGCGGCGACCCTTGCGCTTCAAGGGCAAGGTCGGCGAGATCGTCCATTAGCCGAAAGGGTGGCTGCGCACGAACGATGCGGTTGCTCTAAATTAGGGGCGGACTTCGCGCGCTGCCGCCGCACAGCGATGGAAGGAGGCAAACGACGCGCTCAGGGGATGGTAAAGCGAAACGTCGCGCCCCGTCCGACGGCGCCTTCGGCCCATACGCGGCCGCCATGCCGATCGACGATGCGGTGGACGGTCGCAAGGCCGATGCCCGTGCCCGCGAAATCCGTTTCCTTGTGCAGACGCCGAAACGGCGCGAAGAGGGTGCTGACCCACCGAGGGTCGAACCCCGCACCGTTGTCTCGGACGAAGAACGCGTTCGTGCCCTCGGCGAGCGCAGCGCCCACTTCGATCCGGGGCGCGCTCGTCTTCGAGGTAAACTTCCACGCGTTGCCGATGAGATTCTCGAGCAAGACCCGAAGCAGCCGGCTGTCGCCGCGGACGGTCAGGCCCTCCTGGATCGCGACCTCGACAGTCCGCTCCGGCTCCCTTCGCCGCAGCTCCTCGACGACAACGGCCGCGAGCCTCGACAGGTCGACT
Organism: Polyangiaceae bacterium; assembly: GCA_035295445.1. GTDB lineage: Bacteria > Myxococcota_A > Polyangia > Polyangiales > Polyangiaceae > Palsa-1150. The sequence continues at coordinate 2,624 of DATGJA010000722.1, read as the reverse complement.
TCGGTGCGATCGAGGCTGGCACGACCGATCTGAGAGAGCTTCAGCAAGTCGTCGATGAGCTGACCCATGCGCCGGGCCGCGGCCTGGATCCGCAGGAGGTGACCACGTCCGGACTCGTCGAGCTGCGCCCCGTTCTCCTCAAGGAGGATCTGGCTGAAGCCGCTGATGCTCCGCACAGGCGCTTTCAAGTCGTGCGAGACGGAGTAGCCAAAGGCCTCGAGCTCGCGGTTCTTTCGCTCGAGCTGATCGACCAGCGCAGCCTTCGCCTCCGCGACCGCCCGCGCCGAGCGCTGTTCGGAGGCGTCGAGCTCGACGCGCAGCAGCTCCTCGCGTGCGCGACGGTGCTCGTCCTCGAACTGCTTTCGCCGCAACTGGGCGCGCACCCTCGCGCGGAGCACGTCGTGGTCGCTCGACTTCGAAATGAAGTCGTCCGCGCCCGTGCCGAACCCGTCGATCGCGGCGGACCGGGCTTCCGACGCGGTCACGAGCAGGAGCGGGATGTCCCGCACGCCCGGCGCGGACTTGATCCGCCGACACGTCTCGTGGCCGCCGAGGCCCGGCATCTGGACGTCGAGAAGGATGCAGTCGACCGGCTGCACCGCCAGCATGTCCAACGCCTCTTCGCCGGAGTGCGCCACGATGACGTCGTATCCCTCGTCGCGGAGTACGTCCGACAGCTCGTACAGGTAAGTGGGGCTGTCATCCACCGCGAGCACGCGCATCGGGCCGAGCAAACTCGCCGAGTCGATCCGCTGCGCCGCGGCGCCTCGCAGGACGGCTCCCACGCGAGCCAAGATCACCGCAAGGTCCTCGTCCTTTCGGACGAAGGCGTCCGCCCCTGCGTCGAGGGCGCGCGGTTCGGCGGCTCGGTCTTCGAGCTCGGAACCCGTCACGAGCACGCAAGGCATGCGCCGGAGCGCTGCATCCATGCGAATCTTGCGGATGACAGTCCCTCCGTCGATCCCCGGCATCACGCTGTCGACGACGACGGCCGTCGGCCGGCTGGACGCTGCGACGCGCAGCCCTTCTTCGCCGTTCGAGGCGGTCAGCACGTGGTAGCCCGCATCGGCGAACGCCTTGCGCAGCGCTTCGCGAAAGGTGGGGCTGTCGTCGATGACGAGGAGGGTCGCGGGCGCCGGTCCCGCCTCGGGGGAGTGAGAGCGCACGAGCTCCTTGGCGCGAGCCACCAGGTATCCGGTGTCGTACGGCTTTCCTACGTAGTCGTCGGCACCCGTCCGCAGGCCGCGGATCCGGTCCTTCACCTCCGCCTCGGTCGAAAGCAGGATCACGCTCGCCCGCCCGGCTCCGGCCCGCATCTCCCGGAGCAACTCGATTCCATCGCCGTCCGGCAGCACGACGTCGAGGATCACGAGTTCGATGGCCTCGCGCGCAAGGTGCTGGCGCGCCTCGGCGAGGGTGGCGCAGGCCAGCGGGTGGAGACCGGCTCCCTCGAGCGCCTCCGCGAGGTCCATCCGGACCGTCAGGCTGTCGTCCACGACGAGGATCGAGGGGGTCATCGCGCCGCCCCGCGTGCGAGCCGGACAAGCGCGCCGCCGATGTCGTCCAGCGAAAGGACGCGCTGGGCGGCCCCGAGGCGCGCGGCCTCGCGCGGCATTCCGTACACGACCGAGCTCGCCTCGTCTTGCGCCAGGCACGTCCCCCCGGCCCGACGCATCTTGAGGAGACCGTCGGCGCCGTCGCGACCCATGCCCGTCAGCAAGCACCCGATCGCGCGCGGACCGAGGTCGTCGGCCACCGACTCGAAGAGTATGTCGACCGAGGGCCGGCAGGAGTGGCGCTCCGGATCGCGCGTGAGCCCGACGGCCCCGTGGCGCACGACGACGTGGTGATCTGGCGGTGCGAGGAGCACCCTGGCTTGCCCCACGGGCGGCACCGGGTCCCCGTCGGCGGCGAACGCAACGGGCAGGGGGGAGGTGCCGTCGAGCCACTCCGCGAACGCCGCCCCGAACGGCTCGGCGATGTGCATGACGAGCAGGATCGGGAGGGGAAAGTCGGGCGGAAGGGCGCGGAGAATCTGTCGCAGGGCAGCCGGGCCGCCGGTGGACGCGCCCATCGCGATAGCCCGGAACGCCGGCGTCTCGCGAACGGGATCCGACGGGGGGCGGCGGGGCGCGCCGCTCAGCTTCGCGCGCAGATGCGTGATCACCTTGATGCGCGAGACGAGCTTCACGGTCGCGAGGAACTTGCTCCCCCACCCGTCGTCGCGGTCGTCCCCGATGGGCTTCTCTAAGACATCGAGCGCGCCCGCCGCGAGCGCGTCGTACGTGCGGAAGAGCTCCCCGCGGTTGGTAGACGCCGAGACGATGAGAATGGGCGTCGGAAAGTGGGCCATGATGTACTCGGTCGCGGCGAGCCCCGTCATGACGGGCAGCATCATGTCCATCGTGACGACGTCGGGCCGGTACTGGTCGCAGAGCTCGATCGCCGCCTTGCCGTCGACCGCCTCGGCGATCACGTCGATCTCGGGATCGCTCTTGAGAATCGCGACCAGTCTCTTTCGTACGGTCAGCGAGTCTTCGACGACGAGGACACGGATCTTGGCCATGACGTCACCCGACGAGATCACGAATCTTGCCGAGCAGGAGCGCCTGATCGAACTCGCC
>DATGJA010000721.1:0-3777 GCA_035295445.1 Polyangiaceae bacterium | reverse complement strand
CACCACCGCCGCGACAGCCTCCGTGGCGAGCCGGTGGTGTTCGCGATCGTCTCAGCCTGTTCGGCGCGCTCATCGACGTCTTGCGCCCGCGCAAGTTCATGTAACTAGCCGTGCGTCGGCGCCCGAACGGGCTCGTACCAGCTCCACTGCTCGGCCAGTTTTCCGTCGGCGATGCGGAACAAGGCCATGCCGCGGCGGGGGCCGCTGGGGTGCCCGTCGGCGTCGCGTGGCTGCACCTCGGTCCGAACGACGACCAACTCGGAGTCGGCCAGGACGACCTCCGCCGAGACGACCACGCTGGGGAAAAGACCGTGCACGCGCGGCACCAGCGAGCGCGCTGCGGCCGGACCGAGGAGGTCCGGATGCGCATGCTCGACGTACGCTGCGCCGAGCAACTCGTCGGCCATCGCGCCCTGGCCGGTGTTCCACATCTCGAAGTAGCGAAGGACCAGCGACGTGCTCGCCGCTACGGGGGCGGCGACCGGACCGCAGCGAACAGGGCCCCGCGGATCGGAACGTGCGGCGGATGGGATCATCGGGCTCCTTTACGGACGGCTCCCGGAGTACAATCGGAACCGTGCCTCCGTTTCCTATTGTATACGGAACCATCCCTCCGTTTGTCAACGGCGGGTGCGTAGGGCCCCCCTCGTGAAGCAGCCGCGCCCGCTCCGCTCCGATGCCATGCGCAACCGACAGCACGTGCTGGAGACCGCGCAACAGGTCTTCGCCAAAGAGGGGCTGGCGGTACCCATCGACGAGATCGCGCGCCGCGCCGGCTTGGGCGTAGGCACGCTCTACAGGCACTTCCCGACCAAGGAGGCGCTGTTCGAGGCAATCGTCGTCGGACGGATGGAACAGCTCGTCGAGCAGGCGCGAGGGGGCGCCAAGGCGACCGACCCAGGGGGCGCCTTCTTCGGGTTTCTCACCCGAATGGTCGAGGAAGGAGCGGCGAAGAAGGACTTTTTGACGGCGCTCGCGGGCACGGGCATGGACCTCGAGCGGATCGCCGCGATCAAGCAGCGCATGAAGCGGGCGGTGGCCGTCCTCGTGGAGCGTGCGCAAGCCGCCGGAGCCGTGAGGAACGACGTGGGCGCGAGCGACGTGCTCACGCTCGTCATGGGCACCGTTGGGGCCGCAGATCGGCACGGCGCGGGACCGGCGGAACGTAACCGGCTCCTCGCGGTCATCTTCGACGGACTTCGTCCGCGCTAGCAGCCGAAGGGGCACCTTCGGCTCGACCCGTCGGCGATTGCGATCTTCACGGCGCCTCGCGCTTGAGAAGCGATCCGCCGTCATAGACACCGCTCAACCGACCCAGCGCGAGGGCGGCCAGAAATAGGCCGAAGTCGCGGAGCGCGACGTCGAAGAACGCGCCCAAGAGGAGCAGATTGAGGATGATGCCTACGAGCCAAGCGGCGACGACGTAGGCGCCAATCCGCGGCCGTACGGCCACGACGAGCCCGGCCACGACCTCGACGACGCCAACGACAAGCATCGTCGCGTGCGCGCCGAGCGGAGAGAGGTGCGCCAATGCGGGCGCGAGGTACCGATCCCAGTCGGTCAGCAGGTGGAGGAATTTGTCCGCTCCCGCGATGACCGGCGCGGCGACAAAGCCCCAGTGAAGGATCTGGTACGCCTGGTACGCGGGGCCATGTGCGTCCCCCTGCGAGTGCTCGTGCGCCTCGGCCGTGTGTGCAACTGCTGCGTTTGCCATCGTGAAGATCCTTTCGGTTTGCGCCCGCTTGTGCGAAAGCGCATCTTGCGTCTCCGGTACAGGCCTTCGCCCGATGCGTCGGTCTGCGGGACAATCGAGTCCCGGCGCCGGAATTGGTTCCCGGCCGAGCTGGATGCAACGACCCGGCGAGCTTTCCGGGAACCTTTCGCGGCGGTCCGACTCCGTTCCATTCGAAGGCCCCGTCGGCCAACGGAGAGCGCCATGCAGGCGGCGATGATCAGGTCGATGGCGACGCTCACGGACGAGGAGATCGTCGCGCGCGTTCGAGCCGGTGAGACGCAGCTGTTCGAGCTCATCATGCGGCGTCACAACCGGCGCATCTATCGCGCGGCGCGAGCCATCTTGCGCGACGACGGGGAGGCAGAGGACGTCATGCAGGACGCCTACGTGCGCGCGTACGCACACCTTCACGAGTTCGAGGGGCGCGCGCTCTTCTCCACTTGGCTCACGCGGATTGCCGTGCACGAGGCGCTTGCGCGCGTCAGACGCGGACGGCGCTTTCAGCCCATCGATCAGCAGAACCAGGAGACCACGTTCATGCCTACCGGCCCGCGCTTCAGCCCCGAGCAGAACGCAACCGACGCCGAGACCCGCGCGGTTCTCGAGAGGGCCATCGACGCACTTCCCGACGAGTTCCGTATCGTCTTCGTGCTGCGTGCCGTCGAGGAGATGACCGGCGCCGAGACCGCCGAGTGCCTCGGCATCCCCGAAGAGACGGTGAAGACGCGACTGTTCCGCGCGCGTGCCCGCCTCCAGGAGACGGTGCTGGCTGCCCTCGAGCCGGCCGCGGCGTGCACGTACGAGTTCCACCTGTCGCGCTGCGATCGCGTGGTCGCCGTCGTGCTTTCCCGCCTTGGCTTGGGCGAGGGGGAGAGGCAAGACGTTCACCCGCGCGCCGGGCGCAACTGAACTCGTCCCGCCGACGCCGTGCCGCGCAGCCCCGCCTGTGCTCCCGCGTCGGGCCGAGGAGCTCGGCCGACGTCGGATCCCCTTCGGGTCACAGCGACAGCAGGTACTGCACGAGGTCGGACTCTTGGCTCGTGGTCAGGCCCAGGTTCAACGCCGTGTTGTAGTGGATGACGACGTCGGCGAGCGTCGCGAAGCGCCCGTCGTGATAGAAGCCGCCCGTCGTATGGGAGAAGAGCCCCTTCAACGGCGCCGTGCGATAGCGCCCGTCGGGCGCCCGGCTCGACTGGAAGTCGTCGATGCCGATGTCCTGAGGCGTGTGCAGGTTCCAGCCGGGCTCCGTGAACAGCGGAGGCACGTGACACGATGCGCACTTCGCTTGTCCGCTGAAGACCGCCTGACCGCGGGTTGCGGCGGCAGAATCGAAGCTGCCCGCGGGCGGCGTCGGAGCGAGGAGCGCGAGCTGGTAAAACTGCAACGCCCCCAGTTTCGACGTGACGAGATCGTTCGCGTTCGTGACGTGACCGAAGTTGTTTCGCGCGGCGACCGGGAACTGCCCGGCATCGTCGAGTCGTGGATCAAAGAAGGTCCCGCTGCCATGCATCTCCAGGTTGGCCACGAAGGCGTTCCAGTAGGGGACGGATCCCCAGCCGGTCCACGTATGGAGGTTGACGCCCGCGAGGCCGAACGCCGGAGGGATCAAGGTCGCGGCACTGCCACCATCGGGCTGGAACGCCTTTCCGTCCATGAAGAGCTCCGCGTCGAACTTTCCCGGTCCCCAAGTCTGAAGGACCGTTCGAACCGTGGCTTCGGGTACGCCGAGTACGGTCGCCGGAACGGACAGGTCGGGGGCCAGGTTGACGATCGCCCCCACGTTGAGGTCACGGTTCGCCCAGCCGTCGAGTCGATGACCGATTCCCTGCGCGAGCGAGTCGTCGACGGTGGAATGGCAAAGCGCGCACTGGATCCCGATGGACGTCAGGTTCTTGTTCGCATCAAAAATGCCCGTGACGCCAACGACGGCGTTGACTTGGAGCGCCGTCAATGTCGTCGCCGGACTCGTGAGGTCGAGTTGCTTGTTCTGAATCGCCGTCACGACCGATGCGGGCAGCGCGTCGACGTCGATCTTGAGACCG
>DATGJA010000720.1:0-5918 GCA_035295445.1 Polyangiaceae bacterium | reverse complement strand
CGCCGATGGAGATCGTGTCGATCGCCTCGTGGTGCGCGAGCATCTCGCGAGCGAGCGGCGTGGCGTGGGGACCGCCTACGACCACGTGGGCGTCGGGCTGGAGCCGCTTGATCTCGCGCGCGACGAGGGCGACGCCGCGCCGGTTCGCGGTCCAGCAGGACAGGCCGTATACGTCCGCGCGCAGGCTGCGGAGCACCTCTTCCACCTTGGCCCACGAGAAGGCCGACAGGTTGATCACCTTGACCGAGTGACCGGCGCGCTGCGCCTGCGCCCCGAGCGCAAAGAGGCCGTACGGGGTCTGGAAGAAGTCCCCGTCGAGGTCCCCGTCCTGGTACTCGGACGGAGGCCCCTCCGCGCCGAGAGCGCGCACGGGCTGCCCGGCCGAAGGGATCTTCCAGGGCGGCGGGTAAAGGAGGGCGACGCGCATACGTGCCTTACTGTAGCAAATCGCTCAGGGTGGCGGCTCCAGCGACATCAAGAATTTCCGGTGCCGCCAGGCGTAGGCGATGACGGCCACGCCGCCGGCGAGGCACCCGACGTTGATGAAGACCTCGACGGCCAGGTTGCCGACGTTGCCGCCAGCGACCCGGTAGATGCCGTTCTCGAGGTCAAAGAGGATGTCCATCGCCGCGAGGTACACGCTCGCGCTGCCCGCGACGAGCATCCAGAGGAGCGCCGTCGCGCGGCCGCGCTGCAGCGCGATCGCGGCGAGCGCGCCGGTGATCGACATCCACGCGTCGGCCGCCGGGAAGGCGTTCTCGAACGTGTAGTACGCAGGCGTGTCGGCCGTCGCGAGCCAGCTCCGATCGACGCCGAACCAGATGATCCAGTATGCCGCCGTCGCGAGCGACGCGAACCATAAGACCCCCACCATGAAGCGGCGACCTCCGGCGTCGGGCGACGAGCCCGCAAACTTAGAGTCGGGCGACGAGCCCGCAAACTTAGAGGCGGGCGAGGAGCCCGCAAGGTTAGAGGCGGGCGACGAGCCCGCAAGACTGGATGCGGGCGAGGAGCCCGCAAGCTTGGACGCGGGCGCGGGCGCGGATTTCGTTGGCGACGCCATCGGGCGAATGGTTTTATGCTCGACTATGCGCGTTCCTGCCAACGGAATCGAACTCGAGTACGAGAGCTTCGGTCGGGCGGACGATCCGGCGATGGTGCTCATCATGGGCTTCGCCGAGCAGCTCCTCGGGTACGACGCTGACTTCTGCGAGAGGCTCGCCGCCGAGGGCTTCCGGGTCATTCGCTTCGACAACCGCGACGTCGGCCTCTCGACCCACCTCGATGCGGCGACACGGCCCAAGATTCCGGCCATCCTTGCGGGCGACACGTCGACCGTCGCGTACTCGATCGACGACATGGCCGAAGACACCGCGGGCCTCATCCGGACCCTCGGCCCGGCACCGGCCCACCTGGTCGGCGTGTCGATGGGCGGCATGATCGCGCAGTCGCTCGCCACGCGGCACCCGGCCATCGTCCGAAGCCTCACGTCGATCATGTCGACCACCGGCGCCCGCAACGTCGGCCAGCCGGGGGCGGCGCTTCCCCTCCTCATGCGCCGTCCCCCGACCGAGCGCGCGGCGTTCGTCGAGCACGGCCTCGAGACCTGGCGTGCCCTCGGGTCGCCGGGCTTCCCTTTCGACGAGGCGCGCGCCCGGGCGCGGGTAGGCGCAGCGTTCGACCGCTCGTTCTATCCGCCCGGGGCCGCGCGCCAGCTGGCGGCGATCCTCTCGCAGCGCGACCGGACGCTCGATCTCGGGCGCCTCCGAATCCCTGCGACCGTCATCCACGGCGTGGACGATCCGCTCGTCCAGGTCTCCGGCGGCGAGGCCACCGCCCGCGCGATCCCGGGGGCGAACCTCATTCTCATCCCCGGGATGGGCCACGACCTGCCCGAGGCGCTATGGCCACGCCTCATCGGCGCGATCGTCGAGACGGCGCGACGCGGCGAAACCTCGTCGTCCTGAAAGCCAAGCGAAGGACCCCATGATCACCGCGCGGCCCCCCACTGCCCAGGCAGATAGATCGACAGCCACCGGTCCGGGCGGCGGATCCCCTGCTCCGCCATGAAGCGGCGCGACGCGGCGATGAGGCCGGGCCCGGCGTCGCCCCCAAGCAGCTGACCCAGGCGATGGCGCGCCGCGGCGGCGTGCATCGCCATCTCGGCGGCCTCGGCGCCCTGCAAAGCGTCGCGAAGGGCTGCGATCGACGCTTGCGCGTCGCCCGCGGCGTTCTCGACCACGGCCGTCACGAGCGCCGCGAGCGGAAGCGTCCAGGGCATCCGCTCCGCCCGCAGTCGCCGCGCCGCCGCCCGCGCCTCCGCCAGCCGCGCGTCGCGCTGTTCGGGACGCGACTGGATGGCGGCGACCGCGCAGCGTCCTCGCGTGTAGAGCGTCATCCCCCGGATGAACTGGACGTTGAGCAGCAGGCTTCGCCGCAGCGCGCGCATGTCGCGCATGAACCGGTCGTACGCGGCGCCGCCCTCGCCGACGTAGAGGTCGATGTCCGGCTCGAACGCCATCGCCTGCCACTGCTGCACGAAGAAGGCGCTCTGCGACCACTGTCCGAGCCCCCGGCGCGTGCGCGAACGAGCCCCCTCCGGATCGTCGGCCGCGAGGTGCATCGTGATGGTGGTCGTCGTGTCGAAGTTCACGGTCGTGTAGAGGTCGCCGCGGTCGCTCGCGTCTGTGTAGAGGGGCCCCTGCCGGCGCACGATCTCCTTGATCTGCCCGGAAAAGTAGAGCGACCGAACGCTGAAGAGACGGCTGTTGGATTGCCAGTGCGCGTGACCGTGCAAGAGCTTCGCGTTGCTCTCGTCGAGCACGGTGCGCGCCTGCTTCCACCGGCCCCGCAAGAAGAGGCCGATGCCCAGGTTCCCCTGCCGGAAGGCCTCGGCCTCGGCGTTCCCCGTCTGCGCCGCCAGGCGGCGGCCCAAGTCGTTGAGGGCTCGCTCACGCTTGCCCTCGGCCCCGCCCAGGCTGGCCAGGTGGCCGGCCTCGAGCGCGGTCGCGCGCACGACCTGGAACCGATCGCCTGCGCGCAGCGCCGCGATGAGGTGGCGCGCCTGCGTGCACGCGCCGACGACGACGTCGACCGCCGCGAAAGCGATCGCGACGGCGTACATCGCGTCGATCCGCAGGCGGTCTTGCTCGGACACCTCCTCGGGCGCGCGCTCGCGGAACCGCAGCCCCATGACGGCGAGCCAGAAGCGGTACAGCATGAGCCAGACGAGCGCGGAGAGCGTGGAGCGCGGCGCCGGGACCCCGATCGCCGTCAGGACCCGGCGCAGGACCTCGGCCCCTTCGTCGACCCGCCCCGACGCGAGGAGCTGCTCGGCCGCCGCGCGCTCGAGCTCGAGCCGCTGCAGACCCGGCGCGCCGTCGGCGGCGTCCAGATACACGCGCGCCGCCTCCACCCCGTGGCCCGACCATGCGAGGGCGAGTCCCAGCCGGGACGCGAGGCGCCGCCGCTCCGACGACGACTCATCCGTCCCGTCGAGCGCCGACCGGAACAACTCCGCCGCGCGGTCGAAGGCGAGCTTGGCGATCGCCTCCTCCGCGGCCCGCGCGGCGAATGGGGCGGCGCGCGCGGGGTCGCCGCTGCCCAGCAGGTGCACTGCGATCGCCTCCGGGTCGCCGCCCGGGACGGCCTCGAGCGCCGCGGCCAGCTTCGCGTGACGGTCGCGCACCCGGTCGGGCGCGAGGCGCGCCACGATCGCCTCCCGTATGCGGTCGTGCGTGATCTCGACGACCTCGTGGCCGTCTCGCAAGCCGGAGCGCACGAAGCGCTTCTCTCGCAGGACGTCGAGCTCGCCCGTGAGATCGCTGGCGACCGCCGTCGCGTGCGGGAGGATCGACACGCGAAGCGGCCGGCCCCCGACGGCGACCGTCTCGGCGACGACCCGCGTGCTCTCCGGCAGCTCGAGGAGCCGCTCCTCGACGAGCTGCTCGAGCGTCACGGCGGCGTGCGCGGAGCCGTTGCGCGCGGTCTTCCTGTGACTGCCGACGAGCTCCTCGACGAGGAAGGGGCTGCCGCGCGACTCCGCGGCGATCTCCAGCGCGGCGAGGCGCGCAGCGTCGTCGTCGCGGCCGATGAGGCGCAGCGCGAGCCGCCTCGCGTCGGACGTCTCGAGCGGCCCGACCGTCAGATCCCGCACCTCGGCCCCCTCTGGCCAGTCGATCGCCATCGCGGCCAGGAACGCGCTCGGCGGCTGGTCCTGCGGGCGGTACGTCATCAGGAGCAGGAGCGGGGGCGCCGCGGGCGGGCGCACGAGGTCCAGGAGCAGATCGGCGCTGTCTTGGTCGCCCCAATGGACGTCGTCGATCGAGACGATGACCGGCTGCGACTGGGCGAGCGACGCGAGGAGCTCCCGAAGTGCGACGAACGCGCGCCGGCGGATACGGTGCGGATCCGCGATAACCTCTTCCCGCACGTCCGCGATCTCCGGCACCCGCCGCAGCACCGGAAAGAGGCGCGTAAGCGCCCAGACGTCCTTCGGCAGGGGCGGGACCGCACCCCGGTCCGACAGACGCAGCAGGTGGCGGCTCAGGGCGTCGACCCAGCTGTCGATCGCCTTGTACGGCACCGACTCGCGCTCGTAAGCCCGGCCCCGCAGGACGACCGACTCCCCGCTCTTCGCGACATCCTCGAGGAAGATCTGCACGAGCGCGGACTTGCCCATCCCCGACGGCCCATGGGCGCGGACCGTGACCGACTCGCCGGCGCGCGCTGCCTCGAACGCGCGCCGCAGGACGCGCAGGTGATCCTCGCGCCCTACGAGCGACGACTCCTCGAGGGGATCGGTCGCGGCGAGGACGACCGAGCCGCGTTCCGACCCGACCCCGAGTCCACGGCGGATGTCGCGCGCCGCGGGGCGCGCCGCTGGATCCCGCCTCAACAGGCCCGTGCAGAGAGCGTCGAGGTCGGGCGGCACGTCGCTCGCGCACTGCGACGCGGAAGGGCATTCCTTCATCCCCTTGAGCCGGATGACCTCGAGCACCGACCCGACGAACGGCGGCCGCCCGACGAGCGCCTCGAAGAGGATCGCCCCGATGCTGTAGAGGTCCGACGCGGGCGACAGCGACGCGTTCGACGCCTGCTCGGGTGCCATGTACGACGCGGTTCCGACGATCGGGTGCTCTTCACGCAAGTCCTCGGCAGCGGCGCCCACGAACTGCGTCGCGACGCCGAAGTCGAGCAGGACCAGGCGCCCCTCGGGGGTGACAAGGACGTTCGACGGCTTGATGTCCCGGTGGAGCTTGCCCGCGGCGTGCAGCGCCTGGACGCCGTCGAGCAACTGGCGCAGACCCTCGCGCAGGCGATCGACGTCGAGGACCCCTCGCTCGCGGACGTGCTCGAGGAAGTCCCTGCCCCGGAGCAGCTCCATCGTGAAGAACGCCTCGCGCGCCTCGGTCGCCACGAACTCGTAAAGGCGAACGAGGTTCGTATGGCGGACGTCGACCAGGGTTCGGAACTCTTGCTTGAACAGGTACAGGGCGGCCGGGGTGAAATGGCGTAGCTTCTTCAGCGCGACGACCTGCGAGGTCTCGCGATCGACGGCCTCGTACACGGTCCCCATCGCACCCGCGCCGATGCGGCGGCGGACCTGATAGCGATCGGTGCCCCGCCAGTCGGCGGTGGCCACGGCCTGCGAGCCGGGTGTGTTCTCCCCGTGCTGGAGCGACCGCGCCGCCTCGGGCCCCTCTCCGGCTGGCATGCCTCAGGTTACCTCACGTACCCGTCCGGGCGGGCTTCGAGGAAGATCGCCCCGCTCCGACGTCGGCGCGCGCCATGCGCCCGGTAGGTACATCGAGAGCCACCGCGACGGGTTCGCGATCCCCTGCTCGCCGATCGCTTGGATGGCGGCCGCCTGCATGTCGCGGCCCTCGGGCCCCCCGAGCAGCTCGCCCAGCCTGTGC
>DATGJA010000719.1:0-17786 GCA_035295445.1 Polyangiaceae bacterium | reverse complement strand
CGCTCCCCGAACCAGCCCCCGTCCCGCCCAAGCCGGAGCCGCCGAACCCCGAGCCCCCACGGCCAGAGCCTCCGCGACCCGAGCCACCGAAGCCCGACCCGCCGGCGCCCGAGCCCCCTGCCCCCGAGCTCGACCCCGAGTTGGGCGGGATGGCCCCCCCAGGGACCGAGCAGCTCCCGCTCGCGCACGTCCCGCCAATCAAGCTGCAATCCTGGCAAGCTGCGCCGCCGGTGCCGCACGCCGTGTCCAGCGTGCCGGTCGCGCACGTCCCCGCCGCCAAATCGCAACAACCGTTGCACCCGGGCGTGCACGCCGCGCCAGGCGATCCGGACGTCGCGGTCGAACCGCTGCTCGAGGCCGCGCTGTCCGACGCGGCGCCATCCGCCGAGCCGCTCGAGCTGGGCGGGCTGCCGCCATCGCCGAAGTCGAACCCGGTACCGGCGACGTTGCCTCCGCAGGCGTAGATGGCCCCGAATGCTGTCGCGACCGCCGCCCCACCGTGCCACCGCGTGATTCGAGAAATGCTCATGGAGACCTCCGGAGCCCTTTGGCCTCGCTCGTCCGGAGAGTTAGTGCCGTCGCCCGGGCACGATCAGGCAGCGGCTGCCGTCATCCCTTCGGAAGGGAGGTTGCAACGGCCTCGACCGGTGCGTTCACGGCTCTCTCGGCCGCCGAGGCGCCGCGGCTCAGCGCACGAAGATGGGATTCGTGAACGCGAACGGCCGCGCGCCCGCGCGGTGCAGGAGACGCATCGGCTCCTCCCCGCGCGCGACCGCGAGGATCCAGTCCCCGGACTGCAGGCTCACCCGCGCCGTCGCGTCGAGGCGCACCGTGGACGTCGCGCCCTTCACCGGCCACTCGTGAAGCACCACGCCCCGCCGCCCGACGAGCTGCACGACCTTCACGTCGACCCAGGGAGGCGCCTGCACCTCGACCCGCGCGTCCACGTCGCCCGGTCCGATCGTGTCGCCCACCTCGGCGTCTCCGGCGCGCAGGCGCACGAACGGACCGCTCGAGACGACGACCCGTCCGCCCCGGACCGCCTCGAGGAACGCCCGCTCGTCAAACGAGCCTGGCGCGTCGTCCGGGACGCGCACGAAGTTCCGGGGCACGCCGGCCTCGTGGTACGTCAGCTTGTGCGAGTCGGAGTTTCCCGTGGCCGTGACGCGCACCCCGGCGTCGAGCATCGCGAACCAGTCGCGCATGCACGTCTCGACCTTCCCGAGGTCCTCGTAGTCGTCTCCGTTGAACACTTCGAGCGCGTCGAATGATCCGTCGTAGAGCGGCGACCGCCGCCGCCACGCGTCGTAGTCCGCGCGCTCGAACCGCATGATCTCGAAGTAGCCGATCCGGCCCATCCGCGGGTGATTCACCTGCAGAACGTCGGGTTGCCCCGGCGGCCCCGCCGCGCGCGCCGCTGAGAAGAGGTCGTGCGGCGTCGTGTCGTCGAAGGGCACCGGCGGCCCGCCCGCGGCGAGCGGGAACACGTTGAAGTGCCCGAACTCCACCCCGCGCGTCGTGATCTCGTCGCCCACGATCGACGCGAGCCAGCGCCCCGCGCCGAGCGCACGGATCGTCGGGCCGTAGTCGGTGACCGCGTTGTGGTCGGTGGCGACCGCGACCTCGACGTCCGACGCGACGAGCGATCGCACGCGATCGTCGAGCAGCGTGGGGGCGTCCGGCGAGGGGACGGCGTGCACGTGCAGATCGGCCGAGATCCACCCGCGCGTGTCCACGACCCGGTCGAGCGTCGCCGCGAAGGTCGCCGTCCGGCCCTCCTCGACTCGCACCGTGCGCTCGTCGATCGTGTACTCCGGCCCGCGCGACGCGGTCACGCGGTAGACGCCCGGCGCCACGGCCATCCGTCCGTCGCCGATCGTGTAGACGACCTCGAGCGACGCGCCGTCGTGCGGCTCTTCCCCCCAGTTCGGGTCCGCCGTGGGCGGGACGCCGCGGAAGAGGAGGCGCGCGGGCAGCGGCGCGCCCGTTGCCTCGGTCACGTGCCATTCGAGCGTGCCGGCGCGCGGCTCGAAACGGGCTCCCGCGTCGCCCACGTCGGCGACCGCGAACCAGGGACTGGGCGCGTACCCGGGCGCCTCGCTGCGCACGCGGAAACAGCCGGAAGGGATCACGGCGTGCGCGGGGCTCTCGCCGAGCGCGAACCGCGCGAAGGGCGCGCCGTCGCACGACGTCACTTCCGCCCTTGCGAGGCGCGCGGAGACGGGCGGAAGCGTCACGTCCGTCAGCGCGACGCCGCGCCCGCGGAGCATCGCGCTCACCGCGTCGCCGATCGCGCCGCGCGCGTGCGACAGCCAGACCCCCCGCCGCGGCGACGACCCGCCCGCCGGGACCGCGACGGGGGTCCCCGCGGTGTGCGGGCGCTCGTGGAAGCCGGCGCCCGGCGCGTGGAAGCGCGCCGTGACCGGCCTCCCTTCGACGCCCATCGCGTACGCTTCGCCGAGCCCCTCGCGCGCAAGAAAGTCCCCCGCGAGCGTCCCGCCCCACGTGACGAAGCCGGCGCCCTGCACCCAGGTCGGCACGTTGCCCCACGCGACGATCTCGCCCAGCGTGGCCCACGCGGCCTCTCCCGTCGACGTCGCGACGGACTCGATGCGCAGGAGCGGCCCGGAGAACGCGACGAACGTCCAGAGCCGGAGCGGCAGGCCGGCGATGCGCCGCTCGATCCGCACGACCTGCGGCGCGCCGGGTGCGGGGCCCACGGAGACGACCTCGCCCTTGAGGTCGTCGAGGCCCGCGTAGACCACCGGCTCGACGGCCACCATGGCGTCTTCGCCCCCTGCCGTCCCGAAATCGACGACGCGCCCGCCGCGGGCGTCCACGACCGCGACCTCGCCCCCGCTCTCGAGGAGCCAGTCGCCGGTCCGCGCATCGACGCGAGGACCACCGAGCTTCACGTCGGCGCGGGTCTCCACCCGGCGCAGCGCGCCGTCAGCCCGATCGGGGGGGTCGGGCGCAAAGGCCTCCCCTTTCGCCCCGGCGGCCCCGTCGCTCTCGCCCGCGTCGCGGCGCGAGGGACATCCGGCCGCGAGGAGCACGCCGGCCAGGAAGAACGGGACGGTGCGCCAAGCCGTTGCTCTGGTCATCGCACTCTAGGAGCTGGCAGCGTAGGACCGGATGCCCCCCCCGTCCGAGAAAATCAGATCCCCGCGGGACGTCTTCCGTAGAGTTTGTATCCCCATGCTTCCCACGAGAGCGTCCCGCGCCTTGACCTCCGCCGTGTCGTGCGCTCTCGCCCTGCTCGGGGTGGGGTGCGTGCGCCAGCCGATCGTGTCCACCGACGAGCTGCCCGTGCATCGCGTCGTCGTCTACCGCAACGGCGTCGCGTACTTCGAGCGCGCCGGGCACGTCGACCGCGACGAGGTCCGCTTCAAGATGAAGCAGGGCGAGGTGGGGGACTTCCTCGCGACGCTCGCGGTGATGGAACGCGGGGGCAGCTCGGTCCGCGCCGCCGCGTTCCCGCTGAAGACCGAGGAGGACCAAGAGCCCGCCGACGACGAGAAGCCGCCGCCGCGGACCGAAGACCAAAAGAAGGGCCTCGAGACCGTCGTCCTCTCGCTCGACGGCAAGGCGCACGACCTGCAGGTGGGGTACGTGGCCGAGTCGCCCGTGTGGCGGCCGTCCTACCGCCTCGTCGTGCACGACGCGGGGGACGCGGAACTGCAGGCGTGGGGGATCGTCGAGAACCTCTCGGGCGAGGACTGGAAGAACGTGAAGCTGTCGCTCATCGCCGGTGCGCCGCTCGCGTTCCAGGCGCAGCTCGGGACGCCGGTCATCCCGCCGCGACCGATCGTGACCGACGAGGGCGAGGTGATCGCGGCCGTCCCGCGCGGCGAGACGACGCTACGGCAAGTGGACATGCCCGCCCCGGCGCCCCCGCCGCCGCCCGCAAGCGCGCCCGCCGAGACGGCGCCGGCGAAGGACGAGGCCGAGGGTCAGGCGGTGCAGGGCTTGCGCGGCGCCGGGTCGGGAGGCGGGGGCGGTCGCCGGGCCGCTCCGAAGCCCGCGAGACTGCACGGCGCCGACAAGAAGGTCGCGTCGTCGACTGGGCCGGGGACGCCGGGCGCGCCGCCGATGCCCGCGCCGATGGCCGAGGGATACGCCCAGTACGCCCAGCCGGCCACGCCCGCCGTTTCGCCGCCGCGCAACCTGCAGTCGCTGGCCGCGGTGGCGGCCGAAGGGGGCTCGACGCGCTACGACCTGCCGCTGCCGGTGACCATCCCGGACAAGAGCGCGACGATGGTCATGCTGCTGTCGCGCCGCGTCTCGGGCGAGGCGCTGTTTCTCTACGCGCCCGACGGCGGCGTGCCCGACTCGAGCAGCCATCCTTTCCGCGTCGCCCGGTTCACGAACGGATCGACGGGCATCCTCGAGCGCGGGCCCATCGCGGTCTTCGAGGATGGCGCGTTCCTCGGGCAGGGAATGGTGGACCCGCTGCCGCCCGGCGCGACGGCGACCGTGCCGTTCGCGCTCGAGCGGGCGATCGCGGTGGATCTGGACCGCAAGTACGACGAGATGGGCGAGCGCGTGTACAAGATCGAAAACGGGCAGCTCACGATCGAGCGCGACAGCGTGACGCAGACGAAGTACCGCCTGCGAAACGGGGGCGACAAGGCGGCCAAGGTGCTCGTCAAGCACCCGCGGATCAACGGCTCGCGCCTGGCGTCGCCGCCGCCGGGGACCGAGGACAACGTGGGCACCTCGACGGCGCTGATTCCCGCCCGCATCGCGGCGAACGCGACGGCGGATCTCGTGGTCGACGAGCGCGTGACGATGCGGCGGCCGGCGGACTGGTTCAGCGTGATCGCGGACAACGCGGTGAAGGCGTACGTCGCCGACCCGAAGGCGGACGCGGGCGCCGCGCAGAAGCTGAAGGCTGTGTGGGGCGTCCGCGACGACATCGTGAAGAAGAGCACCGAGAAGGCGAAGCTCCAGCAGGAGTCCGAGACGCTCTCGGCGTCGACCGAGGAGACGCGCCGCAACCTGCGCGCGATCGAGAAGAACAAGACCGCCGAGGCCCTCCGCCAGAAGCTGACGACGCGTCTCGCGGAGGCCGCGGCGCGCCTCGACGATCTGAACCGCAAGATCGTGGAGCTCGACTCGAAGCTCGCGGAGCTGACCGTTCAGTTCAAAGAGGCGATCCGCGACGTCAACGTCGTCGTGGCGCCATCGTCGTAGTCAGCGCCGCGGGCGCGTCGGCGACAGGGGCTCGGCCGCGTCGGCGCGCCGTCGCTTCGGCATCATCGCGTCGAAGAGCCCCTGGTACTGCGTGCCGTTGGCCGTCTTGACGCCGCCGCAAATCAGGATGTCGGGCTCCCGCTGCTCGCGGAAGAAGAGCGTCGAGAAGAGCTGGTTGTTCGAGGTGACCAGCGCCACGATCGCGTACGACGGCATCGTGCCGAACGAGTCGCGCATGCCCTTGATCTCGTCGGCGCGCCACTCCTTGTCCGGCTGATAGCCGATCACGTTGCGGGGCATGCTCGTGGCGAACGTCCCCTTCACGCTCTCGTTGGCGTCGACTTTGTCGCACGTGCCGACGTGGCCGACCCACCGTCCCGCAGCGTCGGTCCACACCGTGATCCAGCAGCCGCTCATCGGACCGGTGAGCACGTCGCCGCGCGCCGAGATTTTCGTCGTGCGCCCCTCGACGAACGCCAGCCAGCTGTAGTCGATCCGCGTGTTCGCGCCGAACGCAAAGACCGGCGTGGGGGGAGGGACCAGGCGCCGGTCGATACCGACGTAGATCATCGAGCCGGGCGGCGCGGGCGGCGTGACGACGATCGTGCCGTCCGCCGGCTGTCGGCCGCCCTTGCCGCTGGAGGCCGGGCCGAGAAGGCCGGTGCGGAAGCGGGCGCCTTTCTGGAAGTAGCGCTCGATCATGGGATCTCCTCCGGATCCCCCATTGTCTCAGGAGGCGGCCTCGGGTGGCGAGGGGAGTTAAGCGGTCGGCGTCACGCCCACATCGAGCGCCCGAGGGCGCACCGTCGCCAGCGGCGCCCGCGCCAGCCACTCGCCCAGCGCCGCGAGCGCGCGCGCCGCGAGGGCCTCGCACCGCTCGCGCTTCTTGAGTCGCCGATCGGGCGCGGGGGGGAGCCACGCCCACGTCACGTTCGACGGCTGGTAGTCGTCCGTCGCGCGCGTGAGATGCGTGATCACACCGCCGAGCGCGGTCGTCGGGGGAGGGGGCGTGACCGCGTGGCCGGCGAGCGACTGCGCGAGGAGCACCGCGCACACGAGGCCGCCGGCGCAGCTCTCGACGTAGCCCTCGACCCCCGTGATCTGCCCCGCGAGGAACACGCCCGGTCGCGCGCGGAGCTGCATCCGCGCGTCGAGGACGCGGGGAGCGTCGACGAACGTGTTGCGGTGCACGCTCCCGAAGCGCAAGAACTCCGCCTCTTCGAGGCCCGGGATGGTGCGCAGGACGCGGGCTTGCTCCGTCCACGTCATGCGCGTCTGGAAGCCGACGAGGTTGTACGCGGTCGCGGCGAAGTCCTCGGGCCGGAGCTGCACGACGGCGTACGGCCGCCGCCCGGTGCGCGGGTCGACCAGGCCGACGGGCTTCATCGGCCCGAACGCGAGCGTCTGCTCGCCGCGCGACGCCATCACCTCGACGGGCAAGCAGCCCTCGAAGTAGCGCACGTCCTCGAACGCGCGCGGCTCCACCTTCTCGGCCGCCACGAGCGCGGCGACGAACGCGCGGTACTGCGCCTCGTCCATCGGGCAGTTCACGTAGGCCTCGTCCCCGCCCTCCTCGGCGCCTTTGCCGTAGCGCGACTGTTTGAACACGCGCGTCCAGTCGATCGAGTCGGCCGCGACGATGGGCGCGATGGCGTCGTAGTACGCGAGCTGGGCGGCCCCGATCGCGCGCGCGAGATCCACGGCCAGCGCGTCGCCGGTGAGCGGTCCGGTCGCCAACACGACCGGCGCCTCGGGCGACGGGTCGGGGATCGCGTCGACCACCCGCGCCTCGACGGCGATGCGCGGGTGCGCGCGTACGAGCTGGGTGACGAGCGACGAGAACGCGTCGCGGTCGACGGCAAGCGCGCCGCCGGCGGGGACCTTCGTCGCGTCCGCGCAGCGCAGGACGAGCGACCCGGCCCGCCGGAGCTCCTCCTTGAGGAGGCCGACCGCGTTGGCGAGCGCGGCGCCGCGCATCGAGTTGGAGCAGACGAGCTCGCAGAGTCCGTCCCCGGTCTGCGCCGGCGTCCGCGCCAGGGGCTTCTGTTCGACCAGGCGCACCCGGGCGCCGCGCTCGGCGAGTTGCCACGCCGCCTCGCACCCGGCCAGGCCGGCTCCGACGATCGTGACCTCGCTCATCGCGGCGATTTAGTATCGTCGGGAGCCGTGCGCGTCGAGCTCCTCGAGGGATCCCGCGTGCTCGTGGACCTGCGCGCCACGGGCCTGCTGCGCGCGGTCGGCCACGACCCGACCCTTGCGGCGCGTCCCGATCCGGTCGCGATCGAGGTCGAGGGCGAGACCCTCGACGTTCCACTGACGGTCCGCTTCCCCGCGACGTCGATCGAGCCGCCGCGCGACATCCCGTCCTCGGATCGCGAGAAGATGCGGGAGAACCTGCTGGGCCGCGACGTGCTCGACGCGAATCGCCACCCGGCGGTCGAGTTCCGCGGCCGCTACTCGGGGACGCTCGACGCGGGTCGGCTCGCGGGCGACCTGTCCATCCGCGGCGCGCTCCGGCGCCTCGAGATGCCCGTGTCGATCCGCCGCGAGGGCGACGCGTTCGTCGCCACGGGGACGTGGGAGGGCCGCCTGACGGACCTCGGGGTCAAGCCGTTCAAGGCGCTCCTCGGCGCGCTGAAGCTCGAAGACTGGGCGAGGCTGCGGCTCGACGCGCGGCTCGGGCCGCCAGGCGACCGCTAGTTCATCGGTGTCCGGTGTCCGGTGTCCGGCGTCCGACGGCGTTGCGTCGTCTTCACACTTTGTCACAGCTCGCGCGACAGTGTTACGCGCCCTGTTGCGGTTCGTCGGGCGGGCTTGGCGTCCCCGCCGGCGGCGCGGGCGGCGCCGCCTCCCGCGCGCGCATCGCCTGGAGCGCCTGCCAGTTGATCGCCGCGAACCACCCGGCGAGAAGCGCCGGCCACCAATCGCGTACCCACGCCGCAAAGAGCCCGCCCGCGCCCGCTACCACGAGCGAGATCACCCGTGCCGGCCGCTCTCCGTGGCCCTTGGTCACCCCCTGCAGCGCCTGCGTGAGCACGTTGCCCCCGTCGAGGGGAAGCATCGGCAAGAGGTTCAGGATCCCCCACCCCACGTTGACCCAGAGGAGCTGCCGATACGCCATGGCGGCGATGGTGCCGCGCGGGACGGCGCCCGCGGCGCCGAGGCCGAGAACCACGGCGCCTACGACGAACCCCGCGCACGGGCCGGCGAGGCTGATCGCGATCGACCGACCGGGCGAGAGCGCCCCCCGCGGTCTTTTGGACGTGCCGTCCGAACTCTCGCTGCGCTCGAGCGTGCGGACGGCGTTGGACGTGCCGTCCGAACTCTCGCTGCGCTCGAGCGTGCGGACGGCGTTGGACATGCCGTCCGAACTCTCGCTGCGCCACGACGTCGTCCCCCCCATGCCGTGCAGCAGCACGCTCGGCTCGAGACCGAACGCGAGGCCCATCGCCGAGTGACCGAGCTCGTGCAGGAGGACCGACACGAAGACGACGGCGACCCAGACGACGAGCGTCCGCAAGTCCGCCGTCATTCCCCCGAGGACCGCCGCCACGAGGAAGAACGACGGAAGCACCGTCACCCGTATCTTTCCGAGACGAAATGACATGGCCCACAAACGCTCGAACGTCGCGCCTGGCCCGAGATTGTCATGCCCGCGGTCCCCGTGCGAGAGTGGCTGTTCCCTTGCAGCCCGACCTCGACCGCTTCCTGGCGCTGGTTCGCCGCGAGCTCGGCGCGGACGAGGTGCGTCTCGTGCATCCGGACGAGGAGGAGACGGGCGAGCCCGGCGAGCGTCACGAGCTGCGGTGCCCGGTCGAGGGGGGCCGCTGGCTCTCCGCCCTGTTTGCGGCCGCGCCCGAGGACCAACAAGCCCGGCAGAGGCGGCTCGAAATGCTCGCCAGCACGTTCGATTTCGACCGCGCGCGCAGCCCGGTTCGCCGGTCGCGTCCGCCCTTGGCCCGCTCGCTCCAGGACGAGCTCGACGCCCTGCGGGTGAACGCGGCGGCCGTCAACGTGTTCGTCATCGACGCGAACTCGCCGGTCGTCTGGGGGGCGGCCCGCCCGGCCGGGGTGGTGGCAGACGGCGGGTCCGAGCCGCCGCCGGCCGAGGACGCGGAGCCCAGAGACGAGCGAGTCGTCGTCGCGTCGCGCCGGGCCCTGCACGACGTCCGGAGCCTCGACGAGCTCGGCGCCCTGCACAAGGGTCGTCACGTGCGCCACGTCATCAACGCCGGTGAGGTGCCCCTCCTGGCGCGCTCCTTCGCGGGCATCTATCTCGTCGTCCTCGTCTTCGACGCGCCGTTCGACGAGCTGCGCGCCGAGCGCACCCTGGGCGAGTCGCTCTCCCGTATCGAACGCCTCGTCCTTGCGCTGCCGCCGCTCAACCCACCGCCGACCCACGGGGCGGGCGTCGTCGCGATGCGCCGCCCCCGCCGCCGATAAGCGCCGCCGAGTCCGCGCGTGGGACCGCCGCTGCTCGAGCTCAAGGACATCACCGTGATGCGGGGCGACCGCGTCGCGCTCGATCGCTTCACCCTCCGCATCGAGAAGGGCGAGCACGTGTGCCTGCTCGGGCCGAACGGGTGCGGCAAGTCGACGCTGATCAAGACGCTCACGCGCGAGCTTTATCCCCTCGTCGTCGACGGAGCCTCCATGGCGATCCTGGGCCAGGACCGCTGGGACGTCGCCGAGCTCCGGACGATGCTCGGCATCGTGTCGCCGGACCTTCTCGCGATGTGCACGACGCGCACGACCGGGCGGGACGTCGTCCTCTCCGGGTTCTTCAGCAGCACGCGCATCTTCCCTCACCGTCATCGAGTGACGCCCGACCTCGCCGCGCGCGCCGACGCCGCGATGGCCCGATTGGGCATCGCGCACCTGGCCGACCGGCCGCTCGACGAGATGTCGTCCGGCGAGGCGAAGCGCACCGTCGTGGCCCGAGCCCTCGTCCACGACCCCCACTCGCTCGTCTTCGACGAGCCGAGCAGCACACTCGACATCGGCGCCCAGTTCGAGCTGCGCGAGGCGATGCGAAAGCTCGCACAGTCCGGAACGGGGGTGGTCCTCGTCACGCACCACGTGCACGAGATCATTCCCGAAATCGAGCGGGTCGTCCTCCTTCGAAACGGGCGCGTCGCCGGCGACGGCCCCAAAGAGTCGATGCTCACGGAGAGGGCGTTGCGCGAGACTTTCGGCGCCGAAGTCCGCCTGATGTCCCGCGAGGGGTACTTCTACGCGTATTGACGCAATCGTGGCTTGAGCCGACTCGACGAAATCAGTAGGTGTCTTTTTTCACACGGGGCGGGTGCACCGGCCCGGCCCTCCTTCCGTCCAACCCGGACCTGCCATGCACACATCCCGAACCATCGCCGTCATCCTGGGCGCCTCGAGCTGTCTGGGCCTGCTCGACGCGTGCGGCGGCGGGGCGACGCCGGCCCCGGTGACGGCCCCCCTCGCGCCGTTGCCCAGCTCCGCGAGCTGCGCCCGGGTGACCGACCCGTCGCGCGCCCCCCGCCCGCTCACGCTGACGAGGGCCGGGTCGACCGTCGCCCTCGCCGACATCGGCGGCAAGACGTTCGCCTACGTCGCCGACGAGGACGAGCGGGCGGTGCACGTGATCGACGTCGATGGGCAGAAGGACGTCGCGACGACGCCGCTCGGCGGCAAGCCGGCGCAGCTCATGTTCCTGCCCGACGGACGCCTCGTCGTCACCCTGCGCGACCGAGCGGTCTTCGAGGTCCTCGAGCCGCAGGCCGACCCGACCCGCGGTCTCGACGGCCGGTGCGCGGTGGGCACCGACGCGGAGCCGTTTGGCCTTGCGCTCACGCCGGACGACGCCCAGCTCCTCGTGACGTCGGGGTGGGGGCGGTCGCTCGCGAGCTACAAGGCGCAGGTCCCCTCGATGCAGCAGAGCTGGGACGTTGCGCTTCCGCGCGAGCCCCGGAGCGTGATCGCGTCGGACGACGGGAGCAAGGCTTTCGTCGCGCAGGCCGTCGGTGGTCAGGTGAGCGTCGTCGACCTCCCGCTGCAGCGCGTCGTGCCCACCGAGACGCACGCCACCAAGGAGAACCTGGCCGCCGCGTCGAAGGCGGGGGCGTTCGGCGCGGGCCTTTCGAGCTTCCGCTTCACGACGTTTTCGTCGATGGGCACGAGCTGTCAGGGCTTCGCGCTCGCCAAGACGGAGGACCCGCGCGGTCGCGTGCTCGTGCCGCAGGCGCTGGTCGACCCGGGCAATCCCCTCGAGAACACGCCCGGCTACGGCAACCCGGAGAACGATCAGACCGAGGTGGCCGACGTCGCGGTGCTCGACGAGTCGGGCGGCGACCTGCTCATGGCGTCGCTCGAGGTGTCCCAGGCGCGGCTGGCTCGGTCGATGGCCAGCGACGCCGCCCACGCGCACGAAGAGTGCCTCTTGCCGCGCTCCGCCGCCTACGACGCGAAGAACAAGAGCCTCCTCGTCGGGTGCTTCGGCGTCGACGACGTCATCGCGTACGACGCGTTCGCGGCGAGCCCCGTGCGCGCCATGAAGCGCCGGTGGGACGTGGCGGCCGGACCGAGCGGCATCGCGGTCGACCCGCGCGGGCAGCGCGCCGTCGTCTTCGCGCAGTTCGAGCGGGTGGTCGACGTCCTCTCGCTGGCCGGCCCCGAGCTCGTCGACGACGTCGGCGCGAACAAGGGCGGGCCCGCGGCCCGCATCCACCTCACCGAAACGCGGATGTCGATCCCCACGTCGATCGCGGTCGGCCGGGTCCTCTTTCACATGGTGGGCGACGACCGGATCTCGCACGACGGCCGCGCCTGCGCGAGCTGCCACCCCGACGGCCGCGACGACTCGCTCACCTGGGCGACGCCGAACGGGCCGCGCCGGACGATCATGCTCTCGGGGCGCATCAACGACACCGCGCCCTTCTCGTGGAGCGGGTCGGAGCACACGCTGCAGGAGCACATGGGGATCACCTTCACGCGGCTGAAGGGCAACGGGGGTCTGCGGAGCATGGAGCTTGACGCGCTCGCGCAGTACGTCCAGACGCTCGCGGAGCCGCCCGCGGTCGCCAACGCGGCGGCCAAGGATCGCATCGCCCGCGGGAGCGCGATCTTCCACTCGCCCGCGGCGGGCTGCTCGTCCTGCCACGCGGGACCGCTCGCCACCGACAACCTCCACCACGACGTCCAGAGCAAGACCACCGCCGACAAGAGCGGGTCGTTCAACACGCCGTCGCTGCGGTTCGTCGGCGGCGGGGGTCCGTACTTCCACGACGGCCGCTACAAGACGCTCCAGCAGCTGCTCACCGACGCCGATCGCAAGATGGGTCACACGGCGCAGCTCTCGGGCGATGATCTGCAGAGCATGGAAGCCTATTTGAGGTCGCTATGAGCCGCTCTTCCGCTTCGCGCGTCGCGGCGCTCTCCGGCGCCCTGACCCTCCTCGCCGCCGCCGCCTCGGCGTCGGCCGACGTCGTCGCCGTCGACAAGCTCGCGGTGCTGCCAGCGGGGCCGGCCGCCGCGCCGACCTCCGACGTGCCCGCGTCCATCCCGGCGGGCGAGCACGTGGACGGGATTTTCACCGCCCTTGCGCCGGCTGCGCAGCGCAAGCAGACCGAGGATCACGGCTACCGCTACGTCGGCATCTTCCCGACCGACGCGCAGGCGCGTGCCTACGCGACGGACGGTTCGTTCAACGTCCTGTCGCGCAAGGAGGCGATGCCCGCCGCGTGCCTGTCGACGGGGGGGTCGCTGCAGCCGGGAATGCGCCTGATGCTCCGGACCAAGCCGTACGAGCCGCCCAAGCCCTCGGCGGCGCAGATCGAGGCGCTCAAGAAGGCGCATCGCTGGCCGCCGCCGCCGCCCCCCAAGCCGTCGGGACCGCCGCGGGACGCGGTGCAGCGGCTGCGCCTCGAGAAGCTGACGCAGGACGGGGACACGGTGACGATCGAGACGACCGACGCGATGCTCGACCTTCAGACGATGGGCGCGCGGCTGGTCTCCAAGTCGAGCGCGAAGCTGTCGCGCGTCGTGACGGGGCCGAGCGGCCTCGGCGTCTTCGCCGCGCGCGACGACAAGGGGCAGACGGAGTTCCTCGTCACGGCGCCGGAGATTCCGCCGCCGCCCACGGAGTCGGATCGGCCGGCGCAGCTCGAGGCGCTGTCGATGCGAGCGGCCAGCCTCGTGGCGCAGACGCCGTCGAGCGCGTCCTCGGCGAGCGGGTGCGGGCGGGTTCGCTTCACCCTGGCGGCCAAGGCGGGCTCGGGGCAGATGGCGACCGTGATTGCGACCGCGTTTCTGCCGCCCGCGACGGAGCCCGACGAAGGGCCTGCGACGGACGACTCGGACGGCGACGGCGAGCCCGACGACGAGGGGTTCATCGCGCAGCAGACCTCCCGGCGCGGCCTGCGCAAGCAGCGCGCGCGCCCGCTGGCGGTCAATGTGAGCCTGAGTCAGCTTGCCAGCGAGAGCGCTCCGCTCCTCAGCGTGACGTTCGGGTGGGCCGGCAAGAACCAGGACATCTCGTTTTAACCCTCTCGCTCGGGATGACGAGAGGGGGGCCCTCAAGCCTTGCGCCGCCATGCCGTTCACCCGCGGCGATGGGTCTGCTCCGTCGCGTTCCCACGTCCACCCCTAGCCCGTCGATGGAGCCCGCCGCCAGCGGGGAGCAGCCGTCCGTCGTCGAGGGGAAGGAAGGGGAGGCGGCGCTCGATTCCGTCGGCGCGCTCCTGCACGTCCTCGGCAAAGTGAGCTTCGACATCGGCGATCAGGACGCCGATTCGATCCGCAGGACGTTCGAACGCTGGGCACAGCACGTGCTCGTCGGGGCCCCGCTCGGCGAGCGCGGGGGCGAGGGGCCCGAGTCCAGCCGCGGCGTACGGCGTGACTGGGGCGCGCTGCGCAACTTCGTCGCGAGCCACCGCCGGCGCGAGGTGGCCTACGTGGTCAAGGCGCTCACCGATCTGCGCAAGGCGGCGTGGGCCTTCATCGGCGCCTTTGCCCGCGCGCTCGGCGAGGACGGGCAGAGCGACGCGACCGTCCGCGCCCAGCTGGGCCGGCTGGAGGACGCCGTCCGGTCCAACGACACCGACGCGCTGCGACGCGAGGCGTCGAGCGCGATCGACCTCGTCGGCGCCGCCATCGAGAAGCGCGCGGAGCGCCACCGTGCGCAGCTGGGCGAGCTCGCCTCCCACATCCGCAATCTGTCGCTCGAGCTCGAGAACGCCAAGAAGCAGGGGCAGATGGATGCGATGACGCGCATCTACAATCGCGCTTGCCTCGACGACTACGTGGCGAGAACCTCCGAGCTGTGCGCGGTGTTCACACAGCCCGCGTGCCTGATGATGCTCGACGTCGATCGCTTCAAGCAGGTCAACGACGTCCAGGGGCACGCCGCGGGGGACGAAGCCCTCAAGGTGGTCGCGGATCGTCTGGTCCGCCTATTTCCCCGCCGTGGCGATCTTGTGGCCCGCTTCGGGGGCGACGAGTTCGCGGTCGTGCTCCGGGACGTGCGCCTCGAAGACGCGCGCATGCTGGCGCAGCGCCTCGTCGAGGCCGTGCGCGGCAGCCGATTCGAGCACCAGGGGCGACAGGTGGTCCTGTCGGTGTCCGTCGGGGTGGCCGAGTGGCGCATGGGCGACACCAGCGAGACCTGGTTCGCGCGCGCGGACGCGGCCCTCTATTCGGCCAAGCAGGCCGGTCGCGACCGGTGGGCGGACGGGTCGAGCGCCGTCACAGCGCGAAGCTCACTTTCGCCGGCCAGCTCCCGGGCGACGGCAGGCCCTTCATCTTGAGCAGGAGCCCGGCGAGGCAGTCGGCCTTGTCCTGGTCGTCCCTGCTCGCCGTCGTCACGCCCGCGGCGAGGACCTTGCCGCCCGGGCCGACGTACATCGTCCCGTGGAAGGGGCCGCTCGCGCCGGCCTTGCATCGGTCGATGGCGCCGCCCTCCTTGGTGATCGCCGCGGTCGCCTTGTCGGAGCTCCAATCGTTGGGCGGTCGCGTCGCCTGGAGCGGAAGGTCCATCGAATAGCGGGCCTCCGCGTCGCCCCCGTCCGGCTGCGGCCACCGGGCCGCCATCACGACATCGAGCAGGCACTTCGCGGTGGGCTGGTCGCCGATTTCGCTCTCTTCCAGGTAGGCCCACTTGGGCGACCCGTCCTGCCCGATCCGTAGGAAGAACTTGGCGTCCCCGGCGAGGACCTCGACCCGGTCGACCGCCCGTTTCTGGCAATCCATGAACTTGTCGTCGAGCGACGCGAACGCCTTGCGCACCGCAGCCGGGTCGACGCTTCCGAGCTCGCTCGACGTCTTGAGCGGGGAGCGCGCGGCCTTCGGCGGCTCGGGAGGTGGGGGGGCGGCGGCGGCCTTGGGCGGGGGCTCCGAGCCGCCGCACCCCGCGAGGGCGGCCAGCAGCGCGACCAGAAGTCCGACGGGTATCGCTCGGCGCATCAGCGGAGCAGGTTCGCTGCGATGACGATTCGCTGAATCTCGCTCGTTCCCTCGTAGATCTCGGTGATGCGCGCGTCGCGGTAGTGCCGCTCCACGGCGAACTCCGTCGAGTACCCGTAGCCGCCGTGCACCTGGATGGCCTTGTGCGTCACGCGCGTCGCCATCTCGCTCGCGTAAAGCTTCGCAATCGAGCTCTCCATCGAGTGGCGCACCTTCTTGTCCTTCATCTTGGCGGCCCGCCACGTGAGCAAGCGCGCCGCGTCGATCTGGGTGGCCATGTCCGCGAGCATGAACTGGATCGCCTGGTGCTGCGCGATCGGGACGCCGAAGCTCTTGCGCTCCTTGGCGTACGCGACGCTCTTCTCGAAGGCGGCGCGCGCGATGCCGATGGCCTGACACGCGATCCCGATGCGACCCCCGTCGAGCGTCGCCATCGCGACCTTGAAGCCGTCCCCCACGCTCCCGACGATGTGCTCCTCCGGCACCTTGCAGTTCTCGAAGAAGACGGTGCACGAGTGGGCCGCGTGGATCCCGAGCTTGTGGTCGGCGGGGTTCAGCGTGAATCCGGGGGTGCCCTTCTCGACCAGGAAGGCCGTGTGCTTGACCTTCGGTCCGCTCCGGTCGGAGACGGCGAAGACCAGGATCCAGTCCGCGTGGGGGCCGTTGGTGATCCAGTTCTTGGCGCCGTTGAGCACCCAGCCGGAGCCGGTCTTCTCGGCGCTCGTCACCATCGTCTGCGCGTCCGATCCGCTCATGGGCTCGGTCAAGCCGAAGCAGCCGAGCTTCTCGCCGCGAGCCGCGGGCGTGAGGATGCGCTTCTTCTGGTCGTCGGTCCCGAACTTGTAGATCGGGTCGCAGAAGAGCGAGTTGTTGACGCTCATGATGACGCCGCAGCTCGCGCAGGCGGCGCTCACTTCTTCCATCGCGAGGGCGTAGCTCAGCGTGTCCATCCCGGAGCCGCCGTACTCCTGCGGGATCATCACCCCGAGGAGCCCCAGCTCGCCCATCTTGGAGAGGATCTCGGCGGGCCACCGGCCGCTCTTGTCGAGCTCCGCCGCCTTGGGCGCCACTTCGCGCGCGGCGAACTCGCGCGCCGTGCCCTGGATCATGCGTTGCTCTTCGCTCAGCTCGAACTCCATGGCCGGCGAATCTAGCACTCATCAAGTCACGGCGACGACGGCCGCGGCGACGTAAGCGACAGCTCGACGACGCCCGGCACCTCGCCCGCGCGCTCGCGCAGTCGCGGCTTGGGGCGGACCGCGACGGGGACGCGGGCGCTCGCCAGGAGCGAGACGTCGAACGCGTTGTCCCCGAACGCCGCATAGAGGAGGCGGTCGTGGCCGATCCGCTCGCGCAGACGCTGCACCTTCCCCTCCGCGTAGGGGATAGGGTGCTCGACGTCGGCGAGCAAGACCCCGCCGCCCGTCCGCGGCAGGGCGGCGACGATTTGGCCGGCGTCGAAGCCGACCCGCGCGCCGGCTTCCAGCACGACGGCGACCGGCGACGCGCTGACGAGGACCGCGTCGATCCCGGCCCCCCGGACCCGCTCGAGGACGCGCAGGAGCTCGTCGTGCAGTCGCCCCGCGAGCCCGCGGGTTTCCACCACGTCGCGGGCGAACGCGGCCACCTCGTCCGGCGTCCAGCCCGCGAAGCACCAGACCATCAGCTCGCACACCCGCCTCTCGGGGAAGCGCCCCTCGGTGTAGGCCGCGAGAATCCGGCGCGCGATGTCCGGGCCGCTCCCGGCATCGGAGAGGGAGTGTTCGCGCGCATCCCGTCTCATGGCCTCGAGCGAGGCCGGCTCCACGCGACCGTACTCGACGAAGGCGTTGAACATGTCCTCGCCGACGTCGCCGCTCCACAGGGTCCCGTCTCCGTCGGTGGCGACGACCCCGCCGGGCAGGGCGTGCGCGAGCGCCTCGATGCGCGCCCAGACGTCGTCGGGGGCTTGGAGTTGCATGGGGCGAGCATAGTGGATCGTGCCTCGTCCGAACCCTCGCTTCGCTTTGCATAGCGGACTAGGCTCGCGCGCCGAACTCGAAAGGATGGATCTTGATGCGGACAGTCGTCGGTGCGGGGGGGCTCGCCGTCCTCGCTGGGCTCACGGTTTCGATCGCTAGACCGTCCTTCGCGCAGCCTGCGCCTCACCCGCCCGCCCC
>DATGJA010000718.1:0-4778 GCA_035295445.1 Polyangiaceae bacterium | reverse complement strand
GTGCTTCAGGCGACGACGTTCGAGACTCCGCAGCGGCGCCTGGCGCGGTGGATGTGCGTCTCGTGCCTCGTGCTCCACGCCGCCGTGTCGCCGGCGATCGTGCCCGTGCGCGCGCTGACTCCCTACATGATGCAGGACGGGTTGCGGCGCGTGGCCGCAAACCTTCCCTCGGGTCCCGACGCCGTGCGGCAGACGGTCGTGGTGGTGAACGCGCCGTCGGACATGATCACGGGCCCGTTGCCAGTGGTGCGCGCCGCCACGGGTGGCCCGGTTCCCGCCCACGTCTACCTACTGAGCTGCGGCGCCGCCGAGACGGTGATGACGCGCGTCGGCCCACGCGAGATCGACGTCCAGGCGCCGGCGGGCTGGCTGCCGAACGAAACCGATCGGGCGATGCGCGTCACGGTGTTCCGTCAGGGTGAGGTCGTCGCTCTCGCCGGGATGCGGGCGGAGGTCCGCGAGGTGCTTCCCGACGGGCGCGCGTCGCTGGTCCGGTTCACCTTTCCGGTCGATCTCGAGGACCGCTCGCTCGTCTTTCTCTCCTATGGACGGCGCGGCCTCGAGCCGTTCGAGCCGCCGGCCGTGCGAAGCTCCGTCATCGTGCCCATCCCCCCGCTCATCCTCGACCTTGAGGGGTCGGCTCGGCCCGGTATGAGAGATCTCTTCGCGCTGTAGGTTCAGCCCGGGGGAACTGAACGAGCCAATGACAACTTGGCGATCGAAGGACAGCCCCTAGGCGCGGAGATAACACTCGACGAGCACACCGCCTGCGCGGCGCAGGGCGTCGACGTCGACGTCGCCGTCGAAGGCGCGCTTGCCTTCGATGATGAGCCAGCGCACCGCGTTGCGCATCGCGCGGACGGCGCTCAGGGCCGCGTGGAGGCTTGGGAAGACCCAGGCCAAAGTCCCCGGTTCGCTCTCGTGCCAGCCGTAGATGACGAGGGTCACGGCTGTACTCCGCGGCTTCCTCTTCATGTGCGATCCCAACCTTCGCAGGCTCGATCTCATTCCGGCCTCCATCACTCGAGGCACGTCGAGCGTAAGTCCATCTGCGCCGATAGCAAGGGCGAACCGCCGCCGCGCGCCGGCTAAGATGCCACACGTGGAGTCCGCGCAGAGGTCGAGCACGCCTGGCACGCCACCGACGTCCGCCGTTGGTCCGGCGACGGGGACGACCCGGGTTCGTGCCGGGTCGCGCGCGCGCGGCGCGTGGCCGCTCCTGCCGCTCGCGCCCGGCGTGGTCATCCTGGTGGGGCTGGCCGTCGCGTTCGGCATGGGGCTTTTCGGTGTGTCTGCGATGGCTGATGCGAGCGACGACCACGCCGCCGCGCGGGCGGACCTCCTCGCGTCCACTCTGGCCGCGAGAATCGCCGAGCTACCGCCTTCGGAGCGGCTCGAGGCGATGCAGCGCGCGGCACGCAAGACAGGTGCCGAGTTCGTCGTCGTGTCCCGCAAGGGAGACCTCGTCCTCGACGCGAGCCTCGGCATGGCCAACCGGTCTGCGCTGCGCCGCGTCGTCGGCGCCCGGACCGGCGAGGCGATCACGGGGCTGGGGCGAACGCGCTTCGCGACGGGGCAAATCGACGCATGGGGCAACAACGTGCTCGTGGCGTTCGTTCGCGAGCCTGTCGCACCCGAAGCGGCTCCCGCGCTCATTCGGGCGCTCGTCGCGCTGACGACGCTCCTCGTCGGCATCGCCGCCGCGGTCGCGTACGCCGTGGGCCGCGACGCGAACCGCGACGTGGACTTCGTCGGCGAGCGCGTGCGCGGAATGGTTCACGTCCGTTCCGAGCCTGCTGGCGAGGCGGTGCCGGTACGCACCATGGACGAGGTCGGCGCCCTCACGGTGGCCTTCAACGCGCTCGTCGAGCGCTTCGCGGCGGCCCAGTCGAGCTACCAGAGCGATCTCGAGCGCGTGCGAGCTGCGGACCGAGACCGAGCGGCCTTCCTCGCCGCCGTCAGCCACGAGCTCCGGAGCCCGCTGAACGCGATTCTAGGCTTTGCAGACGTCCTCATGGCGGAGGTGGACGGACCTCTCTCCGACGAGGCGCGCGAGGAGGTCGAGCAGATTCGAGGTTCGGGCAAGCACCTGCTCGATCTCATCAACGACATTCTCGAGCTGAGCGCGCTCGAGAGCGGGCAGCTCCGCCTCGCCCAGACGCGCGTCGACCTCGGGGCGGTGGCGGGGGAAGTGGTGCGCGAGGCAGCGGGACTCGTCGGCGCGAGGCCGGTCGACGTACGGATCGAAGGCGAGGCGGGGGTCTACGCGCGCGGTGATCCGAAGCGCGTGCGGCAGGTGCTCACGAACCTGGTCGGTAACGCGGTGAAGTTTACGCAGCGCGGCGAGGTGGTGGTCGTCGTCGGGCGCGAGGGCGCCCAGGCCTGTCTCGCCGTGCGCGACACCGGCCCGGGGATCAGTCCGCAGGAGCGCGCGATGATCTTCCAAGAGTACAAGCAGACCAAGGAGGAGCGCACGCGCCGCCGCGGGACGGGCCTCGGCCTCGCCATGACGCGCAGGCTCGTCGCCATGCACGGCGGCACCATCGAGGTCGCCAGCGAGGTCGGGCACGGATCCGTTTTCAAGGTGCTGCTTCCGGCGTGGCCCATGGGGGCGGCGTGAACCGTGCGGCCGCGGGGCTCGTGGCGAGGCTGGTCGCCATCCAGGTGATCGCCTGGGGCTCGACGTGGCTGCTCGTCGTCGCCTTCGGCCCGCGGCTCCTGCTCCTCGACCCGAGCGTCGTCCAGGCGAGCGCGCGCCTCGCGCTCTGGGTGTGGCTGGTCACGTTCGCCCTGGTCGTGGCCGGGACGATCGTCTTCGGAAGTCGAGTGCGGCCGCTTCTGCGGGCGCTGGTCCTCGGCACGTCCAAGGTCGATCCGGACGCCGTCTTGGCCCTTTACGCGGCGCCGGCCAGGCTCGTGGCGCTCGACCTGGGCGGCATCCTCGTCGTATGCGCGGCGACGCTCCTCGCGCCCCTGAGGCCGGAGACGAACGACCTCTACACGCAGGTCGAACTCGTCCTGCTGGCGATGACGATGACGAGCGTCGGCGCCCTGCCCGCCTACGTGACGATGCGCGCGAGCGTAGCGCGTGCGCTCGAGCTCGTCCCCGTCGCGGCCTCGCGCGAGGCGCTCGAGCTGATGGGGACGCGCGGGCAGTCCGGCGGAACCCGGTTGCGGCAGCGCTTGTTCGCCGCAGTGCTCGCGCCGGTGGCCTTCGTCGCCCTGGGCGCGTCGCTCCTCGTGCACGCCCACCTCCGGGCCTTTGACACGTCGTCTCGACAGACGGACGCCGCCGAACTGGTGCAGGGCGTGCTGGACGCGGTCGAGGGGGACACGCGCGGTCGCAAGGCGGCCGCCGACGAGATGCGCGCGCGCGGGTTTGAGGTGGAAGTGTCGCGCGCGAGCGCGCTCTTCTCGGCGACGCGCAACGACGACGGTGAAACGCTCCTGGCGGTGCCGCTCACGGACGGGCACGCCGTCGTTCGCTTCCGCACGGCCCGGGTCAGCCCGGCGACCGGCGTCTATCTGGCGCTCGCGATCGCCGCGATCGCGATGTCCGGGGCCCTGGGCGCGCGACTCGGCCGGGCGTTCGCCGACGACGTCGTCCTCGCGACGCGGGAGATCGAGGCGACGGGCGTCGCCGACGTCCTGCGGGGTCTTCGCATCCCTGGAGACGCTCGGTTCCAGTCGGTCGCGGCGCTCATGCGCGCGGCCGACGAACTCGGCGGCGTCCTGCGGGAGTTCGCGAGCGCGCAGCAGCGGGCGATCGACGCGCGCACCGCGACCGAGCGAATGCGTGGGCTCTTTCTCGCGTCGATGAGCCACGATTTGAAGGCTCCGCTCAACGCCATCTTAGGCTTCGGAGAGCTCGTTTCGAGGGGCTCGCTGACCGACGGGCAGCGCCAGAGCGTCGCGATCATCAAGCGACGGGGCCTCGAGCTCCTCTACCTCATCGACACGATCCTCGACGCCGCCCGCGTCGAGGCCGGCGAGCTGACGGTGTCGCCGGAGTGGATACGCGTGGGCGACGTCGTCATGCCGGCGGTGCTGGGGGCGCGTGAGCTGACGCGCGACATGACGGTGGACATCATCGGAGAGATCCAGCCCGACGTCGCCCGCATCCTGGGCGACGCGGCTCGCCTGACCCAGGCACTCACGGCGATCATCCTCGTCGCCGCTCGGTTCACCGAGCGGGGTCACGTCGTCGTCCGGGCCGCCATGCCGGCCGCCGGGGAACAGGTGCGGATCGACGTCGAGGTCACCGGTCGCGGGGCGTCGCCCACGGACCGCGAGAAGATCTTCGACGCGTTCAAGCACGCGGATCGCGTTCGCAGGCACGGGAGCCTGGGCCTCGGGCCGTCTCTGGCTCGCGCGATCCTCGAGCTTCACGGCGGCGGAATCGACGTGAAGACGACCGAGGCGGGCGGCACGGTGTTCAACGTCTGGGTGCCGAGCGAGCGGGGCGCGTCGCTGCGGGGGTGATCCAGAATGGTATATAAGAGCATTCGCGCATGACGCCGGTGCTCTCTCGCGCCCAGATGCGAGCGTTCGACGCGCACGCGATCGTCGCGTGCCGGGTCCCCGGCCTGGTCCTGATGGAGAACGCCGGCCGAGGGGCGACCGAGGTCCTCGTGGCCGAGCTCCTTGGGGGTGACGCGCGTGACGCGCGGGTGGCCGTGGTCTGCGGCACCGGCAACAACGGGGGCGACGGGTTCGTCATCGCGCGCCACCTGCGGGTCCGCGGGGCATGGCCTGTGGTGCACGTCCTCGGGGACGCG
>DATGJA010000717.1:0-6242 GCA_035295445.1 Polyangiaceae bacterium | reverse complement strand
CCGATAGCCAAAATCGAGACGATTCGGAGAGCGCCGAGGGGCGGGCCCCGTCGTCGGCCGCCGCGGGCGCCAACCGTGCGAGCATCGCCTCGGCAGCCTTGCGGTCCGGTGTGCTCACGCGGCTGTCCTCGGTGCACGCGCGCAGGATCTGGATCCAAGGCCAGAACGACGGCACGCCTCCGCCGCCAGCGCACCGGCCGACCCAGACGCTCAGCCCCGAGCGGCGGGCGGCGCTGGCCATCTCGTTGGCGCAGCGAGTCTTTCCGATCCCGGCCTCGCCCGTCAGGAGCACGAGCCTTCCTCGCCCCGCGCGCGCTTCGTTGAGCGCGTTCGTAAGGCGGTCCATGACGTCGTCGCGTCCGAGGAACGGCTCACCAGCGCGGCGCGTCCGCGCCTCGGCGACGGCTTGCGAGTCGAGGAGGCCCCGCGAGCTCGGCGGGGCTTGCGTCACACGACGCACCTCGGACACGAAGCGGTAGCCGCGACCGCGGACCGTCTCGATGGGTACCGCGTCGCCTCCGCGCTGTCCGAGGGCCTTGCGCGCATGGCTGATGCTCCACGGGACCGCAACACGGTTGACGTTCCCGCCCCCCCACAGCGCGTCGAGGAGCTCCTCTTTGCTGACGATCTGGCCGCGTCGTTCGATGAGGTACCGGAGCGTGTCGAAGACCTTCGGCTGCACGGCGACGGGCTCGCCGCAGTGACGAAGCTCGTAAGCGGCGACGTCGAGCTCGTAATCGCCAAACGCAAAGGCCATTGAGCTCACATCGTAGCGCGTTGGGCGTGTGGCGTGACCCACACGTCGCCTTCGTGGCGGCTTGAAGCCGTTCCCGTGGGACGCGTTCGTATCGTGAAAAGAGAAAATTCCAAGTGACGGTCGCGAGGGCCCGCGAGCGAACGTCGAGGCCGAGCCAGGAAGCCTCGCTGGACCCGCCCAGGTCCACCGAGCGGGGACTCCACGTCCACCTGCCCCTGCAAGAAAGGCCGGGATTTCCGCTCAAGAGGACCGGCCTCGAAGCTGGCCCCGCGATTGCTCTTCCTGCCGCCAACCCCAAGGCATCCCGTGCGAGCGTTCCCCACCTATCTCCTCTCGTTCATCGCCGCGTCTGCTTTCGCGAGCGCCCAGGCATGCAGCGGAGGGCATACGGCGACACCCAAGATGGCGGCCGACGGCGACGGCGGCTCGACCACCGTGGACGCATCAGCGGCGGGTCTCCCTTCGATGCCGGCGCTCCCCTTTCAGGCCGATCCCCCGGCGGTCTACGTGGCCAAGGTCAAGAACGTCCTTGCGGGGCTGCCGCCGACCGACGACGAGGTCAAGGCGGTCGAGGCGGACCCGACCCAGCTGCGCGCCCTCATCGATACCTGGATGGCGCTCCCGCAATACCAGCAGAAGATGCAGCGGTTCTTCCAGCTCGCGTTCCAGCAGACCCAGGTCTCGATCATCGACTTCGCCGATCAGGCTTATCCTCGGCAGGCCGAGTCGAATCCGTCCACGCAGGCGTCCCTCGTGCAGAACGCGACCGAGAGCTTCGCCCGAACGGTGCTTGAGCTGGTGGCGGAGGGCCGACCCTTCACGGAGACGGTGACGACCCACCGGTTCATGATGACGCCCGCGCTCATGGAGCTCTACGCGTTCTTCGACGCGTGGCAGGTGGACGACGCGAGCAAGGTCACCGATTCGTTCAAAAAAGCAAACCCCACGCTGTCGATCTCCGTCGGCGCCACGCAGGGTCCCATCCCGATGACCCAGTCGCTCGACCCGACCAGCGCGAACTACATGCATTTCTACGACCCGGACGTGGCCAACGCGGTCGCGCTAACCGGGACGGGGTGCGGACAGGATCCGATCACGTATCCGGCCGCCGCGGACACGCTGCACAACATCCTTTACGGGACGCTGCTCACCCGGAAAAACCCATCGGGCGGCACGTGCGGGCAGTACGGCGGCACGGCGGCGTCGACCCAATTCCTGCCGACCGATTTCACCACGTGGAAGATGGTGACCATCCGGCCGCCCGCGGCGGGCGAGGCGACGACGGCCTTCTACGACCTACCGACGTTGCGGTCGACCAACGAGCTCGTGCTGTCGCTGCCCCGCGTCGGGTTCTTCTCGACGCCCGCGTTCTTCGCCAACTGGCAGACGAACACGAGCAACCAGATGCGCGTCACGATGAATCAGGCGCTCATCGTCGCGCTCGGCGCTGCCGTCGACGGGACCGACCCCACGGCGCCGAGCAGCACGCCGGGCCTCGACATGATGCACTCGTCGCAAGCGGCGTGTGTCGCCTGCCACCAGACGCTCGACCCGACGCGGTCGATCTTGTCGTCGACGTACTCGTGGTACTACCACGACCAGACCGAGACGACCTACGGCGGGCAGAGGGGCCTCTTTGCGTTCCAAGGGGTCATCCAGCCTGTCGGCAGCGTGACCGACCTCGGCAACGTCCTCGCGCAGCACCCGAGGTTCGCGCCTGCGTGGGCCAACAAGCTTTGCTACTACGCGAACTCGCAGGCGTGCGCGCTCGACGATCCGGAGTTCCAGAGGGTCGTCGGCGTCTTCGTGAGCTCGGGAATGTCTTGGTCCGCCCTCGTTCGCGAGATCATGGCGTCACCGCTGACCACCAACGCGGCACCCACCCAGACGACCACGCAATCCGGCGAGGTGGTCGCCGTGTCGCGCCGCGATCACCTCTGCGCCGCGCTCGACGCCCGCCTCGGCTTCGCCGATGTCTGCGGGCGGGACGCCATCGGGAAGGCCGCCCCGCAGGCGACCATCGTGGAGATTGTTCCGGGCCTTCCCTCCGACGGCTACGGGCGGGGCGCCGTGGCGCCGGTACTGCCCAACCAACCGACGCTCTTCTTCCGGGCCGCGACGGAGAACATCTGCGAGGGGGTCGCGAGTCTCGTGATTGACGTCCCTTCGGCCCAACAGAAGCCGGGCGTCAAGCAATGGTCGAGCGCGCAGCCCGACGCCGCCATCACCGACTTCCTCCAGATCGTCATGGCGCTCACGCCGAGCGACGCCCGCTACGCGCAGGCGCAGACCCTCTTGAAGAGTCACTTCACGGCCGCCGAGCAGTCGGGCGCGAGCGCAACGGACGCGCTCAAGTCGGTCTTCGTGGCCGCGTGCCTCGCACCGTCCGCCGTATCGATCGGCCTGTGAGGAGCGCCGCATGATCAGCCGCCGAGACGCCCTTCTGTCTATGCTCTTCGGGACCGGGTACGTAGGCCTGCGCGCGCTCGCGACCGGCCTTCCCGCGACCGTGCTCCTCGACCCTCGCCGCGCTCTGGCCGACACGCCCCCGGCGTGCCCGACCGGTTCATCGGGCCAGTTCGTCATCTTCCACACGTCGGGAAGTGGGGACCCGATCAACGCGAGCGCTCCCGGCACGTACGAGGACCCCAAGATCGTGCACAGCGCCGACCCGACCATGGCGCCCGGTCAGCTCACGATCCAAGGCCGGACGCACACCGCCGCAGCCCCTTGGGCCACGCTGCCCCAGAATGTGCTCGATCGCACGTGCTTCTGGCACCTCATGACGAGCACGCCTGTGCACCCGAAGGAGCCTGACGTCCTCAAGTTGATGAACGCCACGCAGGCGGGCGAGATGCTCCCGTCCCTCCTGGCCAAACAGCTCGCTCCGTGCCTTGGGACGATCCAGGCGCAGCCCATCAGCATCGGGGCCACCTCCCCGTCGGAGGGGTTGACGTTCGGGGGACAGGCACTGCCGATCATTCC
The DNA here is from genome assembly GCA_035295445.1 of Polyangiaceae bacterium. Taxonomy (GTDB): domain Bacteria; phylum Myxococcota_A; class Polyangia; order Polyangiales; family Polyangiaceae; genus Palsa-1150. Next base: position 2,500 of record DATGJA010000717.1, on the reverse strand, counting down.
GGCCCTAGCCCTCAAGGCGACGTTGACGAGCCCCGCTGGCCCTCTCACCAACCTTCAGCCGCTCCGCGACCAGACGCTCGCGCAGCTCTACGACCTTTACAAGAACGACGCGACCCCCGCCGGGCGCGCCTATCTCGACTCGATGGTGACTTCGCAACGGCAGGTTCGGAACATCCGTCAGGATCTGCTCGCGCAGCTCGCGTCGATCAAAGATAACTCCACGTCCTCGCAGATCATCGCCGCCATCACGCTCGTACAGATGAAGGTGACGCCCGTCATCACGATTCACATCCCCTTCGGCGGCGACAACCACCGCGACGTCGCCCTGAAGAACGAGAGCACGCAGACGGTCTCGGGCGTAGCGAGCATCGTGTCGCTCATGAGTCAGCTCGCCTCGGCGGGGCTAGAGGATCAGGTCACGTTCATGTCGCTCGACGTCTTCGGGCGGACGATCGGGCCGGGGAACGAGGACGGCCGCCAGCACAACCAGAACCACCAAGTGTCGGTGACGATCGGGAAGCCCTTCCGTGGCGGCGTCATCGGCGGCGTCGCTCCCGTCGGCAACGACTACGGGGCGATCGCCATCGACTCGAAGACGGGCGCCGGCTCGACGAGCGGCGACATCGCGCCGGCCGAATCGCTGGCCTCGTTCGGGCAGACGATGCTCGCGGCGGTCGGGACGCCCGCGGCGACCATCACGCAGCTGATCACGAGCGGCAAGGTGGTGACCGGGGCGCTCGCGTAGGGTGGTGGCGTCAAGCGAGCGAGAAGACCGAACGGCGCCGAGGGGCGAGCACCTTGGCTCGTCTGCGGCAGCTCGTGCTGCTGGGTGCTTTTTGCATTCGCGAGGACGCGCCGCCTCCCGGTAGGCAAGAAGCAGGGATCCGAACGAGCGCACCCGGGACGCGACTCGAACGCGGACCTCTGCGCGCGACCCGCCGCGAGCTCGCCGTCGGGGCCGAGACGAAGCCCCCGACCTTGAATTGGAACTATCGTGAGCGCGCCGCGGAAGGAAAGTAGGATCGACCAATGACTTCGCGGCTTGCGTTCATCCTTTTTGCCTGCTCGATGGTCGCCTGCGGCGGACAGCAGTCCTCTGCCGTCGCCGGTGTGTGCCAGACCTCGCCGTTTCCGGCCGTGGGCGGACAGCCCGCGTGGTCCTGCACGAGCTCGTCGACCGACGCTTCGCAGATCTTGCCGGCGTGCCCCACGAACGTGCAGGCGGGGGGCTCGCCTTGCGACGTCGTCGGCACCGTCGACACGACGACCGACCCCAGTCACCCAACGAACCTGAGCATCATCGGGCAGTGCTTTGCATGCGGGGCAAGCGGCCATGGCACCGAGTGGAGGTGCTCATCGCAGGGATGGCAGGCGACCGACACGTTCTCGTGCGGGCGCTGAGCCCGCGAGCCGGACCGTGCCGAGCCGCGACGGCCCTGTCGCGGAGCGCCCTCGCTCGGAGCGCTCGGTCCGGTCGCCATCCCGCGAAGGATCGTTGGGTTGCGGCACCTGGTTCCCTGGGGGGCCGGCCGGCACGTGCCGTGCGTACACGTGCTGCGTGCGGGTACGCTCGTTCGCGCCGGTGTCCCTCTTGGTGGCGCTGGTCGCGTCGGAGGCGTGCGGCTCCGGCGCGGACGTGGCTTCCCCGCGGCCCCGACGCGACCTCGCCGCCAGCCGCCGGCGTCGGCATTGCGGACGCTCCCCAGAGCTCCGATGCGGCTGTGCAAGACGCCGGCGCCGACAGCGTGGCGGACGGCGCATTGATCTTCGCCGAAGACGTGACGGACGCCGTCGCGGAGACCGTTTTCGCCGATTCCGCCTGGGACGGCGGCGACTCCTTCGTTCCTTCCGACAGCGCGAGCTCGACCTGCGAGCAAGGCACACAAGAGCCGTCGCGCCAGACGGTGAGGCTCGTCGTGACCAACCAGACGACCACGGATCGCTTCCTCGTCGACCGTGGCTGGGAGTGCGACGCCTTCCGCATCGCTTCGCCGGGCGGCTCGCCGCTCCCATTGCAGCTGACGACTCAGTGTCCCTGCGAGTGCCCCAGCCCGGGCCCCGCGGGCCCGTCCTCCGTCGAGCGCCTTTCCCCCGGCGCGAGCTTCACCTTGACGTGGGACGCCCGCAGCATTTCGACCTGCGCCGAGACGGTGGACTGTGCCGCGCAAGGCTGGCCGAACACGCCCCCGGGCAGCGCCCTCGTGGCCTCGGCGGCGCCGGTCCCCGCGGGGACTTACGTGGCGACGGTCGTTGCGTTCAAGGCCCTGCCTATGAGCTGCTCGGGAAGCGGGCCGATGATCTCCTGCGCGGTCGGGGCGGGTCGGCGCCTCCGGCATTCTCGATGGGCCCGCAGTCGATCTGCACGTCGGACGTGACGTCCACGGCGACCTTCATGCTCTCCGCCTCGGGCGACATGCAGGTCGCGCTCGCGATCACGCAGTGACCATGGCGGACCTCGAGGTCCACTGATCGCCCTCAGCGAACGACGCTCCGGACCTTC
>DATGJA010000716.1:0-2182 GCA_035295445.1 Polyangiaceae bacterium | reverse complement strand
CTGGCCGCCCTCGTCGTAGACGAGCTCTTCGCCGAGCGCGCGGCCGATCGCCTGCGTCGCGCCGCCGTGGATCTGGCCTTCGATCTCCGGCCGGTTGATCGCGTGCCCCACGTCCTGGATCGCGGCGTAGCCGGTGAGGCTGTAGGCGCCGGTTTCCGGGTCGACCCGGACCCGGGCTATGTGCACCGTGAACATCGGCGAGGCCTCGCCGACAGCGGAGCGGCCGGTCGCGTTGACAGGGCGGTAGCGCCCCATGAAATCGGTGCTGAGCCGCACCAGCTCGGTGATCTCGACCGAGCGGCCGGGCGCGCCCTTGACCGCGACGCGGCCGTCGACGATGTCGAGGTCCTCTGACGCCGCCTCCAGCTCTTCGGTCGCGATCTCGAGCAGCTGCCGGCGCGCCTCCTTCGCCGCTTCGAACACCGCGCCGCCGACGCTGTACGTGACCTGGCTTCCGCTGGAGGAGGGACCCTGGGGCGCGGCCATCGTGTCCGCGACCTCCACGCGCACGCGTTCCGGTGGCACGCCGAAGGCCTGGGCGGCGATGATCGCAAGCCCGGTGGCGGTGCCGCTGATGTCCGGCGAGCCGACCATCACCGAGACCGTCCCGTCCGGATCGACGCGGCAACCGGCCGCCGCGGGCGAGCGGGCGCCGCCCCAGGAGCCGAGCGCCACTCCGACGGCCTCGCCCGGGCCGAGCGGCGACGTGTACACCGGGCTGCGGCGCGCTTCCTCCAGGACCTCGACGCTCGCGATCAGGGGCCACGAGCCCTGTCCCGCCATCGGGTCGCCCTCGCGCGAGACGTTGCGCAGGCGCAGCTCGAGAGGGTCGGCGCCGAGCTTCTCCGCGAGCTCGTCCATGGCGGACTCGAGCGCGAAATAAGCCTGCGTCGCGCCGGGCGCGCGGTAGGCGTCGACCGGGGTCTTGTTGGTAGAGACCTCGAAGCCGCGGATGTCGTAGGCCGGCAGGCGGTACGTGCCGGCAAGGAAGCTCGCCGTCAGCCCCGCATGCCAGCCCGCGCCGGCGCCGTTGTCGTAGTGAAAGCGCGAGCGGAGAGCCGTGAGCGTGCCGTCGCGCCCGGCCCCGAGCTCGATCTCGAAGCTCGCCGCGGGTGCCGGCCGGCCGACGAGGAACTCCTGCGAGCGCGTGAGGGAGAGCCGCACCGGGCGCTTGACGCGGACGGCGAGAAGCGCGAGCAGGGGCTCCAGCAGCTCGACCTTGCCGCCGAAGCCGCCGCCCACCGGCATCGGGACGACGCGCACCTTGTGGGTCGGCAGACCGAGCAGCTTCGTGATGTCACCGCGGACCAGGAACGGCCCCTGCGTCGGCGACCAGATCGTGACGCCCCCATCTGGCTCGGGCCTGACCACCGATACATGAGGCTCCATGAACGAGTGATGCGCACCCGCGATCCGGTAGGTCGCCTTGACGACGACGTCCGAGGCCTTCAGCGCCGCGGCGGCGTCGCCGTGGACGAGCGTCGCGACGTCGCTGACGTTGCGAGGATGGTCTTCGGGCTCGGCCTCGTTGCCGGTCGCGGCGCCGTGGATCGAGGCGTTCCCCTCGTCCGCCTCCTCGTCCTGCTCCAGCACGAGCGGCGCATCGTCGTGCATGGCGCCTTCGGGCTCGAACGCGCCGCGCAGCTCCTCGTAGTCCACCTGCACAGCGGCGGCCGCGTCGATGGCCTGCGCCTCGGTCTCGGCGATGACGGCGACGACCGGCTGGCCCGCGTAGAAAACCCGGTCCACGACGAGCGGCCGGTCGGGGCCGGCGGCCCCGGTGTCCGGCAGGTCCGCGCCCGTGACGACGTCGACCACCCCCGGCATCCGGCGCGCCGACGAAACGTCGACCCGGCCCACGCGAGCGCTCGCAAAAGGCGATAGCACGAGCTGGACGTTGAGGAGGCCAACGAGCTCGAGATCGGCCGTGAAACGGGTCGCCCCGGTCACCTTTTCGGCGCCCTCCTGCCGGCGCATCCCCCCGTTCGCCGCCCCCATCGGCGGATCATCGCACGATCGGCAGGTGGACAATCGGCCGCCTCCAAGCTCACAATGTGCCTTGGAGTAGTGGCGGCGGTGGCCCGCCACCCCCCGTCGGCGCGCTCTCGCCCCGGTCGAAGCGAAGACGAACCGGGAAGAAGGCGGGGGGAACGAGGCAAACGCCTCAAGCTTTGTCCGAGGG
>DATGJA010000715.1:0-9564 GCA_035295445.1 Polyangiaceae bacterium | reverse complement strand
CCGCAAGATGCTCGAGAAGCTCGACCGGCTGGAGCGTCCCGAGGACGTCTGGGCATCCGCCGAGCGTGTGGCGTTCCGCTTCGTCCCGGCCGCACGGACAGGCGACATCGTGCTCGACGCAAAAGGCCTGGGAGCGGAGCGAGGCGGACGCGTCCTCTTCTCCGAGTTCGACTTGCTCGTGCGTCGAGGCGAGCGAATCGGCATCGTCGGCCCGAACGGGGGCGGAAAGAGCACGCTCCTCAAGCTCTTGGCGGGCCGCGGCGAGCCTGCAGACGCCGGGTCGATCCGCCGGGGCACCAACTTGCAAGAGGGCTACTTCGACCAGCACCTGGGGGACGTTGACCCGAAGCTCACCGCAGTCGAGAACGTGCGGCAGGTGCGGGGAGACTTCACGGTCGAGGCGGCGCGGCAGTACCTTTCGCGCTTCCGGTTCTGGGGCGACGACCCGCTGCGGGTCGTGAGCGGCTTCTCGGGAGGCGAGCGGTCGCGGCTGGCTCTGGCGAAGCTGCTCCTCGAGCCGCGCAACCTGCTCCTCCTGGATGAGCCCACCAATCACCTGGACATTCCCGCCGCCGAGATCCTCGAGGAGGCGCTCGTGGGCTTCGAGGGCACGGTCCTCCTCGTTTCGCACGACCGGCGCTTCCTCGAGACCGTGACGACGCGGATCGTCAGCCTCGGTGACGGGCGCGCTGCGGTGTACCAGAGCGGATTCCTCGACTACGAGAAGGACCGGGCCGTCGGGCGCCGGCCCCAAGGAAAAGAGAGCCGGGAGACCGACGCCCGCCGACCGGAGCCGAAGGCCGTCAAGTCCAAGGGACCGCCCGGCGACGCCGAAGGAAAGCAGAAATTCGAGGAGCAGCGCCAAGTCGCGCGCGCTCTCGAGAGGAAGAGGAAGCGCATCGAAGAGCTTGAGGGGGCGATCGCGACGGGCGAGAAGGACCTCGACGCCCTGCGTGGCAAGCTAAAGGGGGACCCCGGGCAAGATTGGGAGAAGCTGGCGAGGATGGCCCACGACGAGCAAACCCTGGTCAAGCGAGTGGACGCGATGCTCATCGAGTGGGCGCGTCTGTCGGAGGAGGTCAAGTGAGAGCGTCCTGGGCGGTCGCGTTTGGGTGTGTCGTCCGAACTCTCGCTTCGCTCGAGCGTGCGGCCGTGCGAATGGTCCTTTGGGGGGTCCTCGCCTTGCTCGCGGCAGGTCCCGCCTGCAAGAGGAGCCATGCGTCGACGTCGCACGAGGCGCCGCAGCCGAGCGTCGTCGTCCGCCAGGACACGGACGGGCTTCTTCTGACGTGGATCGACGACAAGGGCGACTTTCACGTCGAGACACGCGTGGCCGACGTGCCGCTCACGGGGCGCGACACGGTGAGGGTGGTCGATCCGTCGAAGGAGGAAGCCGAGCGGGGCGACGTGGTCGTCGTCGTCGACCTGCGAGAGGCACGCCCCGACGGCACGTTCCCTGTTCGCAGCATGACGCGGACGTCGTTCGAGTCCATCGCCGTGGCGCGCCGTGAAGCCAAGGGACCGACGATGGCGAGCGCGGGGCCGAACGCGAGCGGGGCGCCCGCCTCGTCGCGCGCACCGACCGATCCAGCGGTGCAGGGCACGGTCGTCATCTACGGCGCGTCTTGGTGCAGCGCCTGCCACGACGCGGCGCGCTACCTCCGGCGCAAGGGGATCCCCTACGTCGAAAAGGACGTGGAAGCCGACGCGTCCGCCGCGCGTGAAATGCAGCAGAAGCTGGCGAGAAACGGCCTGCACGGAGGCTCGATCCCGGTCATCGACGTGAGGGGCAAGGTCATGGTCGGCTTCAACCCGGCCGAGATCGACGCCGCCCTGGGTACGGCGCTCTAGCCTAGGGTATCCCCTCGTCATCCTGAGCGGGAGCGAAGGACCCCATACGCGACTTGCACTCGGCCCCTGCGAGCTTCTGCGGAGAACGTGAGATCGTTCTCGTCGTCCGGAAACGGGGGAACATGGGGTCCTTCGCTCCCGCTTAAGATGACTGCGCCCTCCGCAAGGGCCCGCGCGTCCGAGCGAGAAGCCCGAGGTCCTATCGCAAAGGAGCGTGCCCTACGAGCTTGAGCTAACCGCCCGTTCCGCTGCTCGCGCCGCCCATGGTCCCGCCGGCCGCGCCGGCCATGCCACCCGCGCCGCCCGCAGCTCCAGCTCCGCCTGCGCCGCCGGCGCGCCCTGCACCGCCAGCTCGGCCCGCCGCTCCTCCGGCCCCTCCCGGAATTCCCGCCCCGCCTGCGCCGCCCGCGCGGCCCCCGGCTGCGCCTGCGCCGCCGCCGAAGATACCGCCGGGTGCTCCTGCACGGCCAGCCCCCGCGGCGCCCGCGCCGCCGAAGAGCCCCCCGGCCGCGCCGGCCCCGGCGCCGCCAGCACCCCCGAAGAATCCTCCCGCGCCGCCGAAGATCCCGCCGGCGTTGCCGCCGCCGAAGATGCCGCCGGCGTTGCCGCCGCCGAAGATCCCGCCGGCGTTGCCCCCAAAGAAGCCTGCGGCTCCCGCCGCGCCACCCGGAACGCCCCCTCCGAAGAAGCCGCCTCCGAACAACCCGCCCGCGCCGCCATCGCGCGCGCCGCCGCCCGGGAACCCCGCGTTCCCGCCCGGGAATCCTGCGTTCCCGCCGGGGAAGCCCGCATTCCCACCGGCGAAGCCAGGAAAGCCGCCGCCTCCGCCGTCTCGCGCACCGCCAGGTATGCCTCCGAACCCGGGGAACCCAGCGGTTCCCGCGCCGGTCGCGCCCTGGCCCCCCGCGGTCCCTGGGGTCCCGCCCGCGCCCCCCGGAACGCCTCCGCCCCCTCCGGCGCAATAGCTTCCCCCACCGAACGGGGACATCGTGCACGTCTGCCCTTGCGGGCACTCGCTGCTCTTCGTGCAGAGCTGGTACTCGCCCGTCGAGCACTTGGCCTGACACGTCGAGCTGCCGCTGAGGCCCCCGCCGCCCGCGCCTCCGGCCGCGCCGGCGAACCCCGCGGCCCCCGCGAGCCCGCCCGCGCCCCCAACGACACCGCCAGCCGCCCCGGCCGCGCCACCCCCGCTGAACGTGAAGCAGCAGATGTCGCCCTCGAGGCAGCTCGCCGTGCTGGTGCACCCGAGCATGAAGCCGTTGCACGTGCTTCCCTTCGGAATGCACGAGGAGCTGCCGGCTCCGGTCGTGCCTCCCGCGCCCGGCGCGCCCCCGGCAAACCCGGCCGTGCCTCCCGCGCCCGCGAAGCCCGCGGCGCCCCCGGCCCCGACGCCAGCGAATCCACCGGTGCCGCCCCCTACCGTGACGCAGCAGGTCTGGGAGGGATCGCACGTCGACGTTCCGCACGCGGCGCCGGCGTCCTTGATGAGCGTGGGTGATCCGTCGGTTGGCTCGCCCGGCGAGTCCCCCGTCGCGCCGCCCCCGCCGCCGTCGGTCGAGAGGAAGTCGCCCGTCGCATCGTCGAGAACGGTGCGCCCACCGCAACCCGCCAGAAGCACACCCGCAAGGATCGAAAGCTGCTTAGCGACCATGACGACTCTCCAGACTCGGTTTTGGCGTTTCCCTCGGGCGCGCCTTTGCGCCCTCGACGACGAACTAGTCACTCCCCTTGTCGCTCGGCATCGTGTACCTCTCGCCCGCGATGGGTGCAACGTACCGTCGAACGACAATGCCCCGAACCCTAGCGTCGCGTTCAACAAGAAGGAAAACGTATATGCACTCGTGACCCGCACGAGACAAGTCTTAGTCGGAGAGTCTTTTCCCCGACGCTCCCCCGCCGCCTTTGCCGCGTGCTCGGATCCGACTTTGGGCAGAGAGAGAGCCGTCGCCCGAAGGCGCTTTTTTTTGAGCGTCGTTGGTGCGGCGCGCAAAGGGAGATGACGGCTGGTTACGAGGCGTTACAGCGGGCTTACGACGAAGGAACGCGGACGGGTGCCGTGGGCGAGGTGATCGCTTTGTCAATCACGAACACACTATCCAATACGCGCAGTCTTCTACGACGAGACAGCTTGCCGATGCGGGGCTCGCTTGGGCGCCTCTTATCGATTCTTTCTCGTCAATAGCCTCTCGTAAACGTCGCGCCGCTTCCGACCGCTCCACGCGGCGAGCCGAGCGGCGGCCGCCTTGGCGTGCTCGCCTCGTGCGATCGCCTCGTCGATGCGCGAGTCGAGCGCGTCGTCTCCGACTGCTGCTTCGCGGTCGCTCGGGTTGTGCGTGCCCAGCACGACGACCACCTCGCCGATCCATTCGCGACCAAGGCGGGCCAGTTCCTCGCAACTTCCGCGGACGAACTCTTCGTGGGCCTTCGTGAGCTCGCGCGCGACACACACCGCGCGATTGGGCGTCGTCGCCGCGAGGTCCTCCAGCGTCGCTGCGACGCGCGCGGGTGACTCGAACAGCACCACCGGCTCCGCCGTCGCGGCTACGAGCGCGATCGCATCCCGCCGCGCAGCCCCTTGGCGAGGCAAGAAGCCGATGAACCGGAAGCCCTCGCCCCCCAGGCCGCTCGCGACGAGGGCCGCCAGGACTGCGCTCGCGCCTGGGATCGGCACGACGGCGGCTCCCGCCGCGATGGCCGCACGCACGAGAGCCTCGCCCGGGTCGCTCACGGAGGGAGTGCCCGCGTCGGTCACGAGCGCGACGCGCTCTCCGGCCAGCAACCTCTCGGTGGCGCGCTGAATGTCGTGCGTCGACGCGTGGGCGTCGAAGCGCTCGACGCGCTTGCCGGCGATGGCGAAGTGGGACAAGAGCTGGCGCGTCCGTCGGGTGTCCTCCGCGAGGATGACGTCGCACTCGCGGAGCGTTTCGATGGAGCGCGCGGTCGCGTCGCCGAGGTTGCCGATCGGCGTCGCCACGACGAAGAGCGTGCCCGTTGCCGCGCTCACCAGACCTCGACCGCGTCTCCCATCTCGTCACGCAGGTAGTCGCGCAGCTTGCCCGTCAGTCGCTGCTCGAGCTGGCGGACGCGCTCGCGCGAGATCCCGAATCGATCTCCAAGCTCTTGCAAGGTGAGGGGTTCGTCGGCCACGAGTCGCTCGTCGAAGATCGCGAGGTCCTTGTCCTTGCCTTGCAGCGTCTTGCGGAACGAGGCGAGCTTCTCCTTGAGGAGCCCTTGCAGCTCGCTGTCGGCCATGAGGGCCTCGGGCCCCTCGCCCGCGCTGGGCATCGCGTCGACCTTCGCGGTCGCCCGTCCTTCCCCGTCGCCGATGGGAGCGTCCAGCGACTTCTCGCTCGCCTGAAGGCGCACGTCCATCTCGGCCACGTCGCTCTCGGGCACGTTGAGCTGCTTCGCGATCTCGGCGTTCGTGGGATCGACCCCGAGCGCCTGGAGCTCGGCGCGCTTCTTTCGCAGGTTGAAGAAGAGCTTTCGCTGCGCCTGCGTGGTCCCGAGCTTCACCAGGCGCCAGTTGTTGAGAATGAACCGAAGGATATAGGCGCGAATCCACCACGCCGCGTACGAAGAGAGCTTCACGCCCCGATAGGGGTCATACCGCTTGACCGCCTGCATCAGGCCGATGTTCCCCTCCTGGATGAGGTCCATGATGTTCTTGTAGGCGCGGCGGTACTCGTACGCGATCTTCACGACGAGCCGAAGGTTCGCGGTCACGAGGCGTGCGGCCGTCGCGGAGTCTTGCGTCGCGACGAAGCGCTGGGCCAGCGCCTGAGTCTCCTCGGGCGCGAGCAGGGGGTGACGTTGCACCTCCCGCAGATACACCGAGAGGGGATCGAATCGCTCGATCGACGATTCGGCCGGAAGCGACTCCGGCGCGGAGCCGGTCGTGTCCTCCTCATGGCCCACGGCCTCGGCGTCGGCCTCGAGCTCCTCGCTCACCTCGTCCTCGTGAGCATCTTCGTCGCGGGCTGGGCTCTCGTCGGTCGTCACCACGGGCGGCGCGACCTCCTCTCCGCTCGACTCCGATGTCGCCGCTTGGCCGCCGGTTTCGCCGGCCACGGTGGCCGTAGACTCCGCCGTGTCGCCTCCGGCCGCCTTCGCCTCGTGGCGCGGCGTCTTGGCGGACCGACGCTTGGGTTTCGTGGCTTCGCGCGGCTTGGTCGTTCGGGGCAAGGCGATCCTCACCGATGCTCACGGAACCTGCAGGATCCCGATGCCTAGCACGTGTAGGCTTCGGTCGGTATCTCGCCCCTCCCGATTTGACAAAGCCGGCGCAGACGCGAGAACGTCAGTCCTGTCGAGGGGAGCGACCTTTGCTCCCCTCGAGCACCCCACCGGATTACGCACTCGGGACACCACCGCTACGCGCCGCACGGAAGAATGTTTCGCGCGCATCCATCTGCAAGCAAATCCACCGGAGTTCGGCCACGCCCCAAGGGCAGGACGCTACGCCTCGCCGAGGCCGACTTCGAGGCGGACGCGGGCGACGTCGGTGGCGCCAGGCTCCACCGCCGCATGGTCAAGTGGTCGCGGGCGATGGTCGAGCGGCTTCGCGACGTCGGTGTGCGGTCGATCGCCAGGGTGCCCGACGACGTCGGCATGAAGTGCGCGATCCTGACGGTGCCGCCCGCGTCGAAAATCTGCGACGAGGGGCGCGCTGCCGAATCGCCGGCCCCTGAATCGGAGGCAAGGGTGGCCGTCGTCTTGCGCGTCGACCCCGGCGGCGTGCGCGTCTGTCTCGAGGTCCCGCCGGGGCTCGCTCCGAGCGTCCGGTCGCGTGCCGCCGATCCGCTCCGCGCCGCCGACCTGACGGCCGCCGTCCGCGCCCTGCCGGAGCAGTTCTTTGTGGGCGTCGAAGGGCACGAGGGCCGGACCATCGCCCCCCGTGTCCGGGCGGACGCGCTGGCGCGCCTCGTCGACCGCGCGGGCAAGGCGAGGCGCGCCCTTCGGATCGAGTGGTCCATCCCGCGGGAGATCGCGATCCGACACGCCGCCCTCCTCGACGAGGAGCTCGACGGCGCGATCGTCGCCCTGATGGACGTTCTCATGATCCTCTCCGGGGTGCCGAGGGCCGCGCTCTCGCCCGCGCGCGCTCGCCGTCGAGGTCGACGCCGAGCGGAAGAGGGGCAGGATAGGCCGGATCGGCGGAGAGGCTCCGGGTCGAGCCGCGAGGAAGGCCCCGCTCCACCCGCCGACGAGGTCCACGCGGGGGTCCCGACACGCGGGCCCCTCCTAATCCGTTCGCACGCCTTCTCGGCGGGGGCCGCGCGACCAAAGACCGCCTCCCCGGACGCCTTGCCCGACCGCTCCGGCCCCGGCGATGACCCCGCGCGCATCGACCGGGGCGTTCGCGTTTGCGTCCTCGACGGGCCGTTTTCAGGCAAAGTGGGGGTGGTGCAGGAGCTCGACGGCAAGGGGGGTGCGCGCGTCATGCTGGGCCTCCTCGCCGTACACATGCGGGTGGCCGACCTGGCGGTCAGCGCGTCGAGCCGTCGGCGGCCTCTCCTCTCGACGTCGTACCGAAAGCCCCTCCCAGCCCGGCCAGTCCGCTCGTGACGACAACGGACCGCCCACCTCGGGCATCGATAGTGCAGGGAGATGCGGAGTCAGAGGTGAGTCCCGTAGCCGAATCCGAACGACGCTACCCGACGACGATGAGCGGCCAGTTCCGGCGCCATACGCCGCAGTACCTCCTCGGCACGGTGATGCTCGGCGCGTTCCAGTACGCGATGATGCGAATCGACTTCCTCCAGCGCGACGCGATCGACAAGCTGTTCGGTCCAAGCCCCGCCGGCGCGTGGAGGCCGGCGGCCTTCATGCTGGGCCTCGCGGTCGTCGCGTTCGGCGCGCGCGTAGGCAGCCGCTGGTACCTCTTCAACGCCGGGCGCGACGCAGAGTACGAGCTTCGGTCCGAGCTCCTGCGCAAGCTCCATGTCCTCGGGGCGGCGTTCTACCGCAAGATGCCCACCGGCGAGATCATGAGCCGGTCGACGAGTGACCTACAACAGGTCCGCATGTTCTTCGGGTTCGGGCTGCTGAACGTCATCAACCTCGTCTTCGTCTTCCCAAGCGCGCTGCGGGTCATGCTCACGGTCAGCGTCAATTTGACGATCGCGTGCCTGCTCAACCTGCCGCTCGTGATGGTCGTCTCGCGGCAGCTCGGCCGCGGCATGTACACGCGCATGCGCGACAACCAGGCTGCCCTCGGCCGAATGAGCGATGTCCTTCAGGCCAACCTCGCCGGCGTCCGCGTGGTCCGAAGCTTCGCGCTTGAGGACCGCGAGCGTGCCCGCTTCGAAGCCGCGAATCGCGAGTACCTGCAGGCGAGCCTCGCGCTCGCGCGGCTGCGCGGGTCGTTCGGCCCCGTCATCGGCGCCGTTGCGGCCCTCGGGACGCTCGTCTTCTTTTGGTACGGCGGGGCGCTCCTCCTTCGAGGCGCGGCCGGCGGCGGGATCTCCCAAGGGAGCTTCTTCGCGTTCTGGAGCGCGTTCGCGCGGATGACGTGGCCCATGATCGCCGCCGGCTTTGCGATCAGCGTCGTCCAGCGCGGGCGCGTGGGGTTCGCCCGCCTCCGCGACGTCCTCGACGCCGAGCCCGAAGTGGTCGACGGCCCACGACGGCCGCCCAAGCATGTCGGCGGGTCGCTCTGCGTCGACCATCTTTCGTTCGCCTACGGTCCGCGCAAGGTTCTGGACGACGTGAGCCTCAAGATCGCGCCGGGCGAATCGCTGGCCATCGTGGGGCGGACGGGGTCCGGCAAGACGACGCTCGCGATGCTCCTGGCTCGCCTGCTGCCCACCCCGGCGCGCACCGTGCGCATCGACGGCGTCGACGTGTGCGAGCTTCCGCTCGCCTCGGTCCGCTCCTCCATAGGCTATGCGCAGCAGGACGCCTTCTTGTTCTCGACCACGGTCGCGCGCAACATCGCCTTCGCGATCGACGAGGCGGACACACCCGATGCGCAGGACCAGATCCGCAACTCGGCGCGGGAGGCCCAGGTGCTGGAGGAGGCGCTCTCGCTGCCGGAGGGCTTCGACACGGTCGTAGGCGAGCGGGGCGTGCAGCTCTCCGGCGGTCAGAAGCAGCGGATCGGCCTGGCCCGCGCGCTCATCTGGGAACCGAAGATTCTCATCCTGGACGATCCACTCTCGGCGGTCGACGCGAAGACCGAATCCGCGATCCTCGACGCCATCGACCGCCAGGCGGCGCGCCGGACCGTTCTCCTCATCACCCACCGTGTCGCCGCAGCGTCGCGCTGCGACCGCATCGTCGTCCTGGACGAGGGTCGCATCATCGAGCAGGGCACGCACGCGGAGCTCGTTCGAGCTGGCGGCATCTACGCCGCGTTCGCGGAGGAGCAACAGATGGAGCGCGAGCTCGAGGAGATGGAGGCGCCCTCGATGGATGCCAAGATCGCCGTGGGCGAGGCGGCGGCGTCGTGAACGCCGCCGCTACGCAGGCGGGCTCGACGGGCCGGTCGCGCGCCGAGAAGGCGCTGCGCTCCTTCCACGAAGAGGGGGCCATCGGCAAGGCATACGACGCGCGCCTTCTGCGGCGGCTCTGGCCTTACGTGCGCCCCCACGCGAGGTTCTTGTCCATCTCGCTCGCGACCCTGCTGCTCGTCGCGATGGTGAACCTGGCGCGGCCCCTGCTCATGGGTGACGTCGTGCGCCAGGCCAGCGCGAAGGACCCGAATGGTCT
>DATGJA010000714.1:0-12647 GCA_035295445.1 Polyangiaceae bacterium | reverse complement strand
CGCCCTTGGCGCCGGACCAGACGGTCAGGCCGATCTGGACGTGCTGGACGATATCCTCGTGAAGGCGAACCTGGTCGGCCCGCTCGAGGTCGTCGGTGACGTCGCGGCAGGTGCCGATGAGCCCCGCGACTCGACCTCCGTCGTCCGACCGGGTTTCGCCCACCGTGTCGAGCGTGCGGACCGTTCCGTCCGGCCGCACGATGTGCTCGATCCACTGAAAACGCCCCCCCCGCTCGATGGCCGCCGCGACCTCGCCGCGCAACCGATCGCGGTCGTCGGGGTGGACGCGCGAGAGGAAGAAATCGACCGAGATGTCGCGCGACCGCGGCGGCATGCCATAGATGCGGAAAAGCTCGTCGGACCAGGTGATGTCGCCGGTTGCGAGGTCCCACTCCCAGCTTCCGATGTGGGTGATCTCCTCCGCGACTGCGAGTCGGCGCTGTACGTCTGCGACGCGATCCATCCCCGGTTGCGCCCCCTCACTGCCGAGGCACCGAGGGTAGCACGCCGGGAGATCGACCATCAGGCTTCGGCCTCCGGTCCGAGCTCACCTCTCACTTCTCGAAACGGCACTCGCGGACGCTCCCCGCGAGCACGTCGGCGAGGGGGTCGAACGCGCTGCCCGGGCGCCATCGAACCCCGACCGTGGGGGCGCGGCCGAGGACCTCGCCGGAGCAACGGAGGGACACGCGCTCCGGATCGGCCGTGCGCATGGCCTCCCTGAGCCACGCGGCCACGTGCTGCTCCTCGAAGAGGCCCGAGAGGAGCACCACCTCGCGGTAGAAGGTCACATAGGGCCGCAGCGGGAGGTCGACCTTCCGCGGCACGCCGTCCGCGCCGAACGCGCAGCGGATCCCGCCGAAGTCGGCGGACGAGGAGCAGTCCAGGCTCTGCGCGTCCGAGGCGACGACCGTCACGTCGAACGACGCACGGCTGCCCGCCGACGCCGTGCCGCCGCGCGCTCCCCAAAACGCCAGCGCCGCCGCGCTCACCGCGGCCGCCGTCACGAGCCATGCGATCGGCTCCCGCAGCGTCACCTCCAGCTCTCCAGGAACAGGCGCGCCTGCAGCGCCCGCGGCGAAACGGGGATGGCCGACCAGATTGGCGCGTAGATTCCGGCGACCACGAGGACGACGGCCGCGAAGACGAGGACGGACAGGGGACGCCTCGGCCTCGCCCAGGCGACGTATCCGGAGAGAAGGAGCACGAGCGCCGTGTAACTCGGGAGGAAGTGATAGATGTACGAGTCCCGGTGCGTGAGCACCCACGGCGCGAGGTAGCCCGTGGCGACGGCGAGCACGAGCAAGACCGACCGTCCGTTCTCGACGACGAAGTCCGCCGGGGCGACCGACGCCGACGAGACGGCCGCCGAGCGGTCGAGCGCCCATCGCACTCCCCGCCAGAGGAGCACCGCGCCGACCGAGAAGAGGACCGCCATCGCCGCCCACCAGATGGCGAGGTTGCCGAGCGAGGTCACGACGCGCGCCTTGCCCGCCTGCACGTTGTAGCTGAGCACGATGGGGCGCTTCGGCAGGACCCAGGTGATCCACCCCGACGTGGCGGGGTTCTTCATCTCGGTGAGGTCCGCGTGGTGGACGAGGAGCCGGCTGGTGTCGGCGGCGACCGCGGGGAGGCCGGCCGGATGGCCCGCGATGGAGAGCCCGTACGCGTACGACGCGACATAGACCGCGAAACCGACGACGATCACGACGGCCCCGAGGAAGACCCTGCTGCGAAGGGTGCGCGGCGACAGGGCCACGGCGAGCAGCGAGGGCAGGAAGAGGCCGACGCCGCTGAACTTGATCCCCATCGCCAGACCCGTCACCACCCCGGCGAGGAGCGCCGCGGTCGCACCCATCGGCAACGAGCACGCGACGAGGATGGCGACCGAGCTCGTGGCGAGGAAGCCGTCGAGAAGGGCCGCGCGCGAATAGCTGATGAGGAAGCCGTCGGCCGCGAAGAGGGCGGCCGCAAACCACCCGGCCTCGCGTCGCCCGAACAGCCGCGCCGCCGCGACGGCGCCGAGCACGATCGTGAGCAGCCCGGACGTGAGGGCGGCCGCCCGCCACCCCACCGGACCATCGCCGAGGCGCTCCATGAAGAACGCCATGATGAGCTTTCCGAGCGGCGGGTGGTCGTTCTGGTCGGTCTGGTGATGGATGTAGTTTCTCGCGTTTTCGACGAAGTGGTGCTCGTCGAACTGGAAGTTCGGCGGGTAGCCGAGCGCATGGAACCGCAGGTACACGCCCAGGCAGAGCATGCAGATCAGGAGAACCCCGACGGGCGACGCCAGAAATTGTGCCGTGTCGCGCCAGGCGGCCCAAGCGGCGCCCACGGCAAGGGGCCGGGGGCTCGTGCGCGTAGCGGTCGTGGGGGCCGGCTCCGACGCGGGCGATGCGTCGTTCAGCACCGCGCGACCCGTTTCGAAGGCAACATCGCGTTTCTCTACTCCGAAGGGGTCGCGCTCCGCCACCGGCATGGTGCGACGCGACCATGCAATTTTGCGGCGCGTGCGGCGCGCTGTGCCAGGAGGCACGGCCGCCCCCGCGCCCGGTCCGTTCTCTCCCTTCGGTCGAGCATGCGGACGCGTTGGGCGTTGCGTCCGTTCTCTCCCTTCGGTCGAGCATGCGGACGAACGCGACCTCAGGATCGCGGTGTGACCCAAGGTGGCACGCCGGCCCGATCACCGCGACGTGGCGAACGTCCAGCGACCCCCGCGCGGCTGCGTCGGGGGCTCGCCTTGGTGCGCGCCGCCGATCTCACCCGAAGCGACGTCGTTGCGCGCTGCGATGGCCATCCGGACCGAGTCATGCTCTTCCGCCGATTCGGCCGCTGCCGGGTCGAGGAGCAGGACGTGGCACGACGCGCACTCGAGCGCGGGGGCGTGGAGGTCCGGTCCCTTGTACTCCGAGCGGGAAAACGCTTCCCCGCCGCAGTTGTTGCAGCGCATGCCCCGGGAACGGCTCACGCGACCGGATGGATTAAGGGGTCGGCATCGGTCCCACGTAGACCGAGGTGGGGCGTATGAGCCGGCCTTTGCGGCGCTCTTCGTCGACGTGGGCGGTCCACCCGACGACGCGCGCAGCCGTGAAGGTCGCGCTGAAGAGCTCGCGCGGGATGCCGAGCGCCTCGAGGAGGACCGCCGTGTAAAACTCGACGTTGGCCCGGAGCGCGCGGTCGGCGTGACGTTCGCCGAGCAGGGCGGTCGCCTCTCGCTCGACGGCGCGCGCCAGGGCGAGACGTCCCGACGTCCTCTCGGCGTCGGACGATCCACGCAGGCCGACGGCCTCGGTAAGACGGCGCAGCGCCACCTCGAGCACGGCCGCGCGCGGATCGCGCACGCGATACACCCGGTGTCCCATTCCCATGATGCGTCGGCCGGCGGCCAGCTCGGACGAGAGCCACGCGCGCGCCCGATCGGGAACCCCAATCGCGTCCAGCATGTCGAGCACGGGGCCCGGCGCGCCGCCGTGCAGCGGTCCTTTGAGCGCGCCGATGGCGGCCGTGACGGCCGAGACGACGTCCGAGCCGGTGGAGGTGACGACGCGAGCGGCGAACGTCGACGCGCTGAGCCCGTGATCGACCACTGTGACGAAGTACGCGTCGAGGGCGTTGGCCTCTTCGGGGCCCGCCGGGCCGCCCCGCAGCATCCTCAGGTAGTCCGCGGCGTGTCCAAGGGACGGGTCGGGCGCGACGGCGGGGAGGCCGCCACGACGCCGCGCCCAGGCCGTCGCGAAGACGGCGACGGCGCCCGCGATGCGTGCGTTGCGCGCCCAGGCGGGCGATCCGGGGCGCCCTTGCGGTTCGCTCAGGTGGGCCACCGAGGCGCGGAGAGCCTCCATTGCGTCGGGGGCATCGAGTGCCTCCCCCAGCGTCCGAAGGAGCGCGTGGGCGGCGCGCCGGGCGGCGCCGAGCTCGGAACGAACGGCGTCGGGATCCACGGGGCCGTCCGCAGGCTCGACCGGAGGGAGAGAGCGGACGGCACCCCCGACGTCCTGGGCGGTCCAGAGGCGGGCGGCGACCGCCTCGAAGGGGACCGTGCTCGCGAGGTGCTCCACGTCCGTACCGGAGACGACCAGCCGCCCGGCCGCGCCGTCGACGTGACTGAGGACCGTCTCCGCGACCGCGATCCCCTCGAGGCCGATCGCGAGCGTAGCCTTCGAGCTCGGCATGACACACCCTGTCGTCTTTCCACGTAGCGTTTCTTGCGCGTGGCGAATCTCCGATTCACACCCACTAGGCTTAGGTTCGTGGATCCGATGGATCAACGTGGATTCGACAATCAACGATCGGAGGGCTCGACGGAACACGTGAGCGCGCAGGAGGCGGCGCGGCTCCTCGGCGTGAAGCTCCAGACGCTGTACGCCTACACGAGTCGTGGACTCGTGCGCAGCACGGCCGGCCCGCGCGGCCCAGCCCGCGTGTACCTGCGGGCGGACCTCGAGCGGCTCAAGGCGCGCGTCGAGGCGCGCGCGGGGCACGGACCCGTAGCGGCGGGCGCGCTGCGTTGGGGAGAGCCGGTCCTATCGACTGCGATCTCGGCGATCCGCGAGACAGGGCCCGACTATCGGGGCCTCGCGGCCGTGCAGCTGGCGACCGACGGGGTGTCGTTCGAGGCCGTGGCCGACCTGCTCTGGACCGGCACCCTCGGCGCGAAGAAGCTCACCTGGTCGGTCGACGGAGTCGCGGCGGCGCTGCGGTCGGTGCGGGCCACGTTGGCCGGCGGGGCCGGGCCGCTCGAGGCGATGCTCGCCGCGGTGCCAAGGCTGGCGCTCGGAGATCCGGACCGCTTCGCTGCGTCGAGGGAGGAGGAGTGGGCGCGCGCGCGACGTCTCGTGCGGGTGCTTGCGGCGGCCGTGGGGAGCGCCCGCGGCGAGGACGTGGCCGTCGCCGCGGCGCGGCAGCCGAGCGTCGCGTCGTCGCTCGCGGTCGCGTTCGGGTTGTCTCCGCGGGCCGCGCGGGGCGTGATCGATCGCACCCTGGTCCTCGCCGCGGATCACGAGCTGAACGCTTCGACGTTCGCGGCGAGGGTCGTTGCGTCCACGGGGGCCGATCTCTATGCGTGCTTGACGGGGGCGCTGGCGGCGCTGACCGGTCCCCTCCACGGCGCCGCGAGCGATCGGGTAGAGTCTCTGGTCGACGAAGTCGGCGTCCCCGAGCGCGCCCGCGAGGTGATTTGCGCGCGGGCGGGTCGAGGCGACGCGATCCCCGGCTTCGGACACCGGCTGTACCCGGGCGGCGATCCACGCGTGCCGCCGATGCTCCAGGCGTTGCAGGGCGCGTCGCTCGACGCTCGCGGAAGGCGGGAGCGAGCGCTGGTCATGGCCCTCTGCGAGGCGATGGCGCGTGGGCGGCGCGAGCCTCCGAACCTGGATCTCGGACTCGTCGCGGTGAGGCGCGCGCTCGGGATCCCCCGTCGGGGCGGGTCGACGCTGTTCGCGATCGGCCGGATCGCCGGATGGGTGGCGCACGCGATCGAGCAGCGCGAGGCCGGCTACCTGCTCCGACCGCGGGCAGAGTACGTCGGGCCGTAGCACTCACCATTGCGGCCGTCGCGCGGCTGTGAGCACTGTACCGCGCGCGCAGGGGGGAACCCGAGGAAGGGGGCATCTTAGATGGGCGAAGCGATCATCCTCGTGCCGGGGCTCTTCGGTTTCGCGAAGATCGGCGACATCGAATACTTCTCGGCGGCCCGCGGGCTGCTGATCCGGGCCACGGGGATCCAGGACGTCACCCCCCTGGCCACGCCACCCACGGGTCCCTTGTGGCGTCGCGTCGACGCGCTGCACCGCGCGGTGCTCGACAAGCGCGCGCACGGGGCGACGCGCGTGCACCTCGTGGGCCACTCGACGGGCGGCGTCGACGTCCGGCTTCTCACGAACTCCAAGTACGTGTGGCCGGGGGGACCGACCGGGGCGGACCGCACGAGCTTCTTCGATTCGATCGGAGCCGTCGTCCCCATCTCGGCGCCGCAGAAAGGGACGCCGATCGCCCGCCGGCTGCGCGGCACCCTGGAGAGCTTCATCCCGACGTTCTTCCTCGTGAGCTTCCTCGCCAAGTACGAATCGGGCGAGGCGGGTCGAGCCGAGGCCGTGGAGGAGCGGCTGGAGCTCATCTTGCGCGCGCTCGCTCGCTCGCTGGCGCTTCGTTCGGGGGACCTGACGTCGATAGACCCGCTCGGCGGGCTCCCGGAGGGCACGGCCGCGGCCCTCGGAGCGTTCCTTCAGGAGATCGTCGAGGATCACCCGCTCATCCACGAGCTCACCCCGTTCGCAATGAACGCGCTCAACGAGAAGATCGCGCCCGAGTCCGGCGCCCGGGCCCTCGATCTCGCGCCGTTCGTGACCGTCGCGCCGCCGCCGGCCGTCCATCTTTCGGACGTGCGTTTTCACGGCGGACTCTCGCCGGTCCAGCGCCTCTTCTACGCGGCCTCGTACGAGGAGACGCGCCTTCGGCCGCTCGAGTTCGGCCCCTTGCCCGAGGGCCCCTGGATCGGCAAGCCAAGCGACGACGTCCTGCAGTCGGCGACGACCGCGCAAGACGGCGTGGTGCCCGCCGCCTCGCAGACGATGGACGGTCGGGCGGAGGGGCTGGTGTACGGCGATCACCTCGATGTCGTGGGGCACTACCCGGGCGCGGAGCTCGGCGGGGCGACGGTGTTCGACTCGGGCGCCGACTTCGACGACGCCCGCATGACGCAGCTCTGGAATGCCGTGGCAAACGTCATCCGGCGGGGACTTGGGGCACCCTAGGGGGCGATCCGCCGTCGGCCCCCGCGCGTAGAGAGAAGCGTGCTCCTTCGCTTCGC
The DNA here is from genome assembly GCA_035295445.1 of Polyangiaceae bacterium. Taxonomy (GTDB): domain Bacteria; phylum Myxococcota_A; class Polyangia; order Polyangiales; family Polyangiaceae; genus Palsa-1150. The sequence continues at coordinate 5,839 of DATGJA010000714.1, read as the reverse complement.
GGGCCTCGGATCCCTGGTCGTTTGCGCGCTGGCGTCTGCGTGCGCGCCGCGAGTGGCGCCCGCGAAAGCCGAGGTCGTCGTCCCCGCCGGCGTCGACATCGCCAAGGCGCGCGCGGTGGGCCGGGAGCCGTGGTTCCGCTGGTATCCGTACGAACCGGCGACCTTCGCGAAGGCGAAGGCCGAGGGCCGGTACCTCCTGCTCGATGGCGCGGCCGAGTGGTGCCACTGGTGCCACGTCATGGACGAGACGACGTACCGAGACCCCGACGTCGGCCGGATGATCCGCGACCGCTTCGTGGCCGTGCGGATCGACATCGACGCGCGCCCCGATCTCGGCGAGCGGTACGCCGAGTGGGGATGGCCCGCGACCATTCTGCTCTCGCCCGACGCCGAGGAGGTAGGCAAGTTTCGCGGTTACATCCCGCCCGAACGCCTGCGCGTGACCCTCGAAGAGGTCCTTCGCGCACGCCCGCGCGCCGTCGAGGACCGGGGCGAGTCCGACCTCGCCGGCAAGCCGGCCGACGTGGGGTCGCTCCCGTGGGTCGGCGCGCGGGTGGCGCTCGACCTCGACGGCTGGTGGGACCCGGCCGAGGGCGGGTGGGGGACGCGTCAAAAGACGCCGCTCGGGGCGAACGTCGAGTTCGAAATCGTGCGCGCTTCGCACGGCGATGCCGCAGCCCGTACCCGCGCCGCCCTCGCGATCGAAAAGGAGCGATCGCTGCTCGACCCCGTTTGGGGCGGTCTCTACCAGTACTCGGCCGCGAGCGACTGGAACTCACCTCATTTCGAGAAGCTGATGACCGTGCAGGCCGCCGCCCTCGAGGCCCGCGCCCGCGCCGTGCGGGTCGACCACGACGCTGGCGCGCTCGCCGACGCGCGCGCCATCGAGCGCTACTTGGGCGCGTTCCTCTCCGCCCCCGATGGGGCCTTCTTCGCCAACCAGGACGCCGACGTGGGCGCCCACGACCGGGCCATCCCGTTCGTCGACGGCCACGCGTACTACGGCAAGGACGATCCGGGGCGGCGCGCGATGGGAATTCCGTGGATCGATACGCACGTCTACGCTCGCGAGAACGGCTTGGCCATCGCCGCGCTGGTGGAGCTCTCCCTCGCCACGGGCGACGCGCGGACGCTGGCGCGCGCGCGCAAGGCCGCCGACCGGGTCTACGCCTCGCACGTCCTGGCGGACGGGAGCGTCCTTCACGACGAGAGTCGCCGCGAGGGCCCGTTTCTCCTCGCCGACGCGGCGGCGCTCGGTCGGGGGCTGGCGCGGCTGGCCGAGGCGACGCGCGCGCCCGCGGACCGGGCGTCGGCCGAGAAGGTGGTTTACGCGATGGAGAGAAACTTCGCCGATCCGCGCAGCGGCGCTTTGTTCGAGACGACAGAGGACTCGAACGCGACGGGGGTCTTCGGCAGGCGCAGGGTCCCGTTCGCGCAAGACGTCCTCGCCGCGCGGTCGCTCGCGTCCCTGGCAAGGCTCGACGGCGACGCGGCGATGCGCGACCGCGCCCGGGCCATTCTGGCGGCCATCGCCACCCCGCAGGCGCTCGAGGCGCAAGGCCGCTGGCTCGGCGAGTTCTTGCTCGCGCTCGACGAGGTCAACTCGCTGCGCTGGTGATGGTCACGAGCGGGGGGGCGTCGACGGAGGCGACGCGGCCTCTTCGATCACGGCCACCCGCAACGCGACGGCGAGGCGCACCGAATCCCGTTCCTCCTCGGTGTGCGCTGCTTCCTCGTCCAGGTTCAGGACGTGGCAGTGGGCGCACTCGATCGCCGGCGCCGAGACCCCCCCCGACCGGTACTCGGCCGGCAGGAACTCCCGTTCTCCGCAGTTCTTGCACCGCATCTCGGGAGATACGGGCGCCTGCGTCCGCGAATTTAGCTCATGCGTGGCGGGGGGCACGCGCGCGCACGTACGTCAGGGCGTCCTCGAGGTCCACCTCGGCGAGCGACACGCGCGTCCGCCGCTCGTGCGGCTCGGGCACCCATTGCGCCGCCCCCCGTAGATCGGAGCAGATGTGGAGCCGGTAGGGGCCCCGCGTCAGCCAGTGCAGCCCAGTCAAGAAGCTGTGGAGCGCGCTCGCCCAGAACCCCGACCCCTCGACGACGTGGCAAAGGCAAGCGAGCTGGTTGACGTAGCGGTTCGCGACGTCGCGAAGGCGGTCGCGCGCCTGGTTGTCCGGCAGCCCGGCGCCGTTCGCGATGATGTGGACCGCCGAGAACCCCTCCGGATGGGCGCGCGCGAAGGACTCCGTGAGTCGCTCGAGCTCGTCCACGAGCTGGGGCGTCGCGCGCGTCGTCCAGACGTGCAATGCCACGTTCTTCCACGTGCCCATGACGAGGCCGTGCGCGTCGTAAGCGACGCTCGTCAGGCTGCGGGCGTCCGGGCTCGCCTCGGAGTCGGCCCGACGCTTCGGGGCGGCGCTGCTCAAGACGAAGCGCGCCCCGGTCGCGGCGCTAAAAAGGCCATCATGCCTTCCATGCTACGGGCCGCGTTGCCCCTCGCCAAGAGGCCTCTTCGGCGCCGTCGTCGGTCGAGGTAGTCTACGAGTCTTCCCATGCCTGCCGCGCTTCTTTCCCCCGAAACCCACTCGATCGAGCGGAACCCTGTCAGGTCAGGGATGGTGGGTGTGGGTGACCGCGTCTTTCTCACCGGAGCGACCGGCTTTCTCGGGGGCCATATCCTCGCGCGGATCCTTCGCCACTACGCCGGCGCGAAGGTCGTGGTCCTCGTCCGGCCGAGCGGCCAGCAATCCGCGCGCGAGCGGGTCGACCACCTGCTCGGCCGCATGCTCGGCCCCGGCGCGGCCGAGCGCTTCGCCGGCCGGGTCGAGGTCGTGCAAGGCGACATCGGCGAGGCGGGCCTCGGCGTCGAGCCGTCCGTCCACGCGGCGCTTCGCACCTCGGTCGACCAGGTCATCCACTGCGCGGCCGCGGTGCGGTGGGACCTCTCGCTCGAGGACGCGCGCCGGGACAACGTCGATGGGACGCGTCACGTGCTCGAGTTCGCGGACGCTCTTCGATCCCTCGGGCGGCTCGACTACGTCGGCACCGCCTTCGTCGCGGGCGAGCGCGAGGGACGGGTCCTCGAGGACGAGCTCGACGTCGGGCAAACGTTTCGCAACACCTACGAGCAGACCAAGATGGAGGCCGAGCAGGCCGTGCGCGCGTTCGCCGAGGCCCATGCGACGGCCATCTATCGTCCCAGCGTCGTCGTCGGCGACTCGAAGACGGGGGCCATGTCGTCGTTCCAGGGCGCGTCGCAGATATTCCTCTTTTATCGTCAGTTCTTTTCGCGCGGCCTGGCCGTGCCGGTCCCCGTCGACCTCACGTCGCGCCTCGACCTCATCCCAATCGACTACGTGATCGACGCGTTCTTCGCGCTGATGCACACGGAGCAGAGCCTCGGTCGCACGTTCCACCTTGCGTCGGGGCCGGAGAATGTCTTGACGTTCGACGAGATGTTCGACGAGATGGCCAAGCTGACGGGGCTCACGCGGCCGTCGACCATCCCGCTCGATACGTATTTCAAATCCGTTCGGCCGCTCCTGACCTCGACCCTCAAGGGGTGGGCGCTGGAGACGATGCTCAAGGCCGAGAAGTACATCCCCTACGCTTCGTCGAAGCTCCTCTTCGACAAGACGCGGACCGACTCGGGGCTGCGCGGCAGCGGGGTCGTGACGCCGCATCCGCGCAGTTACCTCGACAAGCAGGTCCAGTACCAGGAGCAAACGCTCCGGCACGGGTAGGGGGGCGAACCGGGGCGCGAAAGGCTTGCCGACTCAACCCAACATGTTCACTTGATTCGGACGCCTCGGCTGAAATACCTTGTCGAGCGCAGCCATACATGGCCGGGCAAGATTAAAGATCGGCTCGCGGTGAGGTACCGAGCCTCCGCCGCTGAGGCCCAAACTACGCACGTTTTCGACGACGGATGACGGTCGTATCGCGGTCCATCCGGATCGCGCATGTCCGCTGGCTTCGTTCGGGAGGTGCCTGCGATGGGCTGGCGAGATCGCGCCGAAGCCGGAAAGACCGGGGTGATTTGGGCGCTCGCCGCAGCCGCCCTGGCCGCCCAGGCCTGCGCCGCGGGCGCCGCTCCCACCTATTACTATTACGGGTTCGACCTCGACGCCGCGGCCCTGTTCGGCGAGGACGCGTCAACCGCGGTCGAGGGGGGCGTCGAGGCGGCGCCGGCTTCGAGCGGGAGCAGCTCGGGCGCGATGGACCCCAGCGCCTCGGGCAGCAGCAGCGCCGGCGGCGACGACAGCTCGGCCCCGAGCGGGCCGACCAGCGGCGGCAGCACCGGTCCGGACCCCGGCGGTGCGTCGTCGGGCGGCGCCGATGCAGGCGCCGGTCCCTGCAGCGCGAGCACGTGCCCGATGGGCTGCTGCGATCCGACGCAAGGGTGTCTCTCCTTCGGCCTCGACACCGCCTGCGGGAAGGGCGGCGCCGCGTGCCAGAACTGCACGATGGTCGGCGCGACCTGCAACAACGGATCGTGCGTCACCCCCGGCGGGACCGGCAGCTCGGGGATGTTCGCGACGCCCGCTTGCAACCCGATGAAGTGCCAGCCGAACATCCTGACGTGCTGGGGACCGCCCTGCTGCAAGTCGGACGGGACGTGCGGCTGTCGGCAGCTTGGCCTCGCGCCTTGTATGTAATTCGCGCAAAAAATCAGGCGGGTGAGCGGTCCGAACTCTCGCTTCGCTCGAGCCTGCGGACCTTCGGGTGTACGGTCCGAACTCTCGCTTCGCTCGAGCCTGCGGACCTCGGTATCGTCGTCGCATGGATGCCTTGCGCACCCCCGACGCGCGCTTCGCGGATCTGCCTGACTTCCCCTATCTCCCGCGCTACGCCGACGTCGGCGACGGATTGCGGATGCACTACGTCGACGAGGGACCGCGCGGCGGCCCACCGATCCTGCTCCTTCATGGCGAACCGACGTGGAGCTTCCTCTACCGGAAGATGATTCCGATCCTCGTCCGCGCGGGCCTTCGCGCCATCGCGCCGGACCTCGTCGGGTTCGGACGATCCGACAAGCCGGTGCGCCGCAGCGACTACACCTACGCGCGTCACGTCGGCTGGACCCGCGCGCTCGTCGAGTCCCTCGACCTGCGCGGCGCGACGCTCGTGGGCCAGGACTGGGGGTCGCTCGTGGGGCTGCGACTCGTGGCCGAGAACGAGGCGCGCTTTGCCCGCGTCGTCATCGCAAACGGGTTCTTGCCCACCGCCCGACAGCGGGCCCCGCGAGCCTTCCACGTGTGGCGCGCCTTCGCGCAGTATTCGCCCGTCTTCCCCGTGGGCCGCATCGTCTCGAGCGGTTGCGTCAACCGGCTGCCGGCGGCCGTGCGCCGCGCCTACGACGCGCCGTTCCCGTCGCGCGCGTACCAGGCGGGCGCGCGCGCGTTTCCGGCGCTCGTCCCCACCGACGAGGACGACCCCGCGGTGCCCGCGAACCGCGCCGCGTGGGACGCCCTCGGGCGATGGGACAAGCCGTTTCTCACGCTCTTCGGGAAGAACGACCCGATCCTCGGCCGCGCGGATGCGCCCCTTCAGCAACACATCCCGGGGACGCGCGACCAGCCGCACGAGCGGTTCTGGGGCGGTCATTTCGTGCAGGAGGATCGCGGCGACCACCTCGCCGAGGCCATCACGCGCTGGATGGAGCGCGCCCGCTAGTCGTCCGCACGCTCGAGCGAAGCGAGAGTTCGGACGACACACCCAAAGGTCCGCACGCTCGAGCGAAGCGAGAGTTCGGACGACACACCCAAAGGTCCGCACGCTCGAGCGAAGGCGAGAGTTCGGACGACACACCCAAAGGTCCGCAAACCCAAAC
>DATGJA010000713.1:0-2990 GCA_035295445.1 Polyangiaceae bacterium | reverse complement strand
CTCCGGATCGATCGTTTCGCGAGGAAACGACCCATCGAGGATGAGAATGAGCGGCTCTGATTGCGGCTGTCGAGCCAATGCAGCAAGCCCTGCGGGGGCGCGTATGACTGCGCTGCGCGCGGACCATGTCTCGCCTTGAACAGGATCAAGCGCAAGTGCTGCAGCGGCGAACAGCGCGGCTTCGTGTGGATCGTCCGCAATGATCGAGAGTTGCTTCGCGTCGGCGTCCTGTGCCCATGCTCGCAGTTCCGCCGCAGCGTCTTGACGTTCGCCGCCGGCGACAAGGAGGCCCTCGGGCAGCGGGGGGTTGGTGACTCGTGACCAGCGGCGAAGCGCATCCTTGAGGGTACGGACCTCGTCGAACCCGACCTCGCCTCGCAACTCGCGAAACCAGAGACTGACGACTGGCGCGATGCTCATCCATGCGGCGAGGTCGTCCGCATCCAGCACGCTCCTCGACGTGAACGGCTCTGGTGAGTCGAGGAAGTACGCTTGCTTGTCTGAAACGCGCCGGGCCGAGACTGCGACGAAGCCCATTGGGGGCATGCCGTCGTGATTCGCCTCCGCTCTCTTCTGGAGGTCGGCGCGGATCTTGTTTGCGGGGTTCCTCTCGGTGCTGAGCTCCCAGCCGGACACCCCACCCGGCCAGAAGGGGCCGTACGTCTCGGCGTCGACAAGAAAATCCCAGCCCGCCAAAAAGACTCCGGCACCTTCGCGCGTCGAGATCCGCCGGATGCGCGCCGTGGCAAGAAGCAGGCGCCTCACGAGCTCAGGAAGCTGGAGGTGTGCCTCGCCCGAGCGCGCCCACTCCTCAACCTCGTCTGCTGTGACGTCCCAAGGCCTCACGACAGCGGTAACCATAGCGCTTTCTTCGAGGTTTCACCGCGTTGCACGGCACGCGGCGCCCGGGCTTGGGGCCGCGCGAAGAGCCGCCGCAACTCGACTTCCGAAGCCGTTCGGTCGGCGTCAGCCGAAGCATCTTCTCGATCAGCCGGACGTCGACGTCGCCCCGATGCGGCGGCTCCTAGCCTGCGCGGGCCCGACGACATGCTATCCTCCGGCGCTACCGTCCCAGGCGAAGTGGGGGGCCGAGCCGCTGGAATCTATGAAGGCGAACCCCAAGGAAATAGATCGAGCGGCGACGGAGATCCTCAAAAGGGCGATCAAGGTAGGTTTGGACTTCTCCTCGGGCCTCGCCGTCGTCTACGACCCCGAGGCGTCCGACGCGTTCAAGGAGCTGGCGATCAGCGGGATGATCGAGCAGGGCAAGTCGAGAGCCGCCGCGACGCAGGAACTCCAGGCGAGCCTCCGCGCGGCCAAGGCGAGCGGTCGAACCTTCCTCAAGGCCACGTGGCTTCGGATAGAGGACTGATCTTCCCCCGGCGCCGTGGACAGTCGGACTATGCCGCAAACGCGGCGGTGTGGGACCGCAATTCGAATTCGATTGGACTGACGTAGCCGATGGAAGAGTGACGCCGGGCGGTGTTGTAGAAGCCCTCGATGTAGTCGGCGATGGAGGCTCGGGCGACTTCCCGGCTGGGGAAGTCTTCGTGGTCGACGTGCTCGGCCTTGAGCGTTGCGAAGAAGCTCTCGGCGACGGCGTTGTCGTAGCAATCGCCGGTGCGGCTCATGCTCGCGATGATGCCTCGTTGAGCGAGAGCGGCCCTGTAGTCGTCGCTCGCGTAGGGGCTGCCACGGTCCGTGTGGTGCAGCAAACCGGGAGGCGGCCGTCGGTAGTCGAGGGCGCGGTCCAAAGCGGCTAGCGCGAGAGCGCGGTCGTTGATCGCGCTCGTCGCCCAGCCGACCACGCGGCGGGAGAACAGGTCGAGCAGGACGGCCAAATACAACCAGCCGTTGTCGGTGGCGATGTACGTCACGTCGCCGACCCAGACGCGGTTGGGCGCGTCGGCCTCGAAGCAGCGCTCGAGCACGTTCGGAGCGATGGGTAGGGCGTGCTTCGAGTCCGTCGTGCAGCAGAATCGGCGTTTGCTGCGGCCTTGCAAGCCATTCGCCCGCATCAACCGCTCCACGCGCTTCTTGCCGATGCGAAGGCCACGCGCCTTCAGGTCTCGGTGAATGCGAGGGCTGCCGTAGATGCCCCGGCTTCTCTTGTGCGCACCGGCGATCTCGATGGCGAGCTGCGTGTCGTCGGCCTTCTTGGCAGGCTCCGGCCGCGTCTTCCACGCGTAGTAACCGCTGCGTGAGACGTCCAACATCCGGCACATCGCGGCGATCGGGAAGGCCACCTCCTTCGCAGCGATGAAGGCGAACTTCATTCGCTCTCCTTCGCGAAAAAGGTGGCCGCTGCTTTTAGGATGTCGCGTTCCGTTTGGAGGCGCTTGTTTTCACGCCGAAGACGCGTCAACTCCTCGCGCTCCGCGCTCGTGAGCGTCTCGGGCGGTCCCTGGCCAGCGTCCGCATCGGCGCGCTTGACCCAATCGCGCAGGTTGGTCTCGGTCAGATCCAAGTCCACAGCGACCTGCCCGATCGACCGGTCGCCGACGCGCGTCAGACGCACCGCCTCCGCCTTGAACTCCGGCGTGAAATTCCTTCGTTTCCTGCGTGCCATGAACAGCTCCTGGCGCATCTTCGCGCCTTTCGGGCTGTCCACGGAAGCGGGGGAGGATCAGACTTCGCCTTGGTGCTAGGGAGTGAGGCCCCCCAGGGCTCACCCGGTGCTCCCCCCGCGGGTCACGGGTGGCGGGCCTACGTCGAACGAAACAGTGAGGGGAAGCTCGAAATTGTGGCCGGACCGATCCCCCTGCCTAGCTAGCTAGGGGCCGGTCTGTTGTGTCTTGGGGTGAGGCATTTGCGGGCACTGCTCGCTGATCGGCGCCGCCATTTGTCGCTCGCCGCAATCCGTTCGTCGCGCCGACGTCGAGGTCATCGCGGAGGTAGTGCTCGCGCATCGTCCGGACCAGCCTGGCCACTCTCGTATGCGCGGAACCCGTTCCTTCTGCCACTTCTGGACCTCATCGAGCGTCGTGACG
>DATGJA010000712.1:0-14933 GCA_035295445.1 Polyangiaceae bacterium | reverse complement strand
GTTCGACGACGCGCCACCGGACGAGGAGACTTTCGACGTCGCGCGCTTCGAGGAGCTCGGCCGAGAGGGGGTGCGCCTGCTCATGAGCGACTCGACGAACGTCGACGCCGCGGGCGCGACGGGCAGCGAGGAAGGAGTGGGACGGGCGATCGACGCCGTCGTCGGCGCGGCGACCGAGGCGGTCGTCGTGGGCGTCTTCGCGTCCAACGTGCACCGTTTGCGGATGCTGGCCGACGTGGCGCGACGGCACGACCGAAAGCTCGTCGCGCTGGGGCGAAGCGTGGGCACGCACGCGCGCGTCGCGAGGACCACAGCCCGGTCGACGGGGGCGCATGCGGGCCGCCCGTACTTAGAGTGGCCCGAGGACTTGGTCTGGCCCGTCGACCGGGCTCGGGAGCTGCCCCGACGATCGATCCTGGGCGTGGCGACCGGAACCCAGGGCGAAGAGGCGGCGGCCCTCGCGCGCCTTGCGCGAGGTGAGCACCCCGCGTTCGAGCTCGCCCGAGGCGACGTCGTGGTCCTGTCGAGCCGCGTGATCCCGGGAAACGAGCCCGACGTGGTGCGTCTGATGAACGACCTCTTGCGCCGCGGCGTCGAGGTGAGAACGTGGTGGTCCGATCGCTCGCTTCATGTGAGCGGTCACGCGCACCGGGGCGAGCAGAGCCGGATGATCGGCCTGGTGCGCCCGCGGGCGTTCATCCCCGTCCACGGCACGCTGCATCACCTCGTGCGTCACGCGTCGCTTGCCCGCGAGCTCGGCGTCCCCGAGGTGTGCGTTCTCGAGGACGGCGACGTCGCCGAGCTCGGCCCCGACGGGCTCCTGCGGACGGGACGCGTGCGAGCCGGACGGGTCCACGTTTCGTCGCAACGAGTCCTTCCGTCGGCCGTACTGCGAGATCGCGGCTCCCTCGCCGGTCATGGCGCCGCGCACGTAGCGGTGGCGATCGACGCGAGCGGGCGACTCGCGAGCGACGTCTTCGTGGTCACGCGGGGGGTGATCGACGAAGCGCTCGACGGCCACCTCCTGGCGACGGCGCGCGCCGACGCGCGGGCGAGCGTCGAGGAGTTCCTCGCCGCCTCGAGACAACGCGGATCTCTGGAGGTCGCTTTCCTCGACGACGAAATCGCGGAGGTGACCGCGCGCGCAGTGCGCCGCGCGCTTTCTCGAGTGCTCGGGTTCAAGCCCGTCACAACCGTGAGCGTGCTACGAGTGCGTCGATGAGAGCCGGACCGAGCGTGGCCGACGCCGCCGTCACCGTGGGGCCGTACGTGGTCGCCAAATTGCGCGCCCTCGACGAGCGACTCGCCGTCGCGGCCGCGCGCGTGCTCGCCGACGACGACGCCGAGGCCGTCCACGATTTGCGCGTCGCACTCCGCCGGATCCGGACGGTCCTCGAGGTGGGCCGGTCGATCCTCGGCGGTTACTACGCCGACGAGGTCCGGCGAAGCCTCCGCAACGTGATGCGCGCCACCGGCGCGCTCCGCGACGAGGAGGTCCTGCGCGAGCTCCTGGGGTCGGTCGGCCCGCATGACCCCTCGATCGACGCGTGGCGCGCCGCCCGCGCTCGGCGGGAGCGACGACTGCGGGGTCAGCTCCGGGGCATGGTGCGCTCCGGCCAGGTCGAGGCGGGACGCCGCTTGCTCGCCGCGATGCTCGTCTTTCCGATCCGCCGCACCCGGGACAGGCCGCTGCCCAAGTTCGCGCGGCGTGCCATCGACGACGCCCTGCGGCAGGTCGAGTCTCGACGCGCGACCCGCATCGACGACGTCGAAGGGCTGCACGATCTGCGCATCGCGTACAAGCGCCTGCGGTACACGGTCGAAGCCTTCGCCGACGCCTTGCCGGCCGAGCTGGCCGGCCTTGGTCAGGCCGCGTCGCGCTTCCAGGGCCGGCTGGGCGATCTGCACGACGCGGACGTGGCGATCGAATGCGCCTCGCGGGCGAGGTCGCTTGACGAAGCGAAACGGTCCGCCCTGGTCGTCGCGCTAAAGCGGACCCGCGCGAAGCGGGCGGCTGCATACGAGCAGGAGCTCAGCGCCGCCTCAATCGCGCCTTCTCGCGTTGCCGCCGTCGGGCGGTCGTCGCACCCTTCGAGCGTCGCGAAGCATCCCCACGCTCACGCCGGGACGGACTCGCTCCGGAAGAGCTCGACCCGCTGAAGGACAACGTCCTCGCGGGGCTTGTCGCGCGAGCCCGTGGGGGTGCGAGCAATCCTCCCGATGATCTCAAGACCCGTCACGGCCTGGCCGAAGACGGAGTGCTTGCCGTCGAGGTGCGGGGTCGCCCGCTCGGTGACGAAGAACTGGGAGCCGTTGGTGCCGGGGCCCGCGTTGGCCATCGACAGCACGCCCGGGCCCGAGTGGCGCAGCTCCGGGTGAAACTCGTCCGCGAATTGGTAGCCGGGACCGCCTGTGCCCTGACCGAGAGGATCTCCACCCTGGATCATGAAATTGGGGATGACGCGGTGGAAAATCGTCCCGTCGTAGTAGGGCGTGCTCTTTTGCGCCTGGCCCGTCCGCGGGTGCACCCACTCCTGCGCGCCAGTCGTCAATCCGACGAAGTTTCGCACCGTCTTCGGGGCGCGCTGCTCCTCGAGCCGCAGGACGATATCGCCCATCGATGTCACGAACCGCGCGTAAAGTTGTCCGCTGCCGGGAACGGAGATTTCCGGAAAGGTCGCTTGGGGCATGCCGCCGAGGCTACTCCGCGGAGAGCCAGATCGAAAGCGCTCGCCGGCGCCCGGACCGAAGCTCACGCGAAACGACAGTCAACGACCGCGCTCTGCGCGGGGCCGGAGCGCGAGGACGCGCAGCAAGCCCGGGAAGAACGGCGGATGCGCGGGGTTTCGTTTACTTCACTTGACCCCCGTGGTGTGGCGTAGATACTCGGAATCCTATCGAGAGGCACCGCGTCCGGAGGCCAGCGTGATCACCTGTCCGAAGTGTTCCAAGGACAATCAGGACCACTACAAGTTCTGCCTCGGCTGCGGCGCGGAACTCCCGCGCGACGCGGCGCCTAAGCCCTTCTCGCCCGGCACACCGCCCCATGGCATGCGCGCCGCGCAGGCCGCGGCGGCGGTGCAAGCGCCGGCCCCCGCGCCGGCCGCAGGCGTCGCGGCCCTGGGCGGGACGGTCGCGATCGCCCCGTCCCCGGTGCAATCGCGGGCGCCGATGCCGCCCGCGGCGCCGGTCGCGCCTGCAGCGCCCGCTCCGGCTCCTGTGAACGCCGCCGGCACCGTCATCGCCCCGAGCGGGAGCCCTGGGACCGTCACCTGCCCGCAGTGCGGGCACGTGAACTCGCCGTCGAACCTCTTTTGCGGTTCGTGTGGCTTCCGCCTCGGCGGAGCCGCCCCCAGGCCGGCTTCCGCGCCCGCGGCGGCCCCGGAACCGGCGGCCGCGAACCTGCTCTTGACCGCGCTTAGAGCGGACGGTTCCGAGGCCGGGACGTACAATATCCCGGGCGTAGCCGGCGCCGTCGGCCGTGAGACCGGCGGCATCTTCGCGGGCGACAGCTACCTCTCGCCGCGCCACGCGACTTTCCGCCCGGCCGGGCCGGGCCGGGCGATGGTGAAGGACGAGGGCTCGCTCAACGGCGTCTACAAGAAGCTCGGGCGCGACACGCCCACAGAGCTCAAGTCCAACGACGTCTTCCGGATCGGGCAGGAGATCATCAAGTTCGAGCCGCTCATGCCCCAACCGGCCGCGCCGGACGGGGTCGAGCGGCTGGGCGCCCCGCGCAAGGGCTACGTCGGACGCATCGCTCTGGTTATCGGGCGAGACGAGACCGGCAATGCATTTCCCATCCCCGAGGGGGGAGTCCACCTCGGCCGCGAGCGCGGCGACATTCTGTTCCCCGAGGACGGCTACGTCTCAGGACTCCACTGCCGGTTGACGTGGGATGGGCAAAAGCTCTTGCTGACGGACCTCGGCAGCTCGAACGGCACGTTCTTGCGCATCATCGGCGAATCGGACGTGCGCACGGGAGACGTCCTCCTCATGGGGCAACAGCTCTTCCGCATCACTCTTTGAGGGGTGATGACGTGGTGAATCGTCGGGGGATTCGGCTAGGGTGGCGGGTGGCTCCCTTGACCGCGGTGCAATGAGCCCCCTGCGCACGATCCGAGTCGTCGCCGCGGTCCTCGAGAAGGACGGCCGCTATCTCATCACGCAGCGCCGCGCCACCGCTGTGCTGGCCATGATGTGGGAGTTCCCCGGAGGGCGCGTCGAGGAGGGCGAGACCGACGCGCAGGCCCTCAAGCGCGAGGTCCGTCACCGGCTCGGGGCGGAGATCGACGTGGGCAAGCTCATCTCGTTCGTCAGCCATCCGTACGAGCACTACGTCGTGGACCTTTTCCTCTACGAGTGCACGCTGACGAGCGGCACGCTCGAGGCGCTAAACGTCCACGCCTTCCGGTGGGTGACGAGCGTGGAGTTCGACCGCTATCCGTTCACCCCCGCGGACGAAGCATCGATGAACAAGCTCCTCGGGATCGAACGCTAGTCCGCAGCCTCGAGCGGAACGACAGAGCGGACTAGGGACACCCCGACACCCCCCTAGCTAGAGGATTCCGGCGGCCCACGGGCTGTACACGAGGACCCGCTCGTCTGCGAGGGCGAGGAGGCGCGGGTCCACCCCCGACGCGAGGGCGACCTGCTCGAGCCTGCGGATGATGGCGCCGAACGTTCCCGAGCCGGACATCGCCACCGCCGACATCGGGTTGCGCGGGGGTCGCAGCGCGACCACGCGCATCTTTTCGGCGCCCACGCCGACCCGCTCACGGAGAGCGCGCAGCGCTGGCTCGAAGCCCCCGAGCCGGTCCACGAGCCCCCTCTTGTAGGCGTCCGCACCCGTCCAGACGCGGCCCTGTGCGAGCGGCTCGATCTCCTCCGGCGTGCGCTTGCGCCCAGCGGCGACGACTTGCAAGAAGGCTCGATACATGGCCTCGATCTCGCGCTCGACCGCGCCCCGAGCCCCCTCGTCGAGCGCGACGAGGGGCGCGAGCAGCCGCGCGTGCTCGCCTCGCTGCAGGACCTCGGTCGCCACGCCGAGGCGGGCCAGGAGGGGCTCGATGACGAGCCGCGCCGAAACGACTCCGATGGACCCGGTAATCGTCGTCGGCTGCGCGTAGATCTCGTGCGCCGCCACGGCGACGTAGTACCCGCCGCTCGCGGCGACGTCGCCCATGCACGCGACGAGTGGCTTCTCCGCCGCGAGCAGCGCGAGCTCGTGATGGATCTGATCGCTGGCAAGCGCCCCGCCGCCCGGAGAGTCGACATGCAGCAAGACGCCTCGCACCCGCGGATCGGCGCGAGCCCTCCGAATCGAGGCCCTCACTCGATCCGCGACGGCCATGGCGCCGACCGGGGGGCCCGGCGATTGGACGATCATCCCGTGCACCGCGATGACGGCCAGGACCCCGCGTGGGGCGAAGGCGCGCGTGCGTAAGGCTTGGCGGGACCGCAGGTACCCGTCGGCCGGACGGAGCGCCGGCGTCTCGCCACCCCCGGCGAGCTTGCCAGCAATGTTGTCCTCGTAGGCGACCTCGTCGACGAGTCCGGACGCCTTCGCTTCTTCCCCGGCGTATGGGGCGCCGTCGACCAGCTTCCGCGCGGTCGCCTCGTCGACGGAGCGCCCGGCCGCGATCGCCTGGACGAGCTCGAAGTGAAGTCGATCCAGCACGGCGCCGACCTGTTCTCGCTGCGGGTCGCTCATTGCCGCGAGCTCGAGCGTCTCTGCCGCAGTCTTGTACCGGCCGCGCGCGTGGACTTCCGGCACGATGCCCGCGCGGTCCAACGCGCCCCGTAAGTAACGGGTGCTCGAGAGCACCCCGACGGGCGCAAGTGACGCGACGGGGCCCAAGATCACGCGATCGGCGGCGACCGCCGCGTAGGTCTCCTTCGTCGCCCCCCCCGACGGCAGCGCCACGACCACCTGTTTGCCAGCGGCACGCGCCCTCGCGAGCAGATCGCGGAGCGACCGCATCGTCGCGAACCCGCCGCGCACGTGGCGCAGGACGATGAGCAATCCGCCGACGCGCGGATCGCGCTCCATCTCATCGCAGACCGCGGTCAGGTCATGCAGCGAAGCGCGACGCGGTTGCGCGAGCGGCCACCGGAGTGACCCCGCACCGGGGAGCTCGCTCACGGCACCGTCGAGCTCGACGAAGAGATACGTCCCGAACGGGACCCGCACCATTCGGCGAGCTGCGCGCCACGGCAGAAGCAGCAGCCAGACGAGGAACCAAAGGACGCGCACGAGCAGGCCGACCACCGGGCGAGCCTACCTTGCCTCCACGCAGTCGGTGCGTCGTGTGTCGTCCGAACTCTCGCCTTGCTCGAGCTTGCGGACGAATCTGCTAGAGTCACCGGATGCGGGTCCACGGTTTGGCCGTCGCTGCCGTGCTCATCGTCGCCTGCGGGCGAAATGCACCGACGACATCCGCCGCGGCACCCACGGGAACTCTGGCCCTCGGCGAGCGGGTCACCTCGCAGCTCGTCCCGCTCTCCGACATCGCGCGGGATCCCGCCCACTATCGCGGCCAAGTCATCGCGACGAGCGGCAAGGTGACGTCCGTCTGCCGCGAGATGGGCTGCTGGCTCGAGCTCGAAGATGCCGCAGGTCACGCGCACGTGCGGATCCACGGCCACACGTTTTTCGTACCGAAGACCGCGCCCGGGCACGTCGCGCGCGTTCAGGCCAAGGTGGAAAGCGGCGGCCTTTCCCAGGACGACTGCGAGGAACAGGCGGCCAACGGCACCTCCGGCCTAGCGAAGATCGAGCTCGACGCGACCGGCGTCGAAATTGACTAGGCACCTGCCCGCTACGGTTTTGCGGCGGCGCCCGCGGCCCAGAGGGCGTAGACGGCGCCCCACGACATCGCGAGGAGCACCACGAACACGGTCCATGCGATCCACTCGAGGCGACGCAGGCCGCGCCGACTGGAGACGACCCCCCAGCTCATGCAGAACGTCTGAACCCCGTTCGCCAGGTGATATGCAACGCCGAGACAGCCGAGGACGTAAACGACGAGCGTCGGTCTGTGAAAATGCATCCATTGCGCGATATCGGCGAAATCCTCCGGGTGCCCTTCGGTCAGACGCGGTTTCAGCATGGCCGTCCAGATATGAGCCCCGAGAAAGAGCAGGACGCCGATCGCGCTCAGCCGCTGCAGCAAGTAGCGCAGGTTTCGATAGAAGGGGTAGCGGACGTTGTTGGGCCGCGTCGTCGCCAGACGACCGACGCCCCAGACCGTGTGGATCCCGAGAGGCAGAAGGACAACGACGGCCGTGATGCCTTGGGCCACGGGGTTCGTGTACCCCGTCACGGCGTCTTGCCACGCGTCCGCCCCTTGAAAGGCTGCGAGGTTGTTCCAGAGGTGGACGAGCGTCCAAGCCCCGAGGGGCGCCATCGCGAGCGCCGAAGCCAGGCGCGAGCGTACGAACGCGGACCTGGCGTACGGGGTCACGGCACGCGGAGGGCCGCCGGGGGCAGTCTGGAAGGCGCGCATGGGGCGTACGATGGGCCAGACCCTCTCGGGCGGTAGTAGGCGCGACGAATGATCTTTACAAGCCCCTCTCGGCAGCGCGCCGTCGCGACGGCCCGCGGACTCACGGCGCTCGGGGTCGGCTGCGCGATTGGCTTCGTGGCGCGAGGCGCATCGGCGTCGACCGGAGCCTCGCTGCCAGCCCATGCGGACGTCGAAGGGGCGCCGGCCCCGGTGGCCGAGATCCGGAGCCCGGGCGGCGCGCGGCGTACCGCGCCCTGGACCGACCTGTCGCGGACGCCTCTCGAGCCGGGGCGCTACGAGCTGCGAGTGAAGCTCGTGACGCCCGCGCCCGGGGGCGCGATCGTCGTCCCGCCGTGCGCGGGGCGCGGATCGGTGCGGGTCGACGGCAAGGAGGTGGAGGCTCTGGCGGGGCCGCTGGTCGTCGGCGTCACCTCCGGCCCCCACTCTGTCGACGTGGTGCTGGAGGTAAGCGACTACGAACGGCGCATCGCGTGCGGCGAGCCCGTCCGTACGGGCGCCATCCGCCGGACGATCGAAGGGCTCGGCGTCTTGACCTTCGATAGTCCCCGGGGAGCAAGAGGCAGCGGAAAGGCGGTCGTCTACCTGCCGCCTGGGAGTGACGCGACACGGCCCCGCCCCCTCCTCGTGGGTCTGCATCCGTGGAACGGCTCCCCGTGGACGTACGCCGCGTACGCCGAGCTCCTGGCGGAGGCGCGGGCGCGCGACGTTGTCCTGCTCATGCCGAGCGGCCTGGGCAACTCGCTCTACACGGGCGACGCCGAACGCGAGGCGCTCCGTGCGATCGACGCGATGCTGAGAGTAGTCTGGATCGACCCGCGCGCGATATCCCTCTGGGGAGCTTCGATGGGCGGCGCGGGCGCGACGACGATCGCGTTCCACCATCCCGACCGCTT
This sequence comes from Polyangiaceae bacterium, assembly GCA_035295445.1. GTDB lineage: Bacteria > Myxococcota_A > Polyangia > Polyangiales > Polyangiaceae > Palsa-1150. Next base: position 6,511 of record DATGJA010000712.1, on the reverse strand, counting down.
CGCCTCGGTTACGAGCTTCTTCGGCGACTCGCGATACGATCTGTCGACGTACGTCCGCGCGATCTTGCCGTCGCCCGCCGCGGCGCACGCCGTCAACGCCCTCGACGTGGTCGAGAACGCGCGCCACCTGCCGGTGTGGCTCGTCCACGGCGAGGAAGACCGCACCTCCCCCATCCGTCAAAGCGAGATGCTTGCCGACGCGATGCGCGCGCGCGGCTTCGCTGTGCGGTTCGACCGGGCGGCCGGGTTCGGGCACTCGGGGGCGCTCGTCGCCAAGTACGCGTCGGAGGTCGTGGACGTCGCCGCATCCAGCCGGCTCCCTTTGGAGGTGCGACGCGTGACCTACCGCAGCGTTCGATCAGAGGACGTCGGTGCGTACGGTGTCAGCATAGTGCGCGCGACCCCCATGGGGGACGCCTTCGTCGACGTCGAGCGCCGGGACGACGGGGTCCACCTGGTGGCGTGTTCGGGGGTACGAAGCATCGGTTTGCGCGCGGGCGCGCTCGGAGCCGCGCCGGACCGGCCCCCACGCATCGTGAGCGACGACGCCCTTTGCTCGGTGCCCGCGGAGTGGGAGCCCGCGCCGTGACGGCTCGCCGGGAGCGCGGTCTGCTCCTGGCGACGCCCGTCGTCGCCGCGGCGGCGGTAGCGCTGGGACTTCGACTCGGCGCGAGCGGAAGCGCGAGAGCCGCGATCGTCCGCGGCGCTCCGGCGTCTGCGGCGGGCACCGGCCTCGCTTGGCAGGTCGCGGCATTCGACGCAGGCCCGGTGGCCCGCGAGCCGCTCGCGGCGGCCCCGCTGACGGTCGTCGCGCGGCTGGGAGGCCACGAAGCGGCGCGCTGGACCGGTGTCACGAACGGGGAGGGCGTAGCCGAAGCGCTCTTGCCGATCGAGAACGTCGCAGGCCTGAGCCTCGAGGTTCGTTCGGTGGACGCTCTGCTCGCGCGAGGCCCCGTGGAAATGGATCCGGCGAGGCCGCGGCGCGCGGAGGGCGTATGGATGCTGTTCGCTCGACGGGATGGACCGATCGCGCTCGACGTTGCAGTGCCCGGCGGGCGCGTCGCCCCCGGGTTCCCCGCCTCGGTCTGGATCCGCGCGACCCTCGAGAGCACGCACGCGCCCGTGGCCGGCGCGGTGATCGATCTGCAGCAAGACGCGAGCCTCTCGTTCGCGCGATCCACCGCGAGGACGGATTCCCGCGGATGGGCAGAGGTGACCACGACGCCGGCGGGGCTCGCGCTGAGTTTCTCCTTCACCGCGCGCACGCAGGAGGGCCTCACGGGCGAATGGGTGGGCGGGCTGCAGGCGGCGCCGGGGGGGGCCTGGATCCGGGTGCGTGAGCGCTACGGAACCAACGAGGGCCCCGAGATCGAAATCGTCGCGCCGAGCTCACGCGCCTCCGCCTATCTCGAGGTCGACGACGCGCGCGGGCGCGCGTGGGCGACGACGTTGACCTTCGCTTCCGCCGGGCAAGGGGCTCCGACCGCATTCGCCCGAGCACCTCCGCTCGCGCCCGGACTCTATTGGGCGGTCGTGGCGTCGGACCCCAGCGGTGCGGAGCAGCTCGCGCCGAGCGCCAGCGTGCGGCCCTTCTTCGTCGCTCCGAGCGACGAGGCGGCGCTCCGCCTCGGACCGGATCCGGGCGAATGCGTCGCAGAGCGTGACGTCCGCGAGATGCCACGCGCGCTCTCCGCTTGCCTGGCCGTGGCGCCGTTCGCGGCCGTGCCCCGATGGACGGCGCTCGACGGCTTCGATGGAAGGCGGGGGCTGGACCGACAGCGGCGCGACCGTGGACTGGCGGTCGCCGTGGGGGCGCTGGCCCTTGCAGGCATGCTTGAGCTCCTCCTTCTACTTCGCGCCGCGACCCGTTCGGCCGCGCACTTCCCCGCAGAGCTCTCCGCTGCGGCGCCGCCCCGCGTCATCTCATCCGCGGGCGCCGGGCGCGTCGCGCTCGCCCTGTTCATTTCGCTTCTCGGGTTCGCGCTCCTCGCCGTATTTCTCCTACGCGTGGGTTGAGACGCCGGCGTACGGGCGGCGATCTCCTCTTCGCAGCGCTGGAGCGCCGACGAGCGCGTCTCGGGCTAAGCTTACTTGGTGCGCGCCCGGTCCCTCCTGTCGTGCGCGGCGTTTGGGCTGCTTCTGGCGCGAGGAGCCGCGGCGCAGGACTTCGAGCCGCGCGGCCATCACCGGCCTCGGACCGCTCCTCCTCCGAGTCACACCCACCCGCCGACTTCCCCGACCTCGCCGGCGTCTCCGGGCAGCGCGCCCGCGCAAGATGCGCTCATCGAGCGCTACACACGCGTCGTCTTGACGCAACCTGGCGCCCCCTTTCCGCTCCAGCGGCTCGCTCAGCTCTATCGCGATCGCGACGGAAACATCGCAGGGCTCGTGAAGGATTTCGAATCGCGCGCGGCATTGACGGGGCCCGACCAGTACGCCGCGACCGCCGCGCTAGCCGGACTCTACAAGCTCGACGGTCGCGCGCAGGACGCGATCGCCACTTACGAGCGCGCCATCGCCCTCAAACCGAACGAAGCGACGGGCCTGCTCGCTCTCGCGCGACTTCACGAAGAGCGCGGGGACCTGGCGCCCGCGCGCGCAGGCTACGAACGCGCGCTCGCGCTCCAGACCGTGCCGGCCGACAAGGAACAGACGCTGCGCACGCTGATGAGCCTCGCGCTCGACCAGAAGGACTGGGACGCTGCCACGGGCTTCCACCGCGAGCTCGTGCGCCTCGAGCCGACGAGCCTTTTCGTGAAAGGCGAGCTCGGACGCAGTCTCTACTCACGCGGGGAATACGCCCGGGCGGAGGCGGAATTCAAGGACGTCGTCGCCGCCGCGGCGGGCGACAACAGGGCGTACGCGCCCGCCCTCAAGGAGCTCGGCCGGGCGCAGGCCAAGGCTCATGAGGACAGAGAGGCGCTGGCGACGCTCAAGAAGGCGCTCGCCGCGGCCGGCGCCGAGACCGCGCTGCGCGCCGAGATCTACGAGCTCGTCACCGAGATCTACCGCGCGGACCAGCAGCTTCCGGTTCTCATTAAGCTGATTGAGGACGAGCACCCGGGCGACTTCGCGCGTCTGGCACTGCTCGGAGCCCTCTACGAGGAGACCGGCGACGGCGCCAAGGCCATCGAAACGTACCGGCGCGCGTTGGCACAAAACCCGCGGCAGGTCGATCTCCGTCTGCGGATGATCCGGCTGCTGCAGGCGAACGGCGATCTCGACCGCGCCATAGCTGAGTACGACGGGCTCATCCGCACCGCCCCGAACAACCCTCAGTTCGTGTTCGAGGAGTGCGAGGCGCTCCTCCAGCGCGGGGATCGGGCGCAGGCGCTCAAGCTGCTCGTGGACCTCGAGGCACGGGCGGCCAACGACGAAGAGGTCCTCGCGCGCGTCGCCGACTTCTACGCACGCATCGGCGATGGCGCGCGGTCGCTCAAGGTCCTGCAGCGCCTCGCGCTCGGGGGCGCGACGTCGGACCCGAGCCACTTGGTCGACCTGGGCGACCGTTATTTTCAAGACGGGAACTCGCCGCTCGCAGTGCAGACCTGGAAGCGCATCCTCGTGGTCGTCCAGCCCCGCGCCAAGGCACTCTCGGCACTCGGCGACGTCTACCTTGAGCACGACATGACGACGGACGCCCTTGCAGCCTACCGGGAGGCCGTCGCGCTCGAGCCGTCCAATCTCGGCTACAAGAAGGCCCTCGCGAGCGCCTTCGAGCGCGCGCACGCGTACCGGGAGGCGCGCGTGCTCTACGAGGAGATCGTCGCGAGAGCTAAGGAGAAGGGCGACCGTACCCTAGCCAGAGAATGCCGCACGCGCGTCGTCACCCTTTGGGGCCTCGAACGCGTACTCGAGCAGCAGGTCCCCGGCCTGGAGCGGCAGTTCCGCGCAGCGACGCCAGACGTCGAGGCGGGCCGGATGCTGGCAGAGGCGCTCTTGCACCTGAGGAGGCTTCCGGACGCCGAGGACGCTCTGCGGCGCGTCATCGCTCTGTCGCCGGGCGACGCGGAGAGTTACCTCGCACTCGAGCGCGTGCTCGTTCAAGAGAGCAAGGTGGCGGACGCGATCGCCATCTTGGAGAAGCTCGCCGACGTCGAGCCCAAGCGGGCGCGCGAGCTCTACCAGCGAATGGCCCAGTACGCGCTCCAGATCTACAAGGACGATGACGCCATCAAGTACGCCGCGCGCGCCGTCGAGCTCAATCCGGATGATGCGGAAGGTCACCGGCGACTCGGCGAGATGTATCGGTCACGCCAGGACGTCGACCACGCCATCGCCGAGTTTCGCGCGGCCATTGCAAAGAACGACCGACTCTTCGTCGTGTACTTCGAGCTCGCCGACCTCCTCCTCTCGAAAGGTCAGGCGGACGAAGCCGATCGCCTGTTCCGTCGCGTCGTGCGCGGGGCGCCGGACGAAGAGCTCGTCGCCCGCGCGGCTCGCCTCTCGATGCAGATCAACCTCGGGAAGGGGACGCTCGAGTCGCTCGAGCAGGATCTCCTGCCGCTCGCCATCGGCAACCCCCAACGACCGGTGTACCGGCGGCTTTTGGTCGAGGTGTACGGCAGCCTCACGTTTGCGCTCGTCCAGAGGGTGCGTCACGGCGCGGCCCGCGATCGGGACGAGGCGCGCGCCGCCCTCGCGCGCATCGGTGCGCGTGCGGTCAAACCGCTCCTCGACGCGCTGGAGGATACGGACGCGGGCCAGCAACGTACGGCGATCGACGTTCTTTCCTACGTCGAAAATCGAAACGCGGCGCTGCCTTTGTTCGCCTTCGCGACCGGCCCGGCCGATTCCTCGCTGCGGGCCCGCGCGATGGTCGCCTGCGGCGCTCTGGGCGAACCTGCCCTGGTGCCGAAGTACCAGGCGCTCCTCTTCCCGAAGGACGCCGCGGCCGACGGGGTTGGCCTCGCGGACGCCATCGGGCTCGCCGCGGTCTGGGGCGCCGCGCGTATGAACGACTCGCGCGCGCTCCCCTTGTTGCGGCACGTCGCCGCGGGGGGGACGCCTGCGATGCGCGCTCTGGCGATGCTGGGTCTGGGAATAGCCAAGGACCGCGCGTCCGTCACGGCGATCGCCGATGTCGCCCGTTCGATCGACGCCGGCAACGTCGCCCGCGCGGCCGCCGCCTATGCGCTCGGAGCACTAGACGCCGAGACGGAGGTGCCCTCGCTCGTGGAGATCGCCGAGGACGGCGACACCCTTCCGCGCCGGATGGCGCTCGTCGCGCTCGGCCGCATGGCGACAGCGGGTTCGAAAGAACCCGCGTGGCAGGGCGAGGCGGTCAAGGCGACGGCGGACGCCCTCTTCGCGGACCGCGACGACGGCCCAAGTGGGCGCGCTGCGGCGGAGGCCCTGGCGCGTACGGCGGCCGCGATGCTTGCGGGCATCTCGGCTCGGCGCGACGATGCAGGCCACCCAAGCGTTGGGGCACGGGAGACTCTGCCTGTCCCCGAAGGCAACCTCGACGTCGACGCGCTTCTTGACGAACTCGTCGCGCGCGAGGCTCCTTCCCCGGAGGCCGCCGCGTCCGCCCTCGTACGTTTCGCGGAGCCCATTCGCCGCGCGGCGCTGGCCGCACTGAGGACGTCCGGCGGGGGAGCACGCGCCGTCCTCGACGCGCTCGGCACCGGGGAGGGCGAGCTGCTGCCGTTCGTGGCTCGCGGCACGACGGGGCCCGCGGCCGACGCCGCCCGTGCGATCGCGGTGGCCGTCGAGCCGAGCATCGTCTCGCTCGCAAGACACCCGGACCCGGACGTTCGCACACGCGCAATCACGTTGGTCGCGCGCTCCTCGAGCGATGCCGCGACCGAGGCGGTCGTCGCGGGCCTCGAGGATCGCAGCGAGACGGTGCAGCGAATCGCGCTCGCCGCGGTCGCCGCGCCGCGGGCGGACGGACGGCCCGTGCCCGCGACGGAGCGCGCGGTGACCGCCGTGGGGGCCATCCTCGCCGGCCACGAAAGCTGGGCCATGCGGGTTCTCGCTGCGCAGGCGCTCGGGCGCCTCGGCGGTGCCGGCGCGCACGATGCACGCAACCGGCTCCTCGACGCCGTGTCCCACGACGCGTATGCGCTCGTCCGGGAAGCGGCCCTTCGAGCGCTCGCGTCGTTCGACGTAAGCGCCGCCAGATCCGCCGCCGCGAAGATCGCCGCCCAGGATCCCGAGCCGCGCGTGCGCGAGGTCGCTCGGTCGATCGAGCAGCAAACTCCGTAGACTGGGGGTGAGTCCGCAAGGGCTCTGGGCTACGGTAACCGCATGAAGCGCGCCGTCTTCGCGCTCGTCGCCGTAGCTGCGGCGTCGGCGTGCCGCGATTTGTCGAGCTTTTCGACGGGGGGGGATCGCTTCGAGGGCGCCATCGTCTCGGGAGACTTCGTCCGCGCAGGGGTCGACGCGACGACCAACCTGTGCCTGACGATCGACACCGATCACCTGCAGGACGCGCCAGGAGCGCTGTCGACCAGCGACGGCCGGTTTCACGTCGTTTCCCTCCGGCCCATCCCTCAGATCTGGC
>DATGJA010000711.1:0-8930 GCA_035295445.1 Polyangiaceae bacterium | reverse complement strand
CGTCTCGATGGCGCGATATCTGGTCACGGGCGGCGCAGGTTTCATCGGCTCGTCGATCGCGGAGGCGCTCCTCTCCCGAGGAGAGCGCGTTCGCGTGCTGGACGACTTCTCGAGCGGGCGCCGCGAGAACGTCGAGACGCTGCCCGGCAAGGTCGAGCTGCTCGAGGGGTCCATCGTGGACCCCGCGGCGGTCGAACGAGCCGTAAAGGGCGTCGAGGTCATCTTCCACGAAGCCGCGATTCCGAGCGTCACCCGCTCGGTGGAGAACCCGCAGGCGACGATGCTCGCGGGCGTCCAGGGGACGACTGTCGTGCTCGACGTGGCGCGGACCCACGGCGTGCGCCGGGTGGTGTTCGCCGCCAGCTCGTCGGCTTACGGGGATACGCCGACCCTTCCCAAGCTCGAGACGATGCCGCCGCACCCGCTCTCGCCCTACGCGGCGAGCAAGCTCGCGGGCGAGCACCTGATGCGCATCTTTTCGCAGCTCTACGGCCTCGAGACCGTGAGCCTGCGCTACTTCAACGTGTTCGGCCCGCGGCAGGACCCGAAGAGCGAGTACGCAGCGGTCATCCCGAAGTTCATCACGGCGGCCCTGCGCCGACAGCACCCGATCGTCTACGGCGACGGCGAGCAGACGCGCGACTTCTGCCACATCGACAACGCAGTCCACGCGAACCTCCTCGCCGCGGACGCGCCCCGCAAACTCGCCGGCGAGGTCGTCAACGTCGCGTGCGGCGAGCGCACCTCCCTCAACCGCCTGCTCCAGACGCTGGGCGACCTCACGGGGATTGCGCTCGCCCCCGACTACCGCCCGCCGCGCGCGGGTGACATTCGCGATTCGCTCGCCGACATCGAGGCGGCTCGGGTTCTCCTTGGGTACGAGCCCGTCGTCGACCTGCGCGCCGGGTTGAAACGCACGTTCGACGCCTTCGCGAAGGCGCGGTGACGTCATTTTGCGCCCGGACGGCTCGACTGGGCGCCGGCGCCGGCGCCGGACGGCCGTACCCGGGGGAAAAATGGCGCCAACGAAAAAAGTTACCATGGACCGGGAGAGGCTGGCGTCCCTAGCCTGCGGGCTCAGCCATGACCGCCACCCCGCCACCTTCTTTTCACGCCATTTCCTCGCCATCCGCCGCCATCATCACGCTCGCGCTCGCCGTCGCGGGATGTAGCAGCGGTCACAAGTCCACGGCCGCCGCCCCCTCTATGGAAGCGGGGCCGGCCGCGTCCTCGCCGCCTCCGGCGATGCCGCCGCCGAGCGACATCGACTGCTCGCCGACCACCGCCGACTGGCCGATGTTCGGCCAGAATGTCTGCAACACGGGCGCGCAGTCCACCGCCGGAAACATCTCGGTCGACACGGTCAAGAACCTGAAGACCAAGTGGGTCTACGACGCGCCGGGCGACATCTCGGCGACGCCCGCCGTCGTCGGCAACGCCGTGTACGTCGGGGACTGGGCCGGCATGGTCAGCCGGATCGACGCGACGACCGGATCGCTCGTTTGGTCGAAGAAGATAGGTGACCTCCTCGGGTCTTCGGCCAGCGGTTACATTTCGCGGACGACGCCGGCCGTCACCGGCGACGTGGTCGTCTTCGGGACCCAACGAACGATCCCGGACATCAAGATGAACCAAGAGCCGAGCGCGTACCTCATCGCGCTCGACCCGGTCTCGGGAACCTTGAAATGGAAGACGCTGGCGGACCCGCACCTCGCCGCGGGCATCACGTCGTCCCCGGTGATTGACGGCCCGCGCCTCTACGTGGGGGTCGCGTCCCAGGAAGAGGGCTTCGGATCCACGTCGCCGAGCTACGAGTACACCTTCCGGGGCAGCGTCCTCGCGGTCGACCTCGCGACTGGGTCGATCGTCTGGCAAACGCACACCATCAGTGACTCCGCGTACTACGCGGACGCGGGCGCGGCGGACGGGGGCGGCCTGACCGCCGGCGACGGGGGTTCGATGGAAGGAGGGACGGCCGAAGGAGGCGCTCCGGAGGGCGGGGCCGCAGACGCCGCCCCGGCGCTCGCGCTGAGCGGCTTTGCCGGCGCCGCCGTGTGGAGCAGCAGCCCCGCCCTGGATCGAAAGCGCCACCAGATCTACGTGACGACGGGGAACAACTACGCCGGCCCGCCCAACCTCTCCGGCTCGGTCGACGGCAATTGGGTCGACGCGATCCTCGCGCTCGACATGGACACGGGCACAATCAAGTGGGGGCGCTCGCTGCCCCAGTGCGGGATGCCCGGCGGCACGGACGTCTTCAACCTTTCGAGCCCCGTGGGGCCGGATTCCGACTTCGGCTGCGGGGCCAACCTGTTCGCGGCGAGCATCGGCGGCGGACTGAAGGACCTCGTCGGAGCCGGTCAGAAATGCGGCACGTACTGGGCGCTCGACGCGGACAGCGGCGACGTCGTCTGGTCGACGGAGGTGGGGCCCGGCGGTCCGCTCGGCGGCCTGCACTGGGGTACGTCGACGGACGGGGTGCGGGTCTACGCAGAGGTCAACAACTGGAACGGAATGCCTTTTGCCGTGCGAGGTGCGGGCGCGCAGGCCGGCCAGATGTCGTCGACCGGTCTCTGGGCGGCCCTCGATACGGCGACGGGCAAGGTCGTCTGGGAGGTCTCGGACCCGGCCATGACGAGCAATTTGAACGGCGCCTCTGCGGACGGACCGACCGTCGTCGTCAACGGGGTGGTGTTCGCCGGATCCATGGACGCCATGGGGATGCTGTACGCGCTCAACGCCGCGACGGGGGACGTGCTCTGGTCCTTCCCCAGCGGGGGTACCGTCTACGGCGGCCCCGCCATCGCGAACGGAAGTGTGTATTGGGGCTGCGGTTACCCCGCGACCCGCCTCGGTTTCGGGACGACCTGCCAAAAGCTCTACGCGTTTTCGATTCCGTAGAACGCGTCCGAAGAGTTAAGACGAGGAATTGAAGCCGCGCGCCATACTCGCGTCGGGCAGTTCTTCAAGTCGTGCATGGGACACGAGACTCATTCCGGACGAAGCGGAAGACGTAATCGACAAATGGGCGCGATCTCCACAAAACGACCATGGACTCGGGCGGGCGCGCGACCCTACGCTCCCGCCCTGAGAATCCATGCCAGCTATTGCGCAACGCCTCATCGCCACCCCCTTCTTCCTCCCCCTCGCCACGCTGTTGCCGATCGCCCTCGCCGCGGCGGGCTGTAGCAGCAGCCACAAGCCGACGCCCCCGGCCGCCCAGGCGACGCCCCACGATTCCGGGACGCCTGCGCCGGCGGCGACGGCAACCCCCAGCGACCTCGATTGCGCCCCCGCCTCGGCGGACTGGTCGATGTTCGGCCAGAACGCATGCAACACCGCCGCCCAACCGGCTGCTGGCGGAATCTCGGTCGACACCGTGCAGAACCTCAAGACCAAATGGACGTACAACGCCGCCGGCGACATCTCCGCGACCCCGGCGGTCGTCGGCAACGCCGTGTACGTCGCCGACTGGGGCGGCATGGTGAGCCGCATCGACGCGACCACCGGAATGGCTGTCTGGTCGAAGAGCGTCGGTGACCTCGTCCAGTCGTCGTTCAGCTCCTTCATCTCTCGGACGACGCCCGTCGTGACCGACGACGCCGTGATCTTCGGGACGCAGCGCAGCTCCCCGGACATCGTCGTCAGCCAGGGCGCGGGCGCGTACATCATCGCGCTCGACCCGCTCACCGGGAACCTCAAGTGGAAGACGCAGATGGAGACGCACCCGGCGGCCGTCATCACGTCGTCCCCGGTGCTCGACGGCACGCGCCTCTACGTCGGCGTCGCGTCGCTCGAGGAAGGATTCGGCCTCACGGCTTCGAACTACCAGTTCTCCTTTCGGGGAAGCGTCGCCGCGCTCGACCTCACGAACAACGGCGCCATCCTTTGGCAAACGCACACGATCACCGACGCCGCGTACTACGCGGACGGGGGCGCGCCGGCCGCCGCGTCGGACGGGGGAGACGACGGCGGCACCGCGGCGACCGAGGGGGGCGTCCCTCCGGCCGGGCCCGGGCTCAGCGGCTTCGCGGGCGCGTCGGTATGGAGCAGCAGCCCGACCGTCGATCGAAAGCGCCACCAGCTCTACGTGACCACCGGGAACAACTACCAGGCGCCCGCCAACGTGACCGGTCCGGTGGACGGCAATTGGGTCGACTCCGTCCTCGCGCTCGACCTCGACACCGGCAAGATCAAGTGGGGCCGCTCACTCCCCCAGTGCGGGATGCCGGGGGGCATGGACGTCTTCAGCCTGACGAGCCCCGTCGGTCCCGACTCGGACTTCGGGTGCGGCGTCAACCTCTTCACGACGACGATCGACAGCAAGGTCACCGATCTGGTCGGCGCTGGCCAAAAGTGCGGCGACTACTGGGCCTTCAACCCGGACACGGGCGACACGGTGTGGATGACGGAGGTCGGTCCCGGCGGGTCGCTCGGCGGCCTGCACTGGGGGACGGCGACGGACGGTATCCGCATCTACACGGAGGTGAACAACGGTCGAGGGACGCCGTGGGCCATTCGAGGCAACGGCCCGCAAGCGGGGCAAATGAGCTCGACCGGGCTGTGGGCGGCGCTCGACACGGCCACCGGGCATGTCCTCTGGCAGATCGCGGACCCCGCCATGTCCGGACCCCTCGGAGGCGCGACGGTCGACGGCCCGACCGTCGTCGTCAACGGGGTGGTCTTCGCCGGATCGATGGACGCGATGGGCACGATGTTCGCCTTCAACGCGGCCACCGGGGACGTGCTCTGGCAGTTCCAGAGCGGCGGCACCGTATACGGGGGCCCGGCCGTCGCGAACGGCGTCGTGTACTGGGGCTGCGGCTACCCGTCGGGCCGGCTGGGCTTCGGCACGACGTGCAAGAAGCTCTACGCCTTCTCCCTCTCGCAGTAGTCCCCGTTATCCCGAAAAATCGATTGCGGCGCCGTCAATTGTTCGGCGCGCCTTGCTCTATCCACGTGCTGATTTGCATCAGATCGGCCTCGGGGAGGATCCGGCCGGCGTAGGGCATCGGCGCGCCGCAGGGGGCGTTCGTCAGCTTCTGATAGAGGAGGCTCGTGCTCGGATTGCCCGGATCCACGCGCTTCATCCCGGTCTTCGTGCACATTGGGCCGCTCGCGGGCACGTTCACGAGCTGCTGCGAATACGCCTGATCCTTGCCGACCGAGAGCGGCATGACGCCGAGGCCGACGTGACAGAACGGGACTGCGCACTGCGGCGTGAGGATCTCGTTCCACACCGCCGTGTATGTGGGCGCGTACGTACGCGTCACCTCGTCCCCGTGGACGGCGGCGCCCGCGTCGGTCGGCGGGGCGTTGGCCGGGGCCTTGGAGGAGGAGGAACAGGCGAAAAGGGCGGCGGCGCTCACGAGGCTCACGAAGCAAACGCCGGCCCGGGACCATGGACGCAAGGGACTACAGTTCACGAGGGGCCCAGAGTGTAGGGGAGGTCCTCCGGCAAGTCAGGCCCGATCTGTGCGATATTTTGAAGTCGATGGCGCTCCCGCCCGGCCCTCACTCGCCTGCTGCGCTCCAGGCCATTCGCTGGATCGGCGACCCCTTTCGCGCCATGGATCGCCACAAGGCGCGCTACGGCGACAGCTTCACGATTCGCCTGCCGGCGGCGCCGCGCGGAATGGTGCTCGTCTCCGAGCCTGAAATCGTCAAAGAGGTCTTCGCCCTCGGTCCCGACGACGCTCACGCAGGGAAGGCCAACGCGATCCTCCGACCGTTCCTCGGCAAGCATTCCCTCCTCGTCTTGGACGGGGCCGAGCACCTCCGCCAACGAAAGATGATGATGCCGGCGTTCCACGGGGAGCGCATGCACGCCTATGGACGGACGATGATGGATCTCGCTCACGAGTCCATCGACCGCTGGCCCGTGGGCGAACGCTTCTCGGTTCACCGGCCGATGCAGCGGATCACCCTCCAGGTCATCCTCCGTACGGTGTTCGGAGTCGCGGAAGGGCCGCGGCTGTCGCAGCTCGGGCGCCTCCTCACGACGATGCTGGACGCCGCCTCCTGGCCCGCCTTGCTGTTCGGCTTCATGCAGCGGGACCTCGGCCCCTTCAGCCCTTGGGGACGATTCCTGCGTTCGGCCCGGGCGGCCTCCGAGCTCCTTCGAGGCGAGATCCGGCGCGGCCGTGAACAGGGCACGGCGGGCCGATCGGACGTCCTCGCGATGATGCTCCAGACGCGGGACGAGGCCGACCAGCCGATGAGCGAGGATGAGGTCCACGACGAGCTCGTGACGCTGCTGACGGCGGGCCACGAGACGACGGCCACGGCGCTGGCGTGGGCGCTGCGATGGATCCTGCACGACGCAGCGCTGGTCGGGCGCTTGCGGAGCGAGATCGCCAAGTGCGACGGTGAGCCGCAGGCGATCGCGAAGCTCGAGCTCCTCGACGCGACGGTCAAAGAGTCGCTCCGACTCCAGCCCGTGGTACCCATGGTCGGTCGGGTCTTGCGGCGGCCGATGAAGCTCGGGACGCTGGACTTGCCCGAGGGGGCGACGGTCGCCCCGGCCATCTACCTCGTGCATCGACGTCCGTCGCTCTACCCCGAGCCGGCGCGCTTCATGCCGGATCGGTTCCTCACGTTCAAACCCTCGCCGTCCGAGTGGCTCCCCTTCGGGGGAGGGCTGCGCAAGTGCATCGGTGCCGCGTTCGCCATCTACGAGATGAAGATGATGCTCGCCGCGATGTTGCCCCGCGTCGACGCCCGGCTGGCGACCGAGGACATTCGCGTCACGCGGCGGGGCGTCACGATCGCGCCCTCGGAGGGGACCCCGATCGTGGTCACCGCGCGCCGCTCGCGCGCGGCGGGCGTCGCTCGCGCGGCCTGACGCGAGGACGAGGGACGCCGAAGCCATGAGGCCCCTGGTCGCGGTGAGGCGGGCGACCCCCTTCGACGGCCGCTTCCACGAGCGGCATGTGCTTTTCTGGCCTCTCGCTCCGGCCGTGCGGGCGCTCGGGGATCCTGCCGATTTCCCGCCGGTGGAGGCGCTCGACCGGGTGTTCGGTGACGGCAGAACCGGCGACCGAGGCGTGCGCTTCGTCGCGGCGTCACCGCGGCGGCGCCGTGGCGCCCCCCTCGACGCCGACGCCTTGTACGACGGCCGGATCGCGCTTCGCGGTGAGATTCCGACGCGAAGCGGGTGCTGGCACGACCTCATGAACGCGCTCGTGTGGGGCACCTTTCCGCGCGCGAAGCGCGCCCTCCACGCGCGCCAGCACGCGGCGATCACCGCGAGACTGCCGCCCGGAGCGGTCGCGCTCCTCCCGCGGTCGCCGGAGCTCGACGCCCTCGCGTTGATCGACGAGGGCGGCGTCGTCGTGCTGGCCGACGACGCGGACGAGGCCCGCGCCCGATTGCGCGTCAAGACGGACGGGGGCGGACTGCGTGGGCTCGTGGGCTCCGGGAGGGCTCGGACGCTCGTCTTCGGTCACGCGATCTACGAGAGCCTGGCGCTCGGCGTGACGCCAGGCGTGGTCGCTGCGGTCGTCCTTCCGGACGGCCACGCAGAGGCGCACCCCGTTCGCGCGGCCGACGAAGCGCTGGCGAGGGCCCTCGTCGATCGGGATCGCTTCGTGTCCCCCCGCGAGCTCACGCGCGTCGACGTCCGCGACGTTCAGCCGGCCGCCGTCTGATTGTGGATGCCGTTGACGGGCCCGAGGTGCTCGGCGTCGGTCCAGTCGGGCCGCAGCGCGTACTTGACCAACCCCGCCGCGAAGCCGGCGCCGTGGGCGGCGTGCATGACGGGAAAGATCGCCCACACGACGGGGATCGCCGAGAGCCCCTCGGAACGGCCCACTCGGACGGCCTCCGCCCCCGTCGCGAAGAGGTAAGCGGCGAGCGACAGCCCGCCCCCCTGGAGGGGGGCCCCGAGCAGGAGGACCGCCTCCCCCACGAGCGCGAGGAAGGGCAGCGCCGGACGGAGCGACGGCAGCCGGCCGTGCTTGAGCAGCGTGCGCGCCCGCCCCTTTCCGAACCCGAAGTACTGGCGAGCCAGCGCGCGGAAGGACTCTCTCGGGTAGTAGTGACCCACGATGTCGCGGCTGAGAAAGACCCGGCCCCCCGATTCGACGATGCGCTGGTCGAGCTCCGTCCCCTCGTGCGTGACGGCGTTCGGGTCGAACATGCCGACCCCCTCGAACACCCGCCGCCGGAACGCCCCGGGCCATACGCTCTCGACGAAGCCCTGCTTCACGCTCTCGCCGTGGCGGGAGCCGTCGACGCCGAGCGGACTCCGGAGGGCGGCTGCGACGCAGCGTTGGAAGAACGTCTTCGCCCTCGGGCGAGCGACCCCGCCGACGTTCGAGGCACCGGTGCGTTCGAGGGTGTCGACGCAGCGGCGGACGAAGTCGGGCGCGTAGTCGGCCTGCACCTCGATGCGAACGATGACGTCGCCTTGCGCGCGCCGGATGCACTCGTTGAGACCGGCGGCCTCGACCCGCGCCGGGTTGTCGACAAGGCGAATGCGCGAGTCCTCCGACGCGAACCGACCCAGGATCTCGCGGGTGGCGTCGAGGCTCATCCCGTCGGCCACCAGGATCTCCATGCGCTCTCGTGGCCAGTCCTGCGCCTGGATCCCCCGCAAGCAGGCCTCGATGTAAGGCTCCTCGTCGTGACACGTGATCGCTACCGTGACCAGCGGCTGAGTCATCCTGGGCCAGGAGTATAGGGCGGCTACCCCGTCATCGCGCGCCGGACCTCACTCAAGTCGTCCGCGCTTAGTTTGCTGCCGGCCGTGATCTTTTCCAGCAACTCTTCGATCGAGGGCGCGTCCCGCCCCCGCTCGCGCTCGCGCTCGAGATAGCCGCGAACGCACCCGGGGTGGGCGTACGCGGCACCCTTCTGCGGGCCCATGGGGCCATCGAAGACGCGCTCGAACGCGACGCGGACCTCCCCTTTCGGGATCGTCACGTCGC
>DATGJA010000710.1:0-3289 GCA_035295445.1 Polyangiaceae bacterium | reverse complement strand
CCCCCCAGCTCGAGCGTGACGCGCTTGAGATCGGGCGCGGACGCGGCGGCGACCTTCTTGCCGGTTGCGACGGAGCCGGTGAACGTGACCTTCGCGACGGCGGGGTGCTCGGTCATCCGGCGCCCGAGATCGTCGCCGCCCGACACGACCTGGAGGACCCCCGGCGGTAGCACGCGGCGCAGGATCTCGCCGAGCTTGAGGGTGGCGAGCGGCGTGAAAGGCGAAGGTTTGACGACGACCGTGTTGCCGGCGACGAGTGCCGGGGCGATCTTGTTCGCGGCGATGAGCACGGGGTAGTTCCAGGGCGTGATGGCCGCGACGACCCCGTACGGCCGTCGACGCACCTCGATGCGCGGCTTCTCTTGCAGCACCTCCACGGGCAACTCGACGCCCGCCGCGATTCGGAAGATGGCGCTCGCGGCGAGGACCTCGCGCAGGGCCTGCGCGAGGGGCTTGCCCTGCTCGTCGGTGAGCACGCGCGCGAGCTCCGGCCCCGCACGCTGAACGGCGTCTGCGGCCCCGACGAGCGCCGCTCGGCGCGCGGGCTCGTCCTTGGCCCAGAGCCGGAAGGCCAGTCGAGCGCTCTCCATTGCGCGATCGAGATCGGCGGGGGAGAGCCCACGAGCCGTGCACGCAGGGAGAAGTCGAATGGATCTGGAGCTCGAAGGAAGAGTGGCGCTCGTGACGGGCGGCGGGCGAAACGTCGGACGGGCCGTGTGCCTGCGGTTGGCGCGCGAGGGCGCACGCGTCATCGTCAACGACTTCTACGCGGATCGCGCGGACGCGGTCGCGAAAGAGATCGCCGCGGCCGGGGGGACGGCCGTCGGGGTCCAGGCCGACGTCACGCAGGAGGGCCAGGTGCGTGCGATGGTGGACAGGGCGGAGCGCGATCTCGGTCCTGTTGACGTCCTCGTGAACAACGCCGGCATCCCCGCGAGCGGCAGCGGCGGGGGGGAGCCGACCAAGCCCGGGGCCGGTCGGCGAGCTCACTGGGTCGCCTTCCACGAGTCGTCCTCGGACCTCTGGAGAAAGACGATCGAGCTCAACGTGTACGGCACGATGTTCTGCACGCACGCCGTCCTGCCGTCGATGGTCGAGCGCCGCTCCGGAAGGATCGTGAGTGTCATCAGCGAAGCGGGACGCATCGGGGAGGCGAAGCTCGCCGCCTACTCGGGTGCGAAGGCCAGCATCTTCGGCTTCTCCAAGGCCCTCGCGCGGGAGGTCGGGCGATTCGCCGTGAACGTGAACGTGGTCGCCCTCGGCGCGGTGGATCCCGACGAGACACCCTACGCCGAGCGGCCGGACGACCGGCGCGCGTTCCTCGACAAGATCCTTCGCGCGTACCCGATCGGTCAAGGACTACAGCGCCTCTCGCACCCCGAGGACGCGGCGGACGCCATCGCCTTCCTGGCGTCCGAGCGCGCGCGCTACATCACCGGTCAGTGCCTGGGGCTGAGCGGTGGATTCGCGATGCCGTGAGGCCGCCATGTCCGACGTCCCCATCCAGAACGGCGTCCCGGTGCTGCTCCGCGAGGCACGCGGCCCGATCCTCCTTCTGACGTTGAACCGACCGCACGCGAAGCACGCATTCGACCGGGACCTGGCCACGGCGCTCTCGGACGCTCTCGATCGGTTCGAGGAAGACGAGTCGCTGTCGGTCGCCGTGCTCACAGGATCGGGCGGGACCTTCTCGAGCGGCGCCGATCTGAAAGCGCTCCTCCGGGGCGAACGTGGACATACCGAGAAACGTGGCGGATTCGGGATCATGAAGCGGCCGCCCGACAAGCCGCTCGTCGCAGCCGTCGAGGGATACGCCGTCGCCGGCGGGTTCGAGCTCACGCTGTGCGCCGACGTTGTCGTAGCCGCCAGCGACGCTCGCTTCGGGCTGCCTGAGGTGCGGCGCGGGCTCGTCGCCGTAGGGGGCGCGCTCTTCCGGCTCCCGCGGCGCATCCCGTACCACGTCGCGATGGAGATGGCCCTCACGGGGGACCTCTACTCCGCAGCGCGCATGCGCGAGCTCGGCCTCGTGAACCGGGTGACGGACCCTGGCAAGGCGCTCGAGGGCGCCCTAGACCTCGCGGTCTCGATCGCGTCGGGCGGCCCCCTGGCCGTACGCGCCACGAAGCAGATCGTCCGCGAGTCGCAGGCGTGGACCGACGACGCTGCGTGGACGGAGCAGCGGCGCTTCGCGGACGTGGCGCTCCGCTCCGAGGACGCCAGGGAAGGTCCGCGAGCGTTCGCGGAGAAGCGGCGACCGGTCTGGAAGGGGCGATAGGAGCAATCATGGCGGACTCTCGGATAGCCAGGACGACAAGCCACGCCCGCACGGAGCGACGGGCGGCGGCGCTGATCGCGGGGAGCCTTCTCGCGGCGTGCGGCGCCAATCACCGGACCTCGCCGTCGGAGACCCCCGCTGCGTCCGACGGCGGCGCCGCCGAGGCAAGCAGAGCACGCGCGGCGCCGACCGCGTTGGGCGTCACGGCGGACTGGCTCGACCATCGCCTCACTGTCTTCGACTTCGGCGCGCTCGTGGGGGGGGCGACGTCCCGGGATGCGGTGCTCGTCGGCGAGGTCGATCTCTCTTCGTACACGCAGGGGCCGCTCGAGTTGAAGATCACGCCCGACGGCAAGACCGCGATCGTCTCGGTGTCGCCTGGGTTCTTCACGGTCCCCGGGTCGAACGCTCTCGTCGGCGCGTCCAGCATTCCCACCGGACCGAGCAAGGAGCTGCTCGTGAACCTCGCGACGCGGGCGATCGACGCCGAGCTCGACGTGGGCGACGGGCCGTCCGGCATCGCGCTGACGGGCGACGGCGCGCGCACGTTCGCGGTCGCGGACATGAGAGGCACGCTGTCGGCGCCGATCAATCTGGGCAGTGATGCGGCGGGCGTTCCCTTCTTCCCGGGGACGAAGACCGCGTACGTGGTCCTCGCGTACAACCCGCTGACGAGCCCGACGTCGGGCTACGCCCTCATCGACGCGTCCGGGCCGAACGCCCCGGTCCTCGTCAAAAAGACTGCGTTCACCGACGCTACGTATGTGAATTTCCAGGCCATCGCGGCGCCCGCGCGCGGAACGGTCCTCGTGCCGATCTCCACGGGGGGCGAGCTATCCATTCGCGAATACGCACTCGGCGCGAGCGACGTGGTCCTCAAGGATACGTTCGACGTCGGTCCGGTCCAGGGAATGGGCGCTTTCGGCACGACGGTCGACCCCGCCGGACACGCGGTCGTGACCCTGCCCGCGGACAAGAAGCTCGCCGTGCTCGATTTGAACACGCGGCGTACCT
>DATGJA010000709.1:0-2233 GCA_035295445.1 Polyangiaceae bacterium | reverse complement strand
CCGGTAGGGACGGCCCCTTCGGCCGCCCCCGGACCAGGGACCCTGAACGCCGCCGACCGAATCGGCGATCTCACCTACGGTCGGCTGTTCACCCTCACGGTGTCCGAGAGGATCGGGCTGAAGAAGAAGTTCACGCCGAAGGGCCTACGCCGCACGTTCAACGACGCTGCCCGTGTCGCCGCTCTCGAAGGCATCGTCACGATGAGCATCTCGGGCCACCGCACCGAGCGGATGCGCGACCACTATTCGACCGTGAACCCGAGCGAGCAACGCGATGCCGTCAGCAAGGTGCTCGACCTCGCAGACGCCGTCATCCCCGGCGAGACCATCGAAGCGAGCGGTATGCATTGCGGTATGCACGAGCCGCAAGTGGTATGCATGCCCCGCTGGAGCGAACGCACGCTGCGAGTAAGCGTGCGTTCTGCTTCGCTCTTCTTGTAGGCGCGATTGGGTTCGAACCAACGACCCCTACCGTGTCAACGCCCGATTTCGGCGCGAAACACGGTCTCCGCCGTGCGGCATGAGCCGAGATCAGCGTCGAGACCCCTACCGAGGAGCGTAGCGGGCGCCGACAAAGATTCGCGACAAAACGACCTGTGCATGGGGCGTTCACGCATGATGCCGGCGATCACCGGCGCACGTGCCCCGCGAGATCGACGACCGCGCGCACGAGCGCCGTGGGTTCGACGGGTTTCGCCATGTGCAAGTTGAATCCTTCGACGAGGGCTCGTGTTCGGTCCTCGTTTCGAGCAAAGGCGGTGAGCGCGATGGCGGGGATGTTCTTCTTCTCCTCGTTCGGCAAGGTGCGGATGTTTCGGATGAGGAAGTAGCCGTCCTCGTCGGCCATGCCGATGTCCGAGATGATCACGTGCGGAGTAAAGGTCTCCAGCTCCGTCATCGCTTCGGCGGCCCTCCCGGCGACACGGACCTTCATCCCGCACGTTTCGAGGACGTAGGTGACGAGATCGCGGGCGTCGGGCTCGTCGTCGACCACGAGGACTCGCAGCCCGTCGAGCCCCGTGGGAAGCGAGATGTTGTCGGCGCGTTGTTTCGTTGCCGGCACGCGCGAGATCCCCAGCGTCGTCGAGACCAATGGGCTAATTGGGAGGCGAACCACGAATGTTGCGCCGCGACCGCTTCCTTCGCTTCGGGCTTCGATGGATCCCCCGTGCAGCTCGACGATGTGCTTGGCGATGGATAGTCCGATCCCGAGCCCGCCGTGAGCGCGTGACGCGCTGGTGTCCGACTGACGAAAGCTGTCGAAGACGTGGGGCAGGAAGCTCCCCGTGATGCCCTCTCCAGTGTCTTGGACCACGAGTTCGAGGTCGGAGTCGACACGTCGGACTCGGATCGTCACCTTGCCCTTCTTCGGCGTGAACTTCACGGCGTTCGCAAGCAGGTTCCAGACGACCTGCTGAAGGCGGTCGCCATCACCACGCATCACGGCGCGCTCACGATCCACGTCCGCCTCAATCGCGATGCTCTTGGCGTCGGCAGCGGGGCGCACTCCCTCGATTGCCATGTCGACCACGTTGGCGAGATCGACCTGCGAAGGATTGATCCGAATCTTCCCCGTGATGACGCGGCTGATGTCGAGCAGGTCCGAGACGAGCTGGCTCTGCGCCTCGGCGTTGCGCTCGATGACATCGAAGGCGTGCTCCTTTTTGGGCTCGTCGAGGGCGCCGCCGCGCATCAAGCGCAGCCAGCCGAGAATGGCGTTCAAGGGCGTCCTCAGTTCGTGCGAGACCATCGCCACGAACTCGTCCTTCGCCCGCGTCGCGGTTTCCACGCGCGACCGCTCCGTCTGCGACAGCTCGTAGAGCCTCGCGTTGTCGATCGCGGCGGCGGCCCGTCTCGCGATATCGCCGGCAAGGACCAGATCGGACTCGTCGTAGTGCCGCCCCGAATCGCTGTACGCAAGCGTCAAGGCGCCGAACATGTTTCCTTGGATCCGGAGCGGCACGACGATCCACGAGCAGGAGTTGAGCTGACGAAGGAGCCCACGATGGTCCGCGTTCTGCGCGATCTTCTCGAGCAGCGTTGGCTCGATGGCGTGCACGAGCTGCGCCTCGCCGGTCCGCAAAACCGCCGGGTAGCCGTACGGAGAGTCCCTCGGAAGGGGATAGCGCTCATGGAGGGTCCGTAGGATCTCGACCTTCGCCGGATCGACGTGGGCAATCGGCATCGCGTGGTTGCCGCGGTCTTCGAGGTGGACAGCGCACCAGTCTGCCAT
>DATGJA010000708.1:0-8804 GCA_035295445.1 Polyangiaceae bacterium | reverse complement strand
CTCGGCGAGGCGAGCGCGGCCCGTGCCTGTTATTTCCCAAAGCACGTCGTCCTCTCCTCCTGAGTCCCCGATCCCCGTCTGCTTGAGGAGGCCTTCGTCGCATGCTCCAGCGCGTCTACCTCTCGTCGGGCATGTTCGGTTTCGCGCGGCTCGCGGCGTACGACTACTTCGTTCACCTTCGACGAGCGCTCGACGAGCGTCTGCGGGCCGCGGGCCACGAGGTGGAGATCCACGTGGTTCGCTTGGCGCCGACGGCGTCGATCCGCCGGCGCGCCCTCGTCCTGACCGAATGCGTGGCAAACACGTGCGGCGACGGCGGCGGGCCGATCCATCTTATCGGGCATTCGACCGGGGGCCTCGATGCCCGGCTCGTCGCGTCGCCGAGCGTGGCCCTCGACCTGCCGCCCGACAAGCTTGCGTGGAGAGGCCGGCTCGCGAGCGTCACGACCATGAACACGCCGCACTACGGGACCCCCCTCGCGAGCTTCTTCACCACAGTGTCCGGGCAGCGGATGCTCCGCGCTCTGAGCGCATGGACAGTCGTTGCTCTGTCGATCGGCTCGACGCCCCTAGCGGTCGCGGGCGCGCTGGTCGGGATGCTCGGGCGCCTCGATCGCGTGGTCGGCCTGGACCTCAGGCTGATCGACCGCACCACCGAAGCCATCGTGCGGACGATCGACGAGGTGCGCGGCCACGAGGTCCGCGAATACCTCGACTCCATCGAGGATGACAACGGCGCCATGGTCCAGCTGATGCCCGAGGCGATGGACCTGTTCATCGCGGGGATCGAGGACCGGCCGGGCGTCCTCTACCAGTCGACGGTGTCCATGGCTCCCCGACCCTCGCCGCGGACGTTCCTGCGCTCGCTGAGGGGCGCACGGAGCGCTGCGAGCGGACTCCTCTTCGACTTCCTGTACGAGATCACGTCGCTCATCGACCGCCGCTACCCGTGCGCCTCCGTCGGGCGCGACGTCCAGGGCGAGCGCAAGCTTGTGGCCGCCTTCGGGCAGGCCCCCGACCTTCGCGCGAACGACGGGGTGGTTCCCCTCCGGTCTCAGGTCTGGGGCACGGTCGCCTGGGCGGGATACGGCGACCACCTCGACGTCATCGGCCATTACGGAGGGGATGCGCCCGGGCACGTCGACTGGCTGTGCAGTGGCAGCGGGTTCGACGCGAAGCAGTTCCGCGCCCTGGTCGACGCCATCACGGCGGGGGTCCTGTCGAGCGTGCGTACGCGCTGACGCGCTTTGCGGCCGAGCTACGCTCGCCCTGGCCTCGCTCTTGCTCTCGTCAAGGGACCGACGTCGCCATCGTCGGCATTTGCCGACGGGAGATGGACATGCACGCGTTTCGAATCGGCAAGCTCTTCGGAATCGAGATCCGGCTCGACTGGAGCTGGCTCTTCATTTTCCTGCTGCTGACGTGGAACCTCACGAGCGTCTTTTCGAGATGGCATCCCGACTGGGGCTCCGTGGAATCGGCGGTAGTCGCGTTCGTCGCGTCGCTCCTTTTCTTCGGCTGCGTGCTGGTCCACGAGTTCGCGCATTCGTTCATGGCCCGGCGCTACGACCTGCGCGTACGCAGCATCACGCTGTTCTTGTTCGGCGGCGTGTCGAACATCGAGCATGAACCGCCATCGGCCCGGGCGGAGTTCTTCATTGCGGTGGTCGGGCCGATCACCAGCATTCTCCTAGGGATCGCGTTCTTGATTGCCGCCACCGTGGCGACGGCGCTCTCGCTCGCGAACGCCGGGACGACCTGGTCGGGGTACGCGCAGCTCGGCCCAGTCGAGACCCTTCTGGCATGGCTCGGCCCGATCAACCTCATCATCGGGGTCTTCAACTTGGTCCCCGCGTTTCCACTGGACGGGGGGCGGGTGCTGCGGTCCATCCTCTGGGGGATCAGCGGGAACCTCCGGAAGTCCACGCGTCGCGTCTCTGCCGTCGGGCAGCTCTTCGGCTGGATGTTCATCGTCACCGGAATCGCGATGACCTTCGGCTTGCACGTCGTATTTTTCGGCACGGGCTTCGCGAGCGGGCTGTGGCTCGCCTTCATCGGCTGGTTCCTGCACGGCGCGGCGGCGCATTCCTACAAGCGCCTCGCCATCGACGACGCCTTTGCTGGGCACACGGTCGAAGAGATCATGCGGCGCGGCTGCCCGACCGTGGGGCCCGAGCTCTCGCTCGCGGATCTCGTGCACGACTACCTCGTCCGGTCCGACGAGCATGCACTGGCGGTCATGCGAGCCGGCCGACTGGTGGGGCTAGTCTCGCTGGCGGACGTGCGCGGCGTGCCGCCGGCGGACTGGGCCGCGACGCCCGTCAGCCAGGTGATGCGGTCGGACGCCTCGCTCACCATTGCGACGCCGGACGAGCCGGTGGCGGAAGCGTTCGAGCAGCTCGCGCAGCAGAACATCGAGCAGCTCCCCGTGCTCGACCATGGACGTCTGGTGGGGATGCTGCAGCGACGCGACATCGCGCGCTGGCTCGAACTGGCATGGGGACCGGTGACGACGCCGAGAAACGGGGACGGCTCGGCACGGATCGATTCATGCACTGGCCGGCTGCCATGAACCCCTCGGCCGTTCTTCGGAAGCTGATTCGCGCCTGCGTGGACGATGAGTGCACGCTCCGCCACGAGTCTACGCTCGTGGACGCGGGGCGTGCCGAGCCACTCATGCGATTGGCGCGCGAACGTGAGCAGTTCGTTGCTGACCTCGAACAACTCGCGGACTGCGAGCAGTCCCATGACGGCTCGTGGAGTGAGCTCTGGCGCGAAGCGAAGCGCAACCTCTGGGTGGCAGCCGCCGGGCGCAACGCTGGCGATGCCATCACGAGCTGCCGCCGATCGCGAACGCGCATCGAGGCGCGCTACGACAAGGCTCTGCAATCGTCCTGGCCGGACGAGGTCCAGCGCGTGCTCGCGGCCCAGCGGCGTCGCGTCCAAGACGAAGCCGACGAGCTCATAGGCATCCAATTCTGAATGGCAGTTCACGCGGACCGCAGGAGACCGCGACGCGCCCGCGCGCCTTCGGCTCGTCGGGGGGCAGTCGACGGCCGCGCTGATTGAGGGCAATCTCGTCGTCATGAGCGTAGCGGTGGATCTCTTGCGCATTGTCGACGAGGCGCATTCGCTGTCGCGCATTCTCGACGAGGCGGTGCGCGCGATCGCGGCGGGATTTGAGGTCGACGCGTGCTCGGCGTTTCTCCTCGACGAAGGAGCACCTCTCCGAGGTCTGGCGCGGACCACGGCGTTCCGGTCCGAGGCGTTCGGCACGGTCGAGGGCACGGAGGCAGAGCTCGTCGCGGCGCAGGCGCTCGGAGAGCGTCGCACCGTCGCGCTCCAAGGGGCCACTTCATCCCTCCTCGCGTCGCCGATGATACTTCGCGACAGCTTGGTCGGCGCTGTCGTGTTGCAGAACGTCGCCCATCGCGACTATTCGCCGGATGACGTCGCCACGCTTGCGGCGAGCTGCGGGCAGCTCGCGACCATCGTTGAGAACGCGCGGATCATCGAGGCCCTCGATCGCCGCGAGCGCCCTGCTGCGCGGTTGCCCCCCCGATCGGGGATTGCGGAGCCTGCGGATGGAGAACGCACGCTCCGCGGCGTCGCGGCGTCCCCGGGTGTGGCGATCGGGACGGCTCAGTTTCGCGGAGCTCTTCGCCTCGATCTCACGGCATACGCGCGACCGACCGGCGATCCGGCGGCAGAACGCGTTCGTGTAAGGCAGGCGATCGCGAAGACCCACAACGATCTCCTTCGGATTCAAGCGGGGGCCGCGCGTGAGATCGACGAAGAACACGCCCTCATCTTCGCGTCTCACCTCTTGCTCCTCAACGATCCGATGCTCCTCGGAAGCATCGACGCGCAAATCGCGCTCGGCGTAAGTGCGCCCGTCGCCATCGACGCCTCGCTCGACGACTTCGAGACACGCTTGCGTCTCGTCGCCGACACCTACATCCAGGAGAAGATCGACGACGTCGACGATCTGCGGAGCCGACTGCTGGACCACGTCATCGACGGCGGAGCGCGCGCGCGTTCGGGCATGCGCGTCGTCATCTCCAACCGCACCCCGCCGTCGCTGCTGGTCGAGCTCAAGACCGAAGGGGCCCAGGCGCTCGTGGCGGAGGTAGGGGGCGCAACGTCCCACGGCGTCCTGCTCGCGCGCGCGATGAGCATCCCTGTAGTCACCGGGATCCCCGGCATCGTGGCCGACGTTCGGCCGGACGATCGGTTGATCGTGGACGGAACGAACGGCGTGGTCGTTGTACGCCCGACCGGTGAGACCGTCGCCCGCTACGAGGCGGAGCGGCGGCGCATCGAGCATGTACGAACGGAATACGTAAAATATCGCGATGTCCTTGCGCGCACGGCCGACGGCGTCCGGGTCACGATGCACGCGAACGTTGGCGTCGCATCGGATCTCGCGATCGCTCGAGACAACGGCGCCGAGGGAGTCGGCCTTTACCGCACGGAGTTTCCGTTCCTCGTACGGGACGCGTTCCCCACGCGGGCCGAGCAGGTGCGAATCTACGCCAAGGCGTACGAGATCTTCCCCGTCGCGACGATCCGCTTCCGGATCCTGGACCTCGGGGGCGACAAGTTCCTCTCGGGCGGTTCGGTCGCGACGGCGCGAAACGCGTTCCACGGCTATCGCTCGATACGCGTCCTCTTCGATCATCCGGACATCTTGCGCGATCAGGTGCAGGCGTTCGCCATCGCCGCCGGGGACCGCCCGCTTCGCATCTTGATTCCCATGGTGAGCTCGATGGAAGAACTCCGCCGCGTAAAGGAAGCCGTCCATCAGGCGCTGGCGAGCCTCGACGATCCGCGCGCGCAGCGCGCGCCCGAGATCGGCGCGATGATCGAGGTCCCCGCTGCCGTCGAGCTGGCGGCGGACATCGCGCGCGAGGTCGACTTCCTGTCCATCGGCACGAACGACTTGATGCAATACGCCCTGGTCGTGGACCGAGAGGACGCGCGGATGGCGCAGATGGGCGACCCGTATCACCCAGCGATCCTGCGGATGATTGCCCGGGTCGCTGCAGCCGCGCACTCCGCAGGAAAGCCCGTGGGCGTCTGCGGGGAGATCGCCGTTCGTCCCGACATAGCGCTCGCAATGGTCGCGCTCGGGATCGACTCGCTCAGCGTCGTCCCCACGGCCATTCCCGAGCTGAAGCAAGTACTGGCAGGTCTACGGCTCGAACCACTGCGGCGGGCCATCGGGGAGATCATCGGGTTGTCCGATGCCGCTTCGCTGGCTGCTGCGCTCCGCGAAGCGTGCTCTGCCTGATCGCGCGGCGCGACGAATGGCCACGCGTGGGCCAAAATTCCTCACCTCACGGTCCGGGCGAGCCGGGCGAGCTTTCGCGGCGCCGCGCACAGGGCAAGCTTCTCATCGCGCGGGAGCCGCTTGAGCGCGATCTCCAGCCGGAGAGCGTCGCCCTTGGCGCCGCAGCGGCGGGTCGCCAGCACGCGCAGCGGGCCTCTACCGCGGGTGTAGCGCGCGCCGCGCCCGGCGTCGTGGGTGGCGATGCGTGCGGCGACGTCGAGCGCGATGCCCACGTAGAGCGTCCCATCGGCGCATCGCGCGACGTACACGAACCAGTGGTTCGTCGCGCGGCGCGTCATCCGCGACACGATGCCATCGAATCCGTCCGGCGTCCGCTGCTGGGAGCCGCCGGTGGCCACTCGCCCGGCAAGAGCATCTGCGCGTAGCGCGCGGGAACGCGCACGCCGCGCGCGCGCATCGCCTCCTCCGCCTCCTTGAGGGCGGCCGCGCCGTCCTCGCTCCCGAGGAGGAGTCCGAGGCGGTGGCGGGCCGCAGCGCCGTGCAGGGCCATGTCCGCCCGGCCCGCGAGCGCGATGACTCGCCGCAGCTCCCGCTGCGCGCGGGCGCCGTCGCCGGAAGCGTTGGCGATGGCGGCGCCGAGCAGGGCCGCCAACACGTCAATCCACGGCATCCCCTCGCGTGCGAGACGACGTCGTGCCGTGCGGGCCTGGCCAAGGCGGTCCGCTCGGCCGGGGTCCGCGAGCTCGCGAAGCGACGCCACGGCGCTGCGTCCGCGGGCGAAGGTCGTGAACGCTCGAATGAGCTGAATGGTGAGGAGCGAGCTTTCGGTTGTTAGCCGATCTCTGTCGCGCTCGAGGCGTTGCCAGGCGGCTTCCCCCTCGCCAACGTAAAGGTGCGTCTCGGATTCCCAGAGCATGGACTGCCAGTGCTGAACCAAGTAGCTGGCTTGAGACCAGTGGGCGACGGACTCCTTCAGCTGGCGGCGCGCCGTCTCGACGTCGTCGGACGCGAGCCACGCGGCGGTCGGATGGCTGGCGAGAAGGTTCGCGATCGTGTACCTGTCACCGCGGCGCTGGGCATCGGTGAGCAGGGCCTTCGTCCGGGTCTTGGCCTCCGGCAGGTCTCCCTTGCAGGCGAGGGCATAGACGCCGTAGATGCTTGCATTGGCCTGCCACGCCCTCACCTCGGCAAGCCGCACCTGCGCCTGCTCGAGAAGCTCGACGCAGGACTGCCACTGACCGCGCAGGTATTCTCCGATACCGCCTGTGAGATCGAGGTGGCCGAGCCCCTCCTTGTCTCCGGTCTCTTCGGCGAGACGCCGGGCCAACCTGAACAGGGACCGCTCGCGCCGGCTCGGACGCCCGCCGCGGGCGGTGAGGCTGCCGGCTTCGAAGATGGCGGCGCGCAGGACGAAGTAGTCGCTTCCGGACCACAAGGCTTCGCACAGGTATCGAGCCTTGATGTACATGGCGGAGGTGGGGTCGATGACGGAGAGCACGCGCCCCATGGTCTGGAGCGTGTTCAGGTAGACACGCTGTTCGGGCGAGACCTCGCGCTTGCGTCGCGCGAAGACGAGCAGCACCCCGGCAAGGAACCGGTAGGCCACCTTCCAACCGACGAATCCGAACCGCGACTCGGGCAGGCGAATGCGAAGGGCCGCAAGCGCGCGATGGAACACCGCCACGCCGTCGTCGATGAGTCCCGCGGCGATGAGCTGCGCGCCCGCCGCGCGCTCGAGCTCGAGTCGCTGCCCGGCGGACGCGTGGGCGGCGGCGACGAGATACGCGCGCGCGGCCTTTTCGGCGTGCCCGGCCCACTCGGAGGCCTTGGCCAAGCGGAGCTGTAGCGGCTGCGCCCCGGACGAGCCAGCCGGTAGCGTTTCGATGGCGAGCTGGAGGAGCCGCTCGCCCTGAGCGAACGCCAGCTTCGACATCGCCACCTCGGCGGCTCGTTCGGCGTATTGCCCTGCGCGCTCTCGCTCGCCGGCGCCGAGCAGATGCGTCGCGATCGCTTCGGCGTCCGGCTCGGTGGCGTGCTCCAGCGCTTGCGCGAGCCTTGCGTGATACCGGCGCAGGGTCCCGGCCGGGATGCGATCCAGGAGGGCTTCGCGGATCCGATCGTGCGCGGCCTCGACCCGCTCCAGCCCGTCGCCCAGGCCTGACCGAACGAAGCGGTTCGATTCCAGGGTCGCGGCCAGACCGGCCACCGAGCCCGCGACGTCGGCCGCTTCCCCGACGATTGAGAGAGGCAACGGGTGGCCGCCGACCGCGATCACTTCGAGCAGCCGTCGAGCCTCCTCCGGCAGGCGACTCATGCGGTCGCCGACCATGTGTTCGAGGGTCCGGACGTTGTGCGGCCCCGGCGGCAGCGAGGCCCTCGCGAGGTTGCTTCGCGCGAGCTCGCCGACGAGGAACGGGCTCCCCCCCGATTCTCGGGCGATCGCGTCCGCGGTGGCGTCCGCCTCTTCGGTGCCCGTCGGGAGCAAAGCTCGCGCCAACGAGCGCGCCTCTTCGGCATCGAGCGGACCCACCTCGACGTCTCGCACCTCGGCGTCCTCCGGCCAGCGCGCGCGCAGCTCGGCGAGCAACGCGCTCTCCTCCGCTTCCTCGGTCCGGTGGGTCATCAAGAACAGCACCGGAGGCTCGCCGGGCGGTCGGATGAGTTCGAGCAGAAGCGCCGCGCTGTCGATGTCGCCCCAGTGCACGTCGTCCACGAAGAGGACCACCGTGCGGGTCCGCGCCAGGGTACCGAGCAGCTCGCGCAGCGCGGCGAACGCCTGATGCCGGAGCGCCCTCGGGTCGTCGACGTTGGCGCGCGTCGCGGTCCCGATGCTCGCGAGGCGTCGCAGGACGGGAAAGACCTGCCCAAGAGCGCGGATATGGGCCGGGAGCGAAGGCGCGTCGCCGCGGGCCTCCCGATCGACGAGATGCCGGGTCAGCGCGTCGATGAGGGCGTCAAAGATCTTGTAGGGCACCGACTCGCGCTCGTACGTCCGGCCCCTGAGGACGACGAAGTCCTCGCGCGTCTCGATCTGATCGAGGAAATGGTTCACCAGCGCCGACTTGCCCATTCCCGCGGTGCCGGATACTCGCACCGAGACGGCTTGGCCGGCCCAAGTGGCCACGAGGGCGTCGTGCAGCTGCCCGAGATGGCGCTCGCGTCCGATGAGATCCGTGAAAGCCGGCGCGGCGACCCGCTGCGACGGGGATCGCATCGGCAGCGCAGGGCGCAGCCGGCTCAAGATCTGGGCGGCCGTCGGGCGCCTCTCCGCGTGGATGGCCAGCAGCTCTGCGCAGAGGGCGTCGAGGTCCTCGGGAACTCCTCGAACGCGCGCCGATGGCGGCGCGGCGTCGGTCTTGCACTTCATCGCCATCACTTCCTTCGACGTGCCCACGAAGGGAG
Organism: Polyangiaceae bacterium; assembly: GCA_035295445.1. Classification (GTDB taxonomy): domain Bacteria; phylum Myxococcota_A; class Polyangia; order Polyangiales; family Polyangiaceae; genus Palsa-1150. Next base: position 109 of record DATGJA010000708.1, on the reverse strand, counting down.
GCTCGCCGACGATGGCCTCGTAGAGCATCACGCCGACGCTGTACCAGTCGGACGCCGCGTCGGGCGGCTCCCCGCGTGTTTGCTCCGGCGCCATGTACGCAGGGGTTCC
>DATGJA010000707.1:0-2024 GCA_035295445.1 Polyangiaceae bacterium | reverse complement strand
AGTCGCTGCACGTCCTCGGGCGAACCGGCGACGGCGTTTCGATAGGGATGCCCTTGCGGAAAGATCTCTTCGATGGCGAAGGCGTCGAGGTGCCACAGAGGTCCGCCTTCGAGCGCCGTGCGGCGCTGCTCCGCGAGCTTGGCGCGCTCCACGGCGAACTGGCTCTCGTCCGCGGTGAAGAATCCCATCTGGTCGCTCCAGAGCCAGAGGGGCAGCGCCCATTGATTCGAGGGCAGCACCACGTCGAGCATCGTGTAGTCGGGGGTCGTGCGCTCCCCGGCGGAGGAAGCGCCGGCGCGCGCCAAGAGGCGGGCGTATTCCGCCGGCGGTACGTGCCGAGTGGCGCGCTGCATGAGGCGCGTCGTCAGCGTGACCACGCCTCCAAGGCCGGCGGGGGCGGCGCGCTCACCGACGTCGTATCCGATGGCGAGAGCGACGAGCGGGAGGCGATGGTCCTCTTGGACCACCAGGGTGAGGCCGTTCTCGAGATGGCGAGTGGTGATCGGGCCCGCGCCCGCGGGCGATGCGGTCGAGGCTTGACCCTCGGCAGAGGTGTCGCCGCCGAAGAGCATGCACGCCACGAGGCTGACGACCATGACTGCGATCGACCCCCCCGAACGACGCCCGCGCGCGGAAGCCGAGGCGCCCCACATCATCCTCCCCGCGCTCATGCGGCAACCGGGACCCCGCGTCAAGAGTCCGCCTGGATCAGTCGTTTCCAGGGCGACGTGCGGGAGCCTGGGCTTTGGTATAGAGGCGTAAAAGAGGCGTACAAGAGGCCAGTGGACGACCGAGACGAGCCCCCCCCCAAGGCCCCGACCGTCGGCGGGGCGGGCCCAGCGAGCTCCCCCCCGGTGGTCGGCGCCGTGGCCCGGCCGTCACCGGCGAGACCGTCGGAGGTCACTCGGCCGATGATCTTCGAGCCCCCCCCCGATGGGGACCCGTTCGCAGTAGCGCCGTCCCCACGCTTGGCATCTCCTCGAGAGAGCGCAAGCGACGAGCCCACCGACGATGACGCAATCGATGATCAGTGGCCGGACGAGCCTCCGAGCGCTGCGCCCGTGCAGCTTGCGATCGTTGCGCCCCCGCCGGTCATCTCGGCCCGCACGCCCGCCGGACTGCCCGCCCCACCGCCCGCCGGCGTCCGAGGCGCCCGTCGCCGCAGCCGCTGGGTCGCGCTGGCGGCGCTCGGGCTGTTTGCCGTCGGGGTGGAGCTACGGGCCCACCGCTCGCGAAGCCATCGTATGCCTGCGCCGAGTCCGCCAGCGGAGGCCTCAGCGACGGCCGTCGCCTCCGCGACGGCGACCGCGTCTGGTCCGCCGCTCGAGTCCTCTTCTTCTCCGTCGGTCGCGGATCCCCCGCCCGCGATCCCGTCGGAATCGCCGCCGTCGGCCTTCGATGCCGCAGCCGCGAAGGAGGCGCTCGAGGCGACCGCGAGCACCGTGGCGCGGTGCCAGAGGGGTCACGTGTTCGGAGCCGGGCACGCGATTGTGACGTTCGGCAACGACGGCGCGGTCCACCGCTGCGCGGTCAGCCCGCCCTTTCTCGGCGCGGCGGCCGGCATGTGCGTGACCCGGGCCCTCTCGCAGGCTCGAGTGCCCCCCTTCGTAGGGGAGCCGGGCATCGTCGTTTACCACTTTACCGTGGCCGCCGAGTGACTACGGGCTCCTAGCCGCGCTGGTGAAGCTCGATGACGTTCCGGTCGGGGTCGCGCACGAAGATGGCCTGCGCGCGGGGACCGAAGCGGACGGGCCCACCGCTCAGCGCGATCCCTTCCGCCTCGAGGCGCGCTTTCGCCGCGAGGACGTCGTCGCAGAGGAGCGCGATGTGGGTGATGCCGGGGTGCTTCGCCGGGACGTCCATCAGCACGTTCGGCGCGCTCGCAGAGGGCGCGTTGAGGACCAGATTGATCTCGACTCGGCGTCGTTGTGCAGGATGGCGACCGGCTCGGGCCCCATCGGGCCGGCGGTCTTGGTGAAGCCGAGGAGCGAATAGAAGCGCAGCGAGCGCTCGAGTTCGTGGAC
>DATGJA010000706.1:0-9417 GCA_035295445.1 Polyangiaceae bacterium | reverse complement strand
GCGAGGAGGACCAGCAAGCCGATCCCCGTGGTCGGGGCTATCGGAGGACGACCACCGGGGTTACATCGCGAGCGGCGCGCAGGTTCCATGGGGCACTCTCCTCCGACGCTCCCAGTGCATCTTGCGGGCCGCGGCTCACGCGCGAAGGCGACATCGGCCTATCGGCCCTATTTTCGCACGATGCATCCTGCATTCTGCAAATGCATCCATCGAACGCGTCGCGACGGCGCCTTTGCGCCGTCCATTGTGCTCGCACACAAAAGTGACATAGTCCCCAAAGATCCGTCCGCATGCTGTTCGAGTTCATCACCGCCAACCGTGAGGCGCTCGTCGAGCTCACGCGCGCCAAAATCGCGAAGCGCCTGTCTCCGAAGGTCACGGAGGTGGAGCTGATGAGCGGGGTGCCGCTCTTCCTCGACCAGCTCGTCGATACGCTGAGACGTCCGCTGCCTTCGTCGACCGAGACGATCGACCGAGGCGCCGCGGTGCATGGCGCCGCCCTGTTGACCCTCGGGTACACCGTGGCCCAGGTGGTCCACGACTATGGCGCCATATGCCAGGCGATCACGGAGCTGGCCGACAGCCTCGACGCACCGATCACGATCGAGGAGTTCCAAATCCTGAACGGGTGCCTCGACGATGCCATCGCCGAGGCCGTAACGGAGTACGCGCGGCTGCGGGAGCGATCCATGCTCGACGACGAAACGGAGCGCTCGGGTGCCTTTGCGCACGAGCTGAGAAACAGAATCGCCGTCGCGCAGATCGCCTTCACGATGATCAAGGCAGGGCGTGCGCCGATTGGCGGGAGCGTGGCGTCGGTTGTCACACGCAATCTGCACGCGATGACGGGGCTCATCAATCGATCGCTCGTCGAGGTGCGGGTGGACGCCGGAAACATGCGACGCCAGCGCGTCCAGCTGCACGAGCTCATCGCCGAGGCCGAGGTCGACGGGAACATCGAAGCGGGCATGCACGGCGTATCTCTGAGCGTGTCGCCGACGGATCGAAGCATCGAGGTCGAGGCGGACCCTCAGATTCTCGCGGGAGCCCTCGCCAACGTCCTGCAGAACGCGTACAAATTCACGCACGCGGGCGGCGAAGTCACGCTTAAGACCACGGTGGTCGGCGCGCGCGTCGAAATCGACGTCGAGGACCAGTGCGGGGGCCTTCCGGCGAACCGGGCGGAGGGGCTCTTCGGGGCCTTCCGGCAGCACGGAACGAATCGCAGCGGGCTCGGTCTGGGACTGTTCATCAGCCGCAAGGGAATCGAGGCCTGCGACGGAGTAATGCGCGTGCGCGACGTACCGGGGCGCGGATGCGTCTTCACGATCGACCTGCCGCTGACCCCGCCTGCGACGTAGCGGGCCTGGACCGGGCAACTTGCCACCCGGTGGTGGCGAATTGCGAACGAGGGCGGATTCGCGCGTGGAAACGACGCCGCCGAGTCGAGCGGTGCCCGACGGCACCCTCCTTGCTGCAGGGGTCAGCCGGGCTGGAGCCATGGGCACTCCCTTTCTGCGACGAGTCCTCGAGGAGCCGCGCTACGGCTGGTCGCGCGGCGGTGAACTCTACAGGCCCACGGGCCGTGAGATCGTGCGCGAATGGGGATCGCGCATGAACTTGTTCGCCAGTCGCAAGACCTGGCTGAGCATTTCCGGTTGGGGCTGGACGCTGGCCCTCTTCCCGTTCGGCATCGTCTTTCTGACCCGCTATTTCTCCTGGCCGCTCATGCTGGCCGGATTTCTTTACAGCATGGTGGGGATCGGAACGCACGGCACCGTGTGGCTGCACCGGTACTCGACCCATCGCGCCTTCGGGTTTCGGACCTCGACGCACCGCTTCATCTGCCGCAACCTCGCGATTAAGATCGTCCCGGAGGAGACCTATGTGATCTCCCACCTCGTCCATCACGCCTTCTCGGACGCACCGGGCGACCCCTACAACGCGCGCGCCGGGTGGCTGTACTGCTTTCTGGCGGGAGAGCTGCATCAACCGGTCAACCGCAGTCTCCCGCTCGCGGACTACGAACGTCTCTGCGCGCTCGTCCGGCACACCGGGATGTACGTCAACACGTACGAGCAATACGGGCGCTGGGGCTCCATCGCGCACCCGGCGCGAACGACGCTGCATTACGCGCTCAACTGGCTGTTCTGGTACGGCGCGTTCTATCTCATCGGCGGGCACGCCATGGCGACGGCCCTTTTCGGATGGTCGGCGGTGTGGGCCGTCGGGATTCGTGCCCACAACTATGACCTTCACGCTGGCGGCAAAGACCGCCGGCGAGCGGGGGTGGATTTTGACCGCCGTTCGCTCGCGATCAATCGGCTCTGGCCTGGGCTCGTGGCGGGCGAGTGGCACAACAATCACCACCTGTTCCCGAACAGCGCGCGCTCCGGCTTCCTCCCGTGGCAGCTCGACATCTCCTTTGCCTTCATCCGGCTCTATGCCCTCCTCGGTGGGGTGACGTCCGTGCGCGACGCTCGCGCCAAGTTCTACGAGAAGCACTATGAGCCGTACGTCCTGGCAAAACAGGCGCGTCTCGGACTGGCGCCGAAGGGCGCCGAGGCAACGCGAGCTCATGAGACGGCTCAAGGGGCCACATCCGCATCAGCTTCCCTCGCAAATTGAGAAATGGACGGGCACGACGCGAAAAAGGTGGTTAGGTTCGGCCACCATGCAGTCGCGGGTGCTCGTTGTCGATGACGACCGCGAAATGCGCGAGGCGCTCGACCTCCTCTTCACGGCGGAAGGTCACGCTTGCGAGCTGGCTGCGGATGGGAATACGGCCCTCGAGCTCGTCAAGGCACGGACCTTCGACGTCGTCGTCAGCGACGTCCTGATGGAGGGGCTCGACGGACTCGAGCTCCTCGATCGGATCAGGGCGAGCCATCCGGCCCTTCCCGTCGTCGTGATCACCGCCGCAGGCGGCGTCCCCCAGGCGGTCGACGCGATCAAGCGCGGCGCCTTCGAGTACGTGCTCAAGCCGTGCGAGCCGGACGATCTGCTCCGCGTCGTCACCTCGGCGATCGACGGGCGCAGGCATCCGAGCGAAGCCCTGCGGCTCGCTCACCCCCAGTCGGCGGTCGGGACCCTCGAGCTCGTTGGCGCGGGACCGGCCATGCGGACGCTGCAGACCACCATCGACTTCGTCGCTCGGTCGAGCGCGCCGGTGCTCGTAACGGGGGAGACCGGCGTCGGCAAGGAGCTCGTCGCGCGGGCGATCCACGCACGGGGTGCACGCAAAGGGAGGCCGTTCGTCCCAGTCAACACCTCCGCCATCCCCCAGGAGCTCCTCGAAGGGGAGCTCTTCGGACACGCCCGCGGCGCATTCACGGGCGCCGTCCACGCACGCAAGGGTCTTTTGACCGAGGCCGACGGCGGGACGCTGCTCCTCGACGAGATTGGCGAGATGTCGTTCGCCCTACAGGCCAAGCTCCTCAGGGTTCTTCAGTTCGGTGAAGTTCGTCCCGTGGGCGATGATCGCACGCACCGCGTCGATGTCCGCGTGATCGCAGCCACCCACCGTGACCTGCCCGCCCTCGTCAAGGAGGGCAAGTTCCGGGAGGATCTCTACTATCGCCTGAACGTGCTGCCCGTTTGGGTCCCGCCTCTGCGCGATCGAACAGAGGACATTCCGGCGCTTGCCGCACACTTCCTCGCCGAGGCTCGCCAGCGAGCGCCCGAATCGCCCGTTCGCTCCATGGGGCGCGACGCCCTCCGCGTACTCACCGAGGGGGCTTGGCCGGGAAACGTACGCGAGCTCGCCAGCGCCATCGAGCGCGCGGTGGTCTTCGGGGTCGACGAGATGATCGACGTACAGCAAATCACGGCGGTACCGAGCGCAATTCGCGCTCACAGCTGGCCGTTTTCGAGCGATGCTCCGTGGACGCTGCGGCGATTGACCCGCGCTTACACCGAGTGGGTCCTCGCGCAAACGGGTGGCGACAAGGAGCGCGCCGTCGCGATTCTGGGGGTCGACCTCTCCACGCTCTATCGGTGGCTGCGCTCACGACAAGCTTGATGGGTCGCGCTGCGGCGCCACACGGCATGGTCCCTGCAAACTGAGCCGGCCGTGCAGGACTCGGACCCCGACGTGCCTCCCAGCGCGCCCGGGGACGCAGAAAACAGCGCGATCCTCCTCTTCGATCGGCAGCCGATCGTGTCGCGATCTTCGCATTCTGCGAACGAGAAAGGCGCTTGTCATGGCAGAGCGTCTGCGCCCTCGGATCCGCTCGCGCCTCCGCGCCCTCGAGACCCGGAGGCGATCGTTACCGTTCTCACCGGAGCCCAAGCAGGGCAGTCGGTGGTTACGCATGGAACCCCGGTGACCATCGGCCGGGCCCCTGATGCAGATCTGGTGGTCGACGACGCGGGCGTAAGCCCTCGTCATGCGCGGATCGCTCGAGCGCCTGGCCAGGAGTACTATGTGGAAGATCTCGGCTCGGCGACGGGGACGTTCCTCGGGACGGGTCCCATCGGTGTAGCGCTGCTGCGCGACGGTGACCGGCTTCAACTGGGTCCGAACGTCCAGGCGCGCTTCGCGGTCGCCGGTCCCGCAAAGCCGGCGACGTCGGGACACGACTCGCTGACACTCGCGTACGACCGCGTGGCGCTCCACGAACGGCTCATTGACGAGATCGCCTACGCACGACGCGACCGGACCGCCCTCGGCGTGCTGGCGGTCGACGCGGACAGCTTCAATGAGGTCAACGTTCGCTACGGCCGCACCGCGGGCGATCGCCTTCTTTGCGCAATCGCCGCCCGCATCCGCGGCCTTCTCGGCGTCGAAGACACGCTCGCCCGGTGCGGCGGTGACGAGTTCGTCGTTCTCGCCGTCGGGGGGACGGGGGCGGAAGCCGTCGACCTCGCCGAGCGGGTCCGACGGGCCGTGGAAGACCTGCACTCCGGCCAAGAGGCACGCATCACGGTAAGCGTCGGCGTCGTTCTTCTGGCCGAGGTCGAGTCCGGCGTAGACCCCGCTCGCGAACTCCTCGGCACGGCGCGCGCGCGCTTGCATCGGGCGCAGACCGCGGGCGCGAATCGCGTGTGTTCGGTCGAATAGATCATCCGAGTGACGTGTTCGCTCACCCTACGGAACGCACGATGCAGGGCGACTGTGGTCACGATGAAGACGCCGAATGTCCTCCGAAAGCTCGTCCGCGCCTGCGTGGACGACGAGAAGACGCTACTCCACGAAAGCCACTTCGTAGACGCGAGACGGGCCGCGGTGCTAACGCGAATGGCGTACGAGCGCGAGGAGCTCGTCGCGGACCTCGAGCAGCTCCTCGAACCAGCACCTCGCCGTCCCACGGGCTCCTGGCGCGAGCTACTACGCGAAGCGAGACGCACCGTATGGGTGTGGGCGGCCGGCCCCAACAACGGCGACGCCATCGGGGCCTGCCGCCGCTCATGCGCACGCACTGGGACGACTTACGACAGGGCGATGCAAGCACCATTGTCCGAGGAGACAAGGCGCATCTTGACGGCCCACCGGCGTCGCCTCCAGGACGAGATCAACGCGCTCAACCTCCTCCAATTCTGAGGAAGTACGGCCACCGGCACCTTTCAAGATGCATAGCGAGGTTTACAAGATGTCAGCGAAACAAATCATCTATACGGACCATGGACGCAATCGAATCCTCGCGGGCGTCAATGCGCTTGCGGATGCCGTGAGGGTTACCCTGGGTCCCAGGGGTCGCAACGTCGTCATCGAGAAGAGCTACGGCGCGCCGACGATCACCAAGGACGGGGTCACCGTCGCGAAAGAGATCGAGCTCGAAGACCGCTTCGAGAACATGGGTGCGCAGATGGTGCGGGAGGTCGCCAGCAAGACGAGCGACGTGGCCGGCGACGGCACGACCACGGCCACAGTCCTTGCGCAGGCGATCTTTCGCGAAGGCTCGAAGCTGGTCGCCGCGGGCCACAACCCCATGGATCTCAAGCGCGGCATCGATCTGGCCGTCCGTCACGTCGTCACGTCTCTCGAGAAGATGGCCAAGCCGACGAAGGACCCCAGAGAGATCGCCCAGATTGGCACCATCAGCGCCAACGGCGACGCGGAAATCGGCGACAAGATCGCCGAGGCGATGGAAAAGGTCGGTAAGGAGGGCGTCATCACGGTGGACGAGAGTCGAACTGCGGAGACGACGCTCGAGGTGGTCGAAGGCATGCAATTCGATCGCGGCTACCTGTCGCCCTACTTCGTCACTGACCCCGAGCGCATGGAGGTCGTACTCGAGGCCCCGTACATCCTCATCAGCGCGAAGAAGATCTCGAACATGAATGACCTTCTGCCTCTGCTCGAGGCGATCGCAGGTCAGCAGAAACCGCTCGTGATCATCGCCGAGGACGTGGAAGGCGAGGCGCTGGCTACGATCGTGGTCAACAAGCTGCGCGGCAGCCTGCATTGCGCGGCGGTCAAGGCACCTGGTTTCGGCGATCGCCGCAAGGAATCGCTGGCGGACATCGCGATCCTTACCGACGGTCAGGTGATCAGCGAAGAGCTCGGTCTCAAGCTCGAAAATGTGACGCTTGCTGATCTCGGTCGCGCCAAGAGGGTCACGATGGACAAGGACGACACGACAATCGTCGGCGGGGCAGGCGCAAAGGACAAGATCCAGGCGCGCATCGGCGAGATTCGTAACCAGGTCGAGAAGGCGACCGCGGACTACGACCGCGAAAAGCTCCAGGAACGCCTGGCGAAGCTCGTCGGGGGCGTGGCGATCGTGAAGGTCGGGGCGGCCACGGAGACGGAGATGAAGGAGAAGAAGGCGCGGGTGGAAGACGCGCTGCATGCAACGCGTGCGGCGGTCGAAGAGGGTGTGGTGGCTGGGGGCGGCGTCGCCCTGATTCGCGCGCAGCAAGCGCTCGACGACCTCGACGTGGTCGAGGAGCAACGAGCCGGCGTGCGGGTCGTTCGTCGAGCCATCGAGGAGCCGCTCCGGCAGATCGTGCAAAACGCCGGACTCGAAGGGGCCGTCGTACTGGACAAGGTCAAGGCAGGCGAGACCGACTTCGGCTACAACGCCGCGACCGAGCAGTACGGCAAGCTCCTTGGCATGGGCGTCATCGACCCGGTCAAGGTCGTGCGCACCGCCTTGCAGAATGCGGCGAGCGTCGCGAGCCTCATGTTGACAACCGAGTGTCTCATCGCCGAACGCGTAAGAGACGCCGCCACGGCGAGCCCCGCCGCTCGGGACGGCTACGGCGAGTTCTGAGGGCCCGGGGCGGGACTTTCTTCGAGTTGCTCTTGGCCGCCGGGGTGCTTCCCAAGCCAGGGATCAGGCGTGTAGGGTCCGGGTCATCGAGTGATAGGCGACGAGGAGTACGACGGAGCCCGCGACCGAGACGAACACGCTCCAGAGGTTGAAGCCCGTGATGCCGGTCATACCCGCCAGGTTGAGAAGGATGCCGGCGACCACGGCACCGACGACGCCGAGAACGAGGTCGAGAGCCATGCCGGAGCCCGTCTTGTTGACCGTTTTGTTCCGGATGAAACCGGTAGTCACACCGAGAGCGACCCACGCGATGAACCACATGGCAATCTCCTTCACGTTGCGAGGCACTTGTTCGAATGGCTGCGCGCTCACGCACGAAACACGCCAAGCCACAGCAATCGAGCGAACGTTCGCGATCGGCGTCTTAGGATCGTAGGAGTGCAGCACAACCGCTGAGCGATCGTAGGGGATGTGGCGCGGCCTTTGCGTTCGGATCTCGGCGTGTCCCTCCGCATCGAGGAAATCGTCAATCGCGAGCTCTTGTCGGTCGTACCAGAGACCCCGGTACAGGCCATCCGCGAGCTCTTGCGAACGTTCTCGATCAGCGCCGTACCGGTCGTGGACGACGAGCGCCGGCCCATTGGAATGGTGACCGCCGTGTCAGTGCTCGACGGGGCCGGTACCGCGGCCGACCGGATGAGCCGTCCGGCCGCGTCCATCGATGCTTCGACAAGCGTCGAGCTCGTCGCGCGCCATCTCGCGCACGCGGACGTGCACCACGGCGTCGTCGTCGACAGCGCCGGTGTGGCCATCGGGGTCGTCTCGGCGCTGGACGTCCTGCGGAGTCTGCTCGGCCTTCCGGCGCACCATCCGGCGTCCTTCCCGCATTGGGACGCGACCACACAGTCGTCGTGGACGGACGACTGGCCGCTGGACGAAGCGCACACGTCGCATGCGCCCGACGGCGCCGGCGTCCTCGTCCTGGTCCGGGGGGTGATCGGCCATAGCGACGCCGTGGTCTGGGTTGAGGCATGCGCCAACGTACGCGCTCGCGTTGCCGAGTTGACCGCCCTGGGGTCATCCGCCGAGCCCGCTCTCGCGCGCCTGCTAGAGCGTCATGATCTGCACTTCCGGGCCGCAGCCATTCGCGGCGAAGCGGATCGCGAACGAATCAGTTCCGGCCTTCGTAGCGCTCTCGAACATCGTCCACCACCCGGCGGAACATAGGGAGTGTAGAGCGCCGCCTCAGCGCCGGCTGCGCCGCCCTCCGCCGGGCGGATGGCTCTCCGATTCAAGGCGCGCCACGCAAGCTTCGACGTCACGAAACGTGCGGTCGATTCGCCGTGCACGCCGATAGTACTCGAGCGCTTCGCTCGGCATATGCCTCGCTTCGTAAGCCACGCCGAGCTCGTAGCAAATCGCGACCTCTTGTTCTTGCGTTCGCTCGCTGGCCGCAAGAGCCTGGTGAAGTGACCCGCATGCGTCCACGACACGCCCCTGCTCGAGACGGATCATCGCGACCAGCGTGTGACTGACGCATTCGCGCTTCGGGTCCCTCGCCGCGCTCTCCAGCTCACGCACCGCGTCTTCAAGCAGCCCCATCTCCTTGTATGCGAGGCCGAGGTCGTAGTGGGTTTGGGAATCGTCCTTGTCGATCTCTCTCAGGCCCTCCTTGAACTTCGCAAAGACCTCGTCGACGTCAACCAGCTCGTCCGCGGGTGGCGCATCCGACGTCGGCTGTCCTTCCACGGGGTCGTGCGTGTCGAGCTCCCTGAGGCGCTCGAGCAGCAGCGGATGGTCCGGTCGGCGAACAAGCTGCTCCTCCAGGAGGGCCCGCGCGTCCTCGTACAACCCGCGGGATGCGAAGAACTCCGCTTCTTCAAGAGCGCTTTCGATCTCGATGCCGCCCCTTCGGGCGTCGTCACGAGGACTCTCGGAGGCAGGGGGTTCGATGACCTGCGGGGCGCTTCCAGTAGAGGGGTCGTCCTCTGAAACCAGATCGGATTCCCCAACCAGCTCGTACCCGAGGTCGTGCATCATTCGGTGTGCAGCCGCGTTGTCGGGATCGAGTCGAAGCGCCCTCCCCAGAACGTCGGCGGCTTCAGCGCCGTTCAGATCTTCGACGATGAGGTCCTCCGCAAGTCGGAGCATCTCGGGAACCGCTTCGGAGAACTTGCCTGTCTCGAGCAGGATGTCGCAG
>DATGJA010000705.1:0-10090 GCA_035295445.1 Polyangiaceae bacterium | reverse complement strand
AGGGACACTGATAGTCCGCGAACTCGACGATCGTGACGAGCGCGTTCGGCGCTCCCCGGACGGGGCTCTTGCCGACGGGCACCTTGTAAACCGTCCGCGTGTCCTCCGCCGGCTCGTCGTCCGCGTCGTCCTGAGCGCCCTGCGCCGCGAGGTTCTCGCGCGAGAGGGTCGCATAGAGGCGCGCGGCGGGCGTTCCCGTCGCGAGCTTCGCGTGCGCGGCGACGATCTGCTCGTCGATGACGTCTCGGAAAGCGTCGAAGGGCTGCGCGCCCCCGAGCCGGATGCCGTTGACGAAGAACCAGGGCGTGCCGCTGACGCCGAGCTTGTTGGCCGTCGCCAGGTCGGCGTCCACCTTGGCCGCCCACGCGTGCCCGACCAAACCCGCCTGGAAGGCGGCGGCGTCCCGCACGCCCGCCTGCGCGGCCCACCGCGCGTAGGCCTCGGGGCCGAGCTCCTTCTGGCCCGCGAAGGCCAGCGTGTAGAAGCGCCAGAACGCGTCCGCGCCGGCGAGGACACGGACCCCCTCGGCCGCCTCCGACGCTCCCTTTGCGTTGGGATGGAACGGCAGCGGCGAGTTCTTCCAGACGAGCCGGACCTTGTCCGGTCCGTACGCCTCGCGCACGCGCGACAGCGTCTCGGCCGCCCGTGCGCAGAACGGACACTCGAAGTCGGCGAACTCGACGATCGTCACGAGCGCCGTGGGGTTGCCCCACGACGCGTCCTCGGGTCCGACGGGGACCGCCGCCTCCGCGTCGGCCGTGGGAGCGATCGCCGCGCTCGCGATGCCGGTGCCCGTGACGGCCGTCGCCTCGGGCGAAGAGGCTCGCCCCCGTGGCGGCGCGCCCCCGCACGCCGCCACGGCAAGCCCCAGAACCGCGAGCCTTGCTCCCGTCACTTCGCTTCGGCGAGCGCCCGCTCGATGACCTTGCGGAACTTGGCGTACGCCTGCGCGCCGTTCACGTAGTAGCCGCTCGGCGCGTTGCCGGGGACGACGATGAACGCCGGGGTGCCGCTGATGCCGTCGTCGTTGCCGGCCTTCTTGTCGGCCTCGATCTCGCTCGTGTGGGTGCTCCCGTCGAGCGCCGCCTTCCACTTGTCGAGGTTCAGGTTGAGGTCCTTCGCGTAGCCGTCGAGGTCATCGCGTTTGATCTTCGCCTGGTTGGCGAACATCTTGTCGTGCAGGCTCCAGAAGGCGCTCGGTCCCTTCTGGGCGTACGCCTCGCGCGCGGCCTGCGCTGCGAGCGGCGCGTCGGGGTGCATCGGCAGCGGCAGGTCGTGCCACACGAACTTCACGCGATCGCCGTAGTCCTTCATCACCTGGGCGACGGTCGGCTCGACGCGCCCGCAATACGGGCACTGAAAATCGCTCCACTCGTGGATCGTCACCTTGGCGTTCAGGTTGCCGCGGGCGGGGTCGTTGGTCGGAAGCGACTTGGGGACGTCCTTCTTTTCGGGCTCGGGGGGGCCCTTGCCGTCCTTGATCTCCGCCTCGTAGACCTCGGAGGGTTTGGTGCCCTTCGCGATGAGGTCCTGCCCCTTCTTGATCTCCTCGTCGATGATCTTCTCGAACTTTTCCTGCGGCTGGGCGCCCACGAGTCGCCGGCCGTTGACGAAGAAGTGCGGCGTGCCGTTCGCCTGGAAGTCCTCGGCCATGTCGGAGTCGGCGTCGAGCTCCTTCTTGTGCGTGTGGTCGTTGATGGCCTTCTTGAGCTTGTCGGCGCTGGCTCCCGTCTCGGCCGCCATCTTGATGATCGCGTCGATGTTGGGCGCTTGCCCGTTCACGAGGTCCTTCTGGTCGCCGAAGAACTTGTCGTGCGCGTCCCAGAATCCCTTGTCGCCCTTCTCGGCGCGCACCTCCATCGCGGCCTCGGCGGCCGGCTCGGCGGCCGGGTGGAAGGGCAGCGGCTCGTTCTTCCAGACGAGGCGCAGCTTGTCCCCGTACTTGTCGCGAAGGCCCTTGAGCGTCGGCTCGACGCGCGAGCAGAACGGGCATTGGAAGTCGCTGAACTCGATGATCGTGACGAGCGCGGTGGGGCTCCCGAGGACCGGGCTGCTCCCCACGGGAAGCTTGAAGACGGTCTTGGTGTCTTCCTTCTCCTCGTCGTCCTCGTTCTTGGCGGCGGGCTGGTTCTTCTTGTTCTCCTTCGACATCTCGACGTAGACGCGGCTCTTGGGCGTGCCCGACCCGATCTTGGCCTGCGCCTTCGGAAGCTCCTGATCGATCACCTTCTTGAAGGCGTCGAACGGCTGCGCGCCGTTGATGAAGACCCCGTTGACGAAGAAGGCAGGCGTGCCCTGGACACCGGCGGCCTTGCCGTCGGCCAGGTCCTTGTCGACCTTGTCGGCCCACTTGTGCCCGTCGAGGCCGGCCTTGTAGGCCGCCGCGTCCTTCACCCCCGCGTCCTTCGCCCACTTCTCGTAGCTGTCGGCGCCGAGCGAGCCCTGGTTTTTGAACGCGGTGTCGTGAAACTTCCAGAACCCGTCGTTGCCGGCGAGCGCGAACACGCCCTGGGCCGCCTCGGCCGCGGGCTTCGCGTTCTGGTGGAAGGGCAGCGGGTTATTCTTCCAGACGACGCGGACCTTGTCCGGACCGTACGTCGTCTTGACCTGATCGATCGTCGGCTCGACGCGCGAGCAGAACGGGCACTGAAAATCGCTGTACACGACGATGGTGACCGGCGCGTCGCGCTTGCCCCACATCGGGTCCTTGCTCGAGATGGGGACGGGCGAGTCGCTGTCGTCCCACGCGCCGCCGGAGGCCGCCTGCGAGTCGGCCGTGATTTCGCCGCGATGAAGCCGGCGCTGGTCGTACCCCCACATCAGCGAGACGCCGGCGAGGAAGCAGAGGACGAAGCCGATGACGGCCACTCCCGTGTTCATTCCGCCGCCCGGCTCGGCCGGGGTCGCGGCGGACTTCTTGTCCTGAACCATATCGATCACCTTTTTTTTCGGCCCGGCAGAGCCGGGCAAGAGCCGTTGCCGGGGCCGTACGTAGCGCAAACGAACGCGCCCGCACGACCCATCCCAAAAAATGCGCCCTGCCGCGGAGATGACACACGCGCGCCCCCGGCAGGGCTTCGACGAGGGCGCACGACCCCCCAGCGGAGGGCGGTCCTGCGATCGCGTCGAGCTTCGGTGCGCGCGCGGTTCAGCCGCGCGGCGGTCGCTCGACCCGTGAACGCTCGCCGGGACCCGCCCGCGCGGGGGTGGGGTCGACCGGGACCGCTCCCTCGTGCGGCGCAGCTTGCACCTTCGGCGTCGGGGCCTCGACGACCGGGTCGACACCTTGCGCCGCTTCGGGCGCGCCCCCCGAATGGGGGGGGACGATCGCCGCGTGGAGCCAGCGCCACGTCGGGTGGTCGCTCGACACGCGGGCGCGCGTGATCGCCTCGTCCGGCGCCTCGAGCGCGGGGGGCGGCGCCACCGCCGTGGCCCCTCGGTCGTCGGAGAACGGCGCGACGGACGCGAGCGCCGGACGCGCGAGCGTCGACAGCGCCAGGACGAAGCCCGCGAAAAACGCGATCGGGAGGAGCCGGCCCGGCATCGGGGTCACGCACTCTGGATCGACAGGGGCGGCTCCGGCAAGGGGACCGTACCGGATGGGCTCGCAGCCGACCTGGAGCATACGCCGCCAACGGCACCCCGGGCGTGTGAGAGGGGATGCGGGGACGTGTGCGTTCCTTCCGCCCTTGCACGGCGCCCGCCGGTTTGGTTTGTTCCCTAGGTTAGGTTGACCCAAGCTTTATGCGAACGACGAGAGCCCAAGACGGTCCTCGTCGTGGACGACGATCAGGACATCCGCGAGGTGGTCGCCGACGCGCTGGCGGCCGAGGGGTACCGCGTCATCACCGCGTCCGACGGGCGAGAGGCCATCGCGCTCCTGCGCCGCGTCTCGGTCGCGCCGTCGCTCATCCTGCTCGACCTGATGATGCCCGGCATGGACGGCGCCCAGTTCCGCGAGGAGCAACGCCGCGATCCCGCGCTCGAGGGTATCCCGGTCGTCGTCGTGTCGGCCGACATGGGCCTCGGATCGGCGGCCCACTCCCTGGGCGTCGCGGCCCACCTGCGCAAGCCGGTTCTGCTCGACGCGCTGCTCGCCGCAGTGCGCGAGCACTGCCGCTAACACGTCGCTCGAGAGCGGGCTCGGGACACGCCCTCAGCGTGCGTCGACCACGCACAGCGACCGCTGAAGGACGTGGCCCTCGCTCCAGCCGGTCGACTCGGTCGTCCAGAGGGGCGCGCGCGCCGCGCTCAGACGATCGCGCGCGTCGGCCCGGCGCTGCGTGACGAGCCGCGGCTCGCTCACCTCGTCGGCGGGCAGCTGTCGGACCGCCAGGCGCGCCAGCGTCGCGGCGTCCCGGCCGAGCGCCGTCCACCACCCCACGCGACCGAGCGTCGCGGCGAGACGACGCACTTCTTCCTCGCGCGGATCGCCGTGCGCCACCTCGGGGACGACGCCGGCCTGCGCGCTCAGCACGCGGAGAGCCGCGGCGTGCGACGGCAACGCGGCCGCCTCGAGCGTCAGCGCGACGGTCCCGCGCAAGCGCGCCGTCGAGAGCTCCGCGACCACGTCCCCCGCGCACTCCGACGAGCCGCTGACGAGCCAGGCCCGCGCCTGATCGTGCGCCCATTGCGCGATGGGAAAGCGCGGCTCGCCCGCCCGGGCGGCCGGGATGTCGCACGAGACCGGCGGCATGAGCGAGAGGCCCGCGACGCGCCCGCCCTGGGCGGGGTACGCCGGGACTTCGCTCGCGTCCACGACGGGCGCCACCGGCTGCGACCCCAGGGCGGGGGCGGCCCTCGCGAGCGCGGCCACCACGTCGGCGCGCGCCTGACCGACCCCGAACGCGAACGGGGACGGGGACGCCGTCTCGGGAGGCACGAGCGTGATGACCGGGATGCCCGCGCCCGCCCCCCAGCGCAGCGCGCGGCCCGCGGTCTGCGGGTCGAGTCCCGCGAGGACGACCGCCGCGCCTTCCCCGGAGAGCTCGTCGAGCGACACTTCGGTCCGATCCGCGCTGCCCGCGTCGTCGCGCGTCACCAGGCGCAGGGCCTCGTCCGCTTGAGGTTCGTCGAAGGCGGCCGGCTCGGGCGGCGCGCACGGCCTGGTGACCGCGCTCGCGCCGGCGTCGGGAGGCGCAGCCGGGGCGACCGAGCGATCACGCGAGCCCCGCGGCAGTCCGAGCGCCCACATGACGCCGCGAAGGACGTCGGCCGCCTCGTCCCGCAGCGCGGGCGACTCGGTCGGCAGGAGCAGGCCGATCGTTCGCCCCTCGACCACGTTCAAGCCGCGGCGGCTCGTCGCCAGGTCCTCGAGGCTCGCGGCCGCGTCCCCCGAGACGACCACGGCCCCCGCGTCGGGGTCGAGGAGCTGGCGCGCGAGCTCGGCGTTTCCGCTCAGCGTCGCGATCTGGGCGAGGCGCTGGGCGAGGATGCGCTGGATGTCGACGCCGTACCCGAAGCTCGCGCGCTGCGCCCGCATGGCGCGCAGCGCGCCGACGAGCACGTCCTGGGGGATCCGCTCGACGAGCGAGGTCACGGTCTTGACCGCCTCCGCTTTCTCGTCGGCGCTCATCGCGCGCAGCCACGCATCCATGTACGAGATCGCCTCGTAATCGCGGTGCGTCGCGAGCGCGGCGAGCGAGAGGTCCTCCTCGAACGCCGAACGAACGATGGGGTCCACCGTCTTGCCGACCAGCGGCCGCAGGAGGGCGAGGGCCGTCTCGGCGTCG
Organism: Polyangiaceae bacterium; assembly: GCA_035295445.1. Lineage (GTDB taxonomy): Bacteria > Myxococcota_A > Polyangia > Polyangiales > Polyangiaceae > Palsa-1150. The sequence goes on along the minus strand of DATGJA010000705.1, from coordinate 4,358 downwards.
TTGCCGAGCCGTGCCCGTCGCGCGCGGGCCACCGTCCGGATGTCTTGCGCCGTCCCGGGGGGCACGGAGTCCGTCAGGGCGATCTGCATGTCGGCTGCCGCCACGTCGCCCAGATCGAGCGCCACGAGCGCGAGGGCCCCCCGGGCCATGGGGACCATGCCGTCCCAGGGGAAGCGCGTGAGGAAGTTCTCGAGCATCCCGCGCACGAGCGAGGGCGGATAGTCGTCCGGGTGCGCCCACGCCTCGCGGATGGCATCGAACGCCTCGGCCGCCGGCGGGGTGTGGGCGAGCGACGCCACCGGTCGCGGCTCGGCTCGACCGCCGGCGCACGCCGCGCCGAGCGCCGATACCCCGAGAGCCATCCAGCCGGCGCCCCGGAGGAGTCGTCGCATGCGATACCATCCTTACCACGCCACCGTGCCCCCCCCTCTCGCACCGCCCCCGCGCACGGCCAGTCCGCTCGTCTCCCGTCTCGTGTCCTGGTCGGGCGTCCTGCCGCTGACGGCGTTCCTCCTCGTGCACGCCGCGACGAACGCTCGCGTCCTCTGGGGCGACGCGGCGCTCGCGCGCACGGCGACCGCCCTGGGGCATGTCCCCGGGATCGCGCTCGTCGTGTGGATCCTCGTCGGCGTCCCCCTCGCCTTCCACGCGGGCGCCGGCCTGTGGCTCGTCGCGACGCGGCGCGCCCTGGCGACGCCGAGCCCCTACCCCCCGGCCGTCCGCACGGCGCTCCGGTGGACCGGCGTCGGGACCGCCGCGTTCCTCGCGCTGCACGTGCCCGAGCTCTCCTCGAGCGCCAGGGACGACGGCGGCCAGGCGGCGACGATCCTCGCGGCCGCGCTCTCGGCCACCTCTTCTGGGGTGCCCTGGCGGGGCCTGGTGTATCTCGCGGGCGTCGCGTGCGTCTCGTTCCACGCCTCGGCGGGCCTGTGGGGCGCGTTCGCGACGTCCGAGCGCGGGCGCTCGAGCGACCGCGCGCGACGCTGGGCCGCCTGGGGCGCGGGCGGGGTCGGGGCGGGCTTGTGCGTGGTCCTCGGTTCGATCGTCGTCTTCTACGCGACCGGGACCCGGGCGTTCGGGACACCGGAGCGCGCGATCTCCACGGAGCCCTGCCCCACGCCGCCCGCTAGTTCCGCACGCTCGAGCGAAGCGAGAGGTCGGACCAGGGACACCCCGGAGACGGCCCCGGCGAGGAGCAATTGACACCCCGGCTCCTTTCCCCTACCTGCGCCCTATAGATGGCGACCGCTCGTTCGCTCACGCGCGCCGACTCCGGGAGGGTACGGCGCGTCGTCGTCGTCGGCGGCGGCCTCGCCGGACTGATGACGGTCATCAAGCTCTGCGAGGCGGGCGTCCCCGTGGACCTCTTTTCGCTCGTTCCGGTCAAGCGATCGCACTCGGTGTGCGCGCAGGGCGGGATCAACGCGAGCGTGAACACGAAGGGAGAGGGGGACTCGCCGCAGGTCCACCTCGAGGAGACCGTCTACGGCGGGGATTTCCTGGCGAACCAGCCGCCCGTCAAGGCCATGTGCGACGCGGCGCCGAGCATCGTCTACATGCTGGACCGCATGGGGGTGCCGTTCAATCGAACGGCGGAGGGGCTGCTCGACTTCCGACGTTTCGGCGGGACGCTCTTTCATCGCACGGCGTTCGCCGGCGCCACGACGGGCCAGCAGCTGCTCTACGCGCTCGACGAGCAGGTGCGCCGGTGGGAGACCGAGGACGTCGAGGACGACAAGGGCGAGCGCGTCCCGGGCGAGCGGATGGTGCGCAAGCTCGAGTGGTGGGATTTTCTCGGGCTCGTGCTCGACGACGACGGCGTCTGCCGGGGCATCGTCGCGCAGGACCTCAAGACGATGGAGATCGCCGCGTTCCCCGGGGAGGCCGTGTGCCTCGCCACGGGCGGGTGCGGCCTCGTCTTCGGCCGCACGACGAACGGGGTCATCAACACCGGGACCGCCGCGAGCGCCGCGTACCAGCAGGGCGCCTGCTACGCCAACGGCGAGTTCATTCAGGTGCACCCCACCGCGATCCCGGGAGCCGACAAGCTGCGGCTCATCTCGGAGAGCGTGCGGGGGGAGGGCGGGCGCATCTGGGTGCCCCGGGACGCCAAGGAACGGCGGCCAGGGCGCGAGGTGCCCGAGAGCGCGCGCGAGTACTTCCTCGAGGACAAGTACCCGGGCTACGGCAACCTCGTGCCGCGCGACATCGCGAGCCGAGAGCTCTTCAAGAAGTGCTTTTACGATGGGCGCGGGGTCTACAGCGCGGCGACCGGGCGCAACGAGGACGAGGTCTACCTCGACGTGACCCACCTGCCGCGCGAGGTCCTTCGCAAGAAGCTCGCCGGGGTCCTCGAGATCTACGAGAAGTTCGTCGGTGAGGACCCCTACGTCCACCCGATGCGCGTCTTCCCGGCCGTGCACTACTCGATGGGCGGGCTATGGGTGGACTTCGAGCGGGCGCCGGGCGGATCGCTCGTCGCCGGTTCGCCGCGCAATCAGGCGACGAACATCCCCGGCCTCTACGCCTGCGGCGAAGTGGACTACCAGTACCACGGCGCCAATCGGCTCGGCGCCAACTCGCTGCTCTCGTGCATCTGGGGCGGCATGGCCGCCGGGCCGGCGATGGCGACCTACCGGAAGAACTTGAAGAGGAGCGCATGGGACGCTCCGTCGTCGCTCTTCGAGAAGGCCGAGCGGCGCGAGCAGAAGAGGTTCGACGCGGTTCTGTCGATGGACGGCGGCGAGAACCCGTACGCGCTCCACGAGGAGCTGGCACACACGATGCTGGTCGACTGCACGATCGAGCGCGACAACGCCACGCTCGACCGCGTCCTCGCCAAGGTGGAAGAGATCTCCGACCGGTGGGGCCGCGTCGGCGTGACCGACGCGACGCGCGGGCGGATGAACCAGGGGGCGCAGTACGTGCGCCACCTTCGCAACATGATCGTGCTCGCGCGGGTGATCGCGCTCGGCGCGCGCAACCGGGACGAGTCGCGCGGGGCCCACTACAAGCCCGCGTTCCCGCAACGCGACGACGCGAACTGGCTCCGCACGACGCTCGCGTTGCACGAGCCCGGCGAGGCCGCCGCACCCGACCGCGTCCGGTTCGTGCGCGAGCTCGACTACGCGCTCCTCGGCGACCGCGTCCACGCGACGGACGCCGTCGACGTGAGCCTCGTACGACCGCGCACGCGAAAATACGACACCGCCGGCGCCGCCAGCTCCACGAACGCGCCGCCCCGCTGAGGAAAGCCATGGTGCAAGGCGACAAGGAAAGGCGCGTCCGGCTGCGGGTGAGGCGGCAGGACGGCCCGACCTCGAGGAGCTACTGGCAGGAGTTCGACGTCCCCGTCCAGCCGCGCATGAACGTCATCAGCGCGCTGATGGCGATCCAGAAGAACCCCGTGACGTCGTCGGGCGAGCGCGTGACGCCCGTCGTCTGGGAGAGCGTGTGCCTCGAGGAGGTGTGCGGCGCGTGCACGATGCTCGTCAACGGGCGGGTCAGGCAGTCGTGCAGCGCGTTGATCGATTCGCTCGGCGGCGGCGACCGACCCATCGTGCTCCAGCCGATGACCAAGTTCCCCGTGGTGCGGGATCTCGTCGTCGACCGCTCGCGCATGTTCGACGACCTCAAGCGCATCAAGGCCTGGATCGACCTCGACGGCTCGCACGAGCTCGGCGCGGGGCCGCGGCAGTCGCAGCAGGACCAGGAGGACGCCTATCCTCTGTCGCGCTGCATGACGTGCGGATGCTGCCTCGAGGCGTGCCCGCAGGTCGGACCGCTGAGCGATTTCATCGGCCCCGCCGCCATCAGCCAGGTGCGGCTCTTCAACCTGCATCCGACCGGCAAGCTCCACGCGAGCGAGCGGCTCGACACGGTGATGGGCGAGGGCGGCGTCGAGGGGTGCGGCAAGGCCCAGAACTGCGTCGAGGTGTGTCCGAAGGAGATACCGCTGGTCGACTCGATCGCCGCGGTCAACCGGGACGCGACGAAGCGGATGCTCCTCGGCTGGCTGCTCAAGTGACGTGAATTTGGCCCCTCCACGCCGGGCCTGATAGGCCCTGGAGCGGACGATGGAGGCGAACATGTTTCAAGCGACGGATGCATCGCCGAACTCGAGACCGACGCGGACGACCGAGGTCGACACGACGGCACGGACGCTCGTCGAGCGCGTGCGCGACGCGGCGAGCAAGCTCGGGTCGAGCTCCATCTGGGCGCGCGCCTCGGGACGCCACGTTCTCCTCGGCATGGATCGCGACGAGGCCTTCGCCCGAGTGACGCCGCTCGGCGGTTCGGCCTTCGGTCTGGCCTTTCGCACGCTCGCGCCGGAGGGCGACGAGACCTCGCTCGAAGAG
>DATGJA010000704.1:0-12037 GCA_035295445.1 Polyangiaceae bacterium | reverse complement strand
CTCCTCTTCGCCGGCATGTCGCTGGGATCGACGCTGGCGGGTCCGGTCGCCATTGGGCTGGCCATCCACTACGGGTGGCGTTTCGCGTTCGTCGGCACGTCGGCGCTGGCAGCCGCGTGGGCGCCGCTCTGGCTGTGGGCGACGCGGCGCGGCCCGACCCGCTCGGCGGTGGACGACCCGGGCGAGGCGTCGGAGCGAGCCCCGATGCTGCAGGTCTTGGCTCACCCGGCCATGTTGCGCGGACTGGTCGGACTCCTCGCCATCGTCCCCGCGTCGGCCTTCGCCATGGCGTGGGAGGCGAAGTACTACGTCCGGCAATTCGGCATGCCCCTCGGCGCCTTGCGACCGTACGTGGTCGCCAGCGCGGTCGCGTACGACGCCGGCGCCATCCTGTTCGGAGACCTCGCCAGCCGTCGACAGCGAGGCCGCTCGGACGGGTCGCCGCCACGGCTCCTCTTCGCCGCGGGAGCGTGCCTCGCGGTCGCCGGTCTGGCGGGACTTGCCCTCGCGGGGTCGCCGCACGTCGCGCTCGGGTTCTTCCTCGCGAGCGCGGCGGGCCGCGGCGCGGTCGTCACGCTTTGCAACACGGACGCGATCGCGCGGCTGCCGCAACGCTCGGTGGCGGCGGCCGGGGGCATCATCGCGTCCGTCCAATCCCTTGGCGCGATCGTGACCAACCCGCTTCTCGGAGCCGCCGTCGGAAGCTCGGGCGGATACGAGCAGGCGCTCCTCGCCATCGCCGCGTGGACGGTGCCGGGGAGCGTCTCGTGGTTGCTTTGGCGGCCGCCACCCCTGCAGGCGGCGCAGGTCGACGCTCGGACCTAGTCGTGGGAGGCGTCGGACGCCGCAGCCTCACCCCCGGCGTCGCTTGGACCGGCCTCGGTGGGCCCCGCCTCGCTGCCGCCGCCCGTCTCCGCCGCCGGAGCGTCCATCGTCGACGCCTCGACCGGAGTCGAGGTGTCGGCCCCCGAGCCGGAATCGGACATCGGGGGGCCGCCGGCGTCCGGCTGCACGCAGAACATGCCCGGCCCCAAGAGGCCGGCCAGGGCCCCGGCGCCTCCGGCCGCCGCACCGGCCCCGCCCTCACCACCGGCGCCCATGCCTCCGGGCGCCTGGCACTTGGCACCGCCCGTGCACTCGCTGTCCTGCGCGCAGATCTGCTGCTGTCCCGGCATGCAGCTCGTCGCGCACGTCGCGCTGAACGACTGGAAGATCCCGGTGATTCCACCGGCGCCACCGAAGATGCCGCCGGCTCCGCCGGCGAGGCCGCCCATCCCGCCGTCGCCGCCGGCCGCGCCGCCGAAGAACCCGCCCATTCCGCCGTCGCCGGCCGCACCACCGCCAAAGAAGCCACCGCCGAAGAATCCGCCCCCGCCCCCGCCGTCCCCGCCGTCGGGGTACGGCGCGCCGAAGCAGCAGACCTGGCCGCCGCCGCAGTCCGACGCCTTCGCGCATTGGTTCTGGATGCCAGTGCAGTTGCCCGCGGTGACGCACGTGCCCATGGGAAGGCCGCCGCCACCCCCCAACGCTCCGCCGGCACCTCCCGCCCCGCCTGCGCCGCCGAGCGCTCCGCCCGCCCCGCCCAGGAGGCCGGTGACGTCGAGGCAGCAGGTCATCCCCATGCCGCACGTCGAGCCGCCCCCGCCGAAGACGGAGCACATGGTTGCGGTCGGGCCCGAATCCAAGGCATGGGACGTGCTGGCGTCCTTCTTGGGTCCAGCGTCCGACGGCGCGGAGTTGTCGTCCGATGACCCGCACGCGACGGCGAGGCCGAGGCCGAGGAAAGCGGCGAAGCAGACTGCTGAATGACGCATGACGAGATTGCCTCCAAGGAGTGCCGGCGAAAGGCGGGCGGACGCTACCACGGTCCCGCGTGCGGGCGCACCCCCAGCCGTGGGTGAAAGCCCTGGGCGAAACTTGGTCAAACGATGGGCAGCGGGTCCAGGGTCTTGCGACGAGGCCGGCGGCCGCAGAAGGCAGGCTCGATCGCCGCACCGCGGCGTCGTCGTGTAGAGTTGCCGGATGTCGACGCTCGATCACGTCACGCTCGTCGTCAGCGACTACGCCCGCGCGAAGAGTTTCTACGAAAAGGCCTTGGCACCTTTGGGGATCGTCATGGTCATGGAGTTTGGTCAGGCCTGCGGCTTCGGTCGCCCCGGCAAACCCGATTTCTGGATAGGCGTCGGGCCCGCGTCGTTCCACAAGCCCGAGCACCTGCGCGTCATTACCCCGACGCACGTCGCGTTCGCGGCGCGCAGCCGCGCCGAAGTCGACGCGTTCTATGCCGCCGCGCTCGAAGCGGGAGGCAAGGACTTCGGAGCGCCCGGGCTACGAACGCACTACCACCCGAAATACTACGGCGCCTTCGTCCTCGACCCCGACGGCCACGACATCGAGGCGGTCTTCCACGGAGGGTAGGGGTCAGGTCGGCCGGTCGAGGGCCTCGAGCAGATTCATCGTCATTCGGTACGTCATCCCCCAGAGGACATGCGGGCCGACGTGAAAGCAGGGGAGCTCGATCGATCCCGCGCCGGTTCGGTAGACGAAGGTCCCGGCGCCTTCTCGGCGGGCCAGCGCGGAGAGCGATACCCAGAGGGTGGAGTCCACCTCGGCGCTGGTCGCGAGGCTCGGGCTGCCGGCGGCGGCATCGTCCAGACCGAACACGAAATGCGCGACCAGAATGCCGTTCGTTCGCGCCTCGACGTCCTTCAGTCTCGTCACGAGCGCCGCGTCTTCGACGCGGATCCCGACCTCCTCCCGCGTCTCGCGAATGGCCGTAAGAAGGAGCGACTCGCCCGGTTCTCGCTTTCCGCCGGGAAACGCCACGTGACCGGACCAGGGGTCGCCGAGTCGCTCGGCACGCTTGATGAGGAGCGCTTCGACCCCCTCGGTACCCTCTCGGAGCAACGTCGCCACGGCGGCGCGCGCCTCGCCGTGGATGCGCGGGTCGCCGGCCCAGCTTCCGATGCGCTCCTTCACTGTGGCAAGGTCGTAGGCGGTTGCCACGCAGAGCTCCGTAGCACGTGTCTCTCGCTTCGCTCGAGCCTGCGGCGGAGGTTGGGGCGCCTCAGGGGGCTGCGCCGGCGCGCTGCCTCACGTACCCGGGGTAAGTGCCCTCGGGGAAGCGATCGATGATGCCGGCATAATCGCGCGCGGCCGCGTCGCGTGCCCCGGAGTTCCACTCGGTGTCGGCCAGGCCGAGGTGAGCGGGCAGGTACGAGGGGTTCGATCCGATGGCACGCCGGTAAGCGGACATCGCGCCCCCGGCGTCTCCTTGCATGCGGGCCACGTCGCCCAACCCCGTGAGGGCCTCGGAGTCCGTCGGGTCGCGCGCGAGGATGCCGGCGTAGATCTGTCGCGCGCGCTCGAAGTCGCGCGCACGAACGGCCTCGACCGCGGCTTGGACGGGCGTGTGCGCCGAGCCTCTCGCGCCGTCGCCGGCGATGGGCGCAGCTCGGGCAGGGGACGCCCCGGCGCGACCGAGCTGCGCGGGGGCGGCGGGGGTCACGATCGCGGGCGGTGGACCCGACGAATCGGATGCGGCCGGCGCCGTCGCCGACGACACGTCGCGGGTGAGGAACGCATGCAGGTCCGGGGACAGCGCGTACGGTCGCGCCATCCCATCGAGCTTCGCGAGCTCGGCCTTGGCGTCGGCGGCGTCCCCCGATTTGGCGAGGGCATAGACGAGGGCGGCGCGCGCGCGGCCCACGGCTCCTTCGGCGGCCGCCGACGACCGCAGCCGCTCGATCACGCCGGGCCACGCCGGCTCCGCGCGCGTGAGCTCGAGCGCCGCGAGCGTGTACGACGTCTCGGGCGGAAGCGGCGGGTCCCCCAGCTTGGACGCGGCGTCGCGAGCCGCGTCCGTCTGCCCGGCCATGCGGAGCGCGTCGATCTTGGCCCGCAGAGCGCGCGCGTCTGCCGGCTTGGCGGCGGTCGCCTCGTCGGCGTATCGGCGCGCGACCGACACGTGGTCCGCGAGCTCCGCCTTGGTGACGCGGATGGCGTCGGTCGCGGTGGGCTGCAGGAGATAGAGGCGCAGCCACGGGACCTCGGCCTTGGCGACGGCGACGCGCGCCTCGCCGATGAGCACGCGCGGGTCCTTCTCGGAGAGCGCGCTGGCGCGGTCGAAGTCGCCCTGGGCAACCTCGAGGTTGCCCTCGGTCAGGGCCTGATCACCGCCCTCGAGGAACGCGGTGAGCCGGCCGTCGACCGCGACCGTCGCTGCCTCGGACACGGCGCCCGTATGGAGCGCCATGTAGCGCTTGTATACAGCCCAACCGAGGAGCCCGACCGCGGCCAGCATGGCGAGCGCCACGACCCAGCCGCCCGCGCGCCGACGCGGCACCGGAGGCGCGTACTCGTCCGCATCGTTCCAAGAAGGATACCGACGGCGCGAGTTCGGGAACTCGTCCTCGGCGTCTGTGACGACCCGGCGCACGACCCGCACCATTGCCCCTGAAAGGCCATCGCGCAAGCGGCAATCGGCCAAAGCGGCGGGCTCGGCCTCGACGGAGGTCGACGGATGGGCCGCGCGGAGCCATATCTGGCCCCGTCCCACTCGCAGGAGAGCGAAGCCATGAGTGACTCGAAGAAGCCGGTCTGTGCCGTCGTAGGCGTCGGGCCCGGCAACGGCGCGGCGTTGGGCGGTCGCTTCGCCGCGGCCGGATACGCCGTCGCCCTCCTCGCGCGCAAAAGGGACCTCATCGACGGGCTCGCGTCGTCCATGCCGGGGGCCAAAGCGGTTTCGTGCGACGTCGCCGACGCGGCGTCCGTCGAGGGCGCGTTCGCGGCGATCCGTGCCGACCTCGGGGAGGTCGACGTCGTCGTCTACAATGCGGGATCGGGGGTATGGGGCAGCGTGGAGGACGTCACTGCGGCCGACTTCGAGGCCTCTTGGCGCACCAACGCGCTGGGCGCGCTGCTCGTGGCCAAGCAGGTCATTCCCGCGATGAAGAAGGCGGGGCGAGGCAGCTTCGTCTTCGTCGGCGCGACCGCGTCGCGGCGCGGCAATGCGAAGACGGCGGCGTTCGCCCCCGCCAAGGCCGCGCAGCGAAGCCTCGCCGAGTCGATGGCGCGGCACCTGTGGCCGGCGGGGATCCACGTCGCCCTCATCGTCGTCGACGGGGTGGTGGACCTCGCCGCCACGCGCCGGCGCATGGCCGACAAGCCCGATTCGTTCTTCATTCGCCCGGACGACGTCGCCGAGACGGCGTGGTGGCTGAGCCAGCAGAAGCCGTCGGCCTGGTCGTTCGAGGTGGAGGCGCGGCCCTTCGGCGAGACCTGGTGACCACACCCTCAGAGCTGCGACGAGTAAAGCTCCGCTACCTCGGCGGCGGTCAGCGCGCGCGAGTAGATCCGCACGTTGTCCATCTGCCCGGTCAAGTACGGATCCACGCTGAACTCGGAGCGACCGAGCCAGTCCTGCGTGGTGTTCCCCAGGCTCGCCGCCGTGAGGGTCACGCCCGAGTTGTGCCCGACCTCCGCCCCTTGCAGGTAGAGCGTCGCCGTGCCGCTGCCGAGCGTCACGGCCAGGTGCTGCCACGACCCCGTGAGAAGCATCGTTCCGTCGACCTGCTGTTCGCCGGCGTTGGTCGCCGTCGTGATCGCGAAGCGACACGCCTTCCCCGCGTTGGCGGTCAAGAAGGTGTAGACGGTCGTGCCCGTGCCGAAGTCGAAGATCCGCGCCCACGTCGGCGCGCTGCCGAGGTTCACCCAGGCCGTGACGGAGAAGGACGTCAGCCCGCCGAGGATGTTGGCGGGGAGCGCGACGTACTGCCGGTTGCCGCTCAGCGTGACCGCGTTGTTGCGCAGGCCCGCCGAGAACGTCGCGCCGCCGGTGAGGGTCGCGTCGTGTCCGTTGCCCGACGAATCGGCGGCGGTCGTGCCGCCCGTTTCGTCGAACGCGTAGTAGGCGACCAAGCCCATGCCCAGCGTGCTCCCCGTGCCGTCTGGCGTCGTGTCCGTCGGCGCGTCGGCCGCGTCGACGGCGTCGAGCTCGTTCATGTCGCCCGTGGCGTCGGTCGCCGTGGGGCCGTCCGAGCCGGTCGCCTCGAGCGCGGCGTCGCGGCCGGCGGCGTCCGCGTCGATCGTCGCGTCGGGCGCGCCCATCGCGCGATCGACGAGGCGAACGTCGTTCCCGTCGTCGCCAGCGCCGGTGTCGTCCGGGGAGACGTCGTCGTCGGGCGTCGCGGACACGTCGGCTGCGGCGCCGCCGGCCGCCTCCGCGGCCGAGCAGTGGCTGCACGGCGTGTAGTGATCGAGCCCGGCCAGGTTGCTGCACGCGAGGGGCGCGCAGGCGAGCGAAGCGGCGAGGGCGATGACCGACGTGCGTCGCCGTCGGACGCTCCGAAGAGCCGGCCCCGCCAATGGCATTGAACTGATCCTCGCATACGCGCCGGCGACGGGCAAAGGAGGGTCGGGCGGACAAGGCACACCGCGCTTCATGTTGTGGTTCTGGTGGTGCCTATCGGATGCCTCGGACATGTCGTGGCCCTTCGGGGAGTACGCGCCCTCGACGTCGGGCTCCTTTGCTAGGCTGCTCCCTCATGTCGGAGAAGGTGTTTCTAATCTATGGAGCCAACGGGTTCACCGGGCGGCTCATCGCCGAGCGAGCCGCCGAGGCCGGTTTGAAACCAATTGTCGCCGGGAGGAACCGCGCTGCGGTCGAAGAGATCGGCGGTCGATTGGGCCTGCCTACGCGCGTCTTCGATCTCGACCGACCGGAGGCGATCGACGAGGGAATTCGGGGCACCGCGCTCGTCCTGCACTGCGCGGGACCGTATTCGAAGACGAGCCGTCCCATGGTGGACGGCTGTCTGCGCGCCGGGGCGAGCTACCTCGACATCACGGGGGAGTTCGCCGTCCTCGAGTCCGTGCTGGCTCGGGGCTCCGAGGCGCGCGCGGCCGGCTGCGTCCTCATGCCCGCGGTTGGTTTTGACGTCGTTCCCACCGATTGCATGGCGGCCAAGCTGTATGCGGCGCTGCCCGACGCCGTACGCCTCGAGCTCGCCTTCACCGGTGGAATGAAGCCGAGCCCCGGCACCGCAAAGACCGCGGTCGAGGGCCTTCCGCTGGGGGCCCTCGTGCGCGAGGGGGGGCGGGTCGTGGCGCTGCGCGCGCCTCGCACGCGGCAGGTGCCGTTCGCCAACGGCCCGAAGTTCGCCATGTCGATTCCGTGGGGCGACCTGGCGTCGGCCTTCGTGTCGACCGGGATCCCGAACATCACCGTTTATACCGTCGTCCCCAAGAACGTCGCGCGGTTCGCGCCGATGCTCCGCCTGTGGGCGCCCGTGCTCCGGCGGCCTCAGGTCGTCTCGTTCCTCCAGCGCCGCGTCGAGAAGCGAGCCGCCGGGCCCTCCGAGGGCGACCGAAAGACCCACCGCATGTGGATCTGGGGGCGCGTCGAGAACGCGGCGGGCGCGGCGGTCGAGGGACATCTCGGCGTTCCCGAGGGATACGAGCTCACCGTCGTTGCGTCGCTCGCGAGTGTCGAGCGCGTCCTGCGCCGTGACATCGCGCCGGGCGCGTACACCCCCTCGCGCGCGTTCGGCCCCGATTTCGTCGCGACCCTGCCCGGGGTCGAGCCCTTCCGGATCGAGCCCGAGCTGCGCGTCGCGCCCCCTTGAAACCGCGTTCGCCCGGGCGCGTACCATGAGGCGTGATGCGCAAGTTACCCGTCGCACTCCCCGTGCTGCTCGCGTTGGCCGCTTGCCACCCCTCGTCCACGGGGGCGAGCGAGCCGAATGCCTCGTCGACCGCCGTGGCCGCCGCACGGCGACCGGAGGCGCCGAGACCTCCGGGCGCGACCGATCCGGCTCCCACCAAGGCCGCCCCTGTCGGCACCGATCCCGGACATGCCGGCGCGGGTACGCCGCTCGTCCCGGCCCCGGGCCACGAGCTCGCGGCGTTCGCCGAGGGTTGCTTTTGGGGTTCGGAGGACACGTTTCGTCACGTGACGGGCGTCGTCGCCACGGCGGTCGGGTATACCGGCGGCCACACCGCGAACCCGTCCTACGACGACGTGTGCACCCACACGACCGGTCACGCCGAGACGGTGCTCGTCGAGTACGACCCCAATGCCGTCAGCTACGAGCAGCTCTTGGCGAAATTTTGGGACTCGCACGATCCGACGACGCTCAACCAGCAGGGCCCCGATTACGGCGACCAGTACCGCAGCGAGATCTTCACCCTGTCGGACGCCCAGGCCGCCGCGGCGCGCGCTTCGCTGACCCGCGAGCAAGCCCGCTACGACGACAAGATCACGACGCGGATCGAGCCTCTCGGGAAGTTCTGGAAGGCCGAGGGCTATCATCAGCAATACGACGAACACACCGGCCGCCACTCGTGCCCGCTTCCGCCGACCCGCAAGTCGACGTAAGCGCGCCCCGCGCGGCTCAGTGAAGGTGCACGAAGCGCCAGATTCCCGCCGCTGCCGCGGCGAGCGCCGCGAGCGACGCGAGGAGCATGATCGCCGTGGCCGCGGAGCCCTGGCGGGGCCGCGGTCCCGATTCGGGCGGCTCGCCGATGTCGGCCGGCGGACCGACGACGACGGTCTGCAGGTGGAGGGCGTCGAGGACGTGCCGCGCCAGCGTCATGCACTCGTCGTAGCGGTTGCGATCGAGGGCGAGGGGCCTTTTGAAGCGCGTCCGGTGGATCGCGTCGACGTGGTCGAAGGTCCGGAGCTCTGCATGCCCGTCCGCGTGATTCGCGTGACCGACCACGAGCGTCGGGAATCCCGGCGTGCCGGGGACGAGCCGCAGGTGCTGCAGCGCCTGGACTCCGCCCGCGGTCGACGGGCCTTCCGGCACCGTCATCTCGAGGGCGTAGTTGCCCGGCTCGATTCGCATCCTCTTGAGCGCGTCGTTGCACGCCGCGGCGAGGTCCGTGGCCTGAAGCGCGTGGAACGTCTGGAGAGGCGCCCGCCCGCCTGGATTCATCTCATGGAATGGTACCTCGCGTCGCCACCCCGCGCGAGAGCGCTACGTTCTCAGGAGGTCGCCACCACCGGCGCTCGAGGTAGCTGAGCGCCCCGCATGTCGATTATCCCGAAGAGCGCAAAGAGTCGCATCACCTGATACGTGGGATCGAGCTCGAACCAGCGCACCGCGAAGTTGGGGCTCATGCCGAACTTGTGGTGATTGTTCTGGAAAAGCTCTCCTGCGGTGACGAAGTCGAAGGGCAGCGTATTGCGCGATTGGTCGCCGTTGTCGAACGTCGAGTATCCGTACCGGTGCCCGCACCAGTTGACGATGGCGCCGTGCACAGGGCCCATGATGTAGTGAAAGGGGAGGAGCGCGTACATCCACGGGTGCGTGACGAAATTCATATAAAAGAGCGTGTACGCCGTCCCCCACGCGATTCGGCCGATCCACGACTGACCCATGCGATCGAGCGCGGGCCACGAGGGCAGACCGCCGTCGAAGCGGGCTTCCGGCTGGACGCGGTCGTACGCGAAGTCGTCGTAGCGCTTCTTCGTGGCGATCATCATCGTCCACACGTTCTTGTAGTTGGTGGGCGAGTGCGGATCCTTCGGCGTGTCGCTGAAGGCGTGGTGCATGCGGTGCAAGATCGCGTACGCGCGCGGTCGGAGCATGCTGGGGCCCTGCGCCACGTACGTGCACAGGTAGAAGAACCGCTCCCAGCCCTTGGTCATCGTGAACATTCGATGGGCGCCGTACCGGTGCAGGAAGAACGTCTGGAAAAAGACGGACAGCTGCCAGTGGGCGACGAAGAAGATGGCGATGGCCACGACGGTGCTCCCAGGTCAGGCGTGTAGGTACTACGCGGACATGTAGCGCGCCGAAGTCCGGGGCAACGTCATTCTTTCGTCACGGCGGATTGTGACATCAAGCCAAACGCGGTACTGCCCCCCGAACCGGATGCGCAAGACCCCGCTTTTTGCCTCGGTCGTCTCCACCTCCGCCATCGTCCTCCTCATCGCGTGCGGGGGCGGCGGGGGCAACGGGAGCGGCACCCCCTCGCTCGAGTCGACGTGCACGACCGTCTGCAACAACGTCCTAGGGCAATGCTGCAACGTGGTCGGGGCGGCGTGCGGCGGCTCGTCGGCCCTCAACAACTGCCTTCAGTCGTGCCAGGGGCTATCGGCGGTGGAGGGGACCTGCGTCGACCAGTTCGCGTCCTACCTCGCGTGTTTGAGCGGCGCCACGTCGATCAGTTGCGAGGCGAGCGGGCCGACGATCACCGTCCTCTCCCCGTCTTGCAACACGCAGTTTCAGGCTTACGGCCAGTGCACAGGCGGTCCTTCGCCCGTGTCGGCCTGCATCGGGATCTCCACGCCGAGCTCGCCGTGCGGCACCTCGAGCGCCCCGGGCACCCAGTCGCTCTTCTGCGTGGGGCAACCGGCCGGCTGCCTCCCCGCCGGACCGGGCCTCTTCGGGATCGGCCCCTACTGTTGTCCGAGTCCGGCCGGCAAATAGCTCTGTTCGAGGCCGTCAGTAGTAAAGCGACATGAGCTCGGTGGCCCAGGGGGGTTGCGTCACCTCTCCGCGCGGTCCGAACTCGCGCATGTACGGCTTGAGGTCGAGGACGGGGGTGCCGTCGACTGCGTCGAGGCCCTCCACGGTCAGGCGTGTCCCCTCGATGCCCAAAAGGCGGCACCGCGATACGCCGAGGCGGTTCGGGCGGCCCTTGCCGCGCTGGGCGAAGATGCCGACGAGCGGCCAGTCTTCGCGCCCACGCGGGTGCCGGGCGCCGGTTTCGATCTCGGCGTCCGGCACGAGGTGGAAGCCATAGACCACCTCGAGATGCGAGAAGTCCCCGAGGCCCGCCAGCGATTCGGCGCCGAAGCGGGGCGCGAGCTCGATGACGCAGCGTTCGGCGCCCCAGCGGTCGTCCTGCGTCTCGCGGCGTCCCCCGACGACGTGCCCGATCGGCTCCACATGCATGGGCAGCCAATCTAGCGTTCGGCGTTTTGGTCCGCTCTCAACGCTTCGCTCCAGCGTGCGGACCTGGTCCAGCGCTTTGGTCGGGGCTCTTGGGGTCCGCTATCGTCACGCCGCCCGACATGATCCGCAGTCCCGTCGTCCAGATCGCGCTCGTCGTCCTCGGATGCGTCGTCAGCGGCACGCTCGAGTGCGCGCAGGTCCCTCTCGCCGCGAACGAGGAGCACGGCCGTGAGCTCTACGGACGCATGTGCGCCGTTTGCCACGGCAGGGCGGGCGAGGGATACGCCGCGGACCATGCAACGGCTCTGGCGCACCCGGACTTCCTCTCGTCGGTCAGCGACTCGTACCTCCGGACGGCGATCACCTACGGGCGAACGGGCACGACCATGTCGGCGTGGGCGACGACCCTCGGAGGTCCGCTCCACGGCGAAGACGTCGATGCGCTCGTCGCGTACGTGCGCACCTGGCAGAAGACTCCGTCGCTGGTCCTCGACCAGCGCCCGCTCGCCGGCGATTCGGATCGGGGGCGCCCGCTCTTCGTCCGCGAGTGCGCCGTTTGCCACGGAGCCGACGGGCGGGGGGGGCCCGAGGTGCACATCGGCAATCACGACTTGCTCGAGAGCGCGTCGAACGGCTTCTTGCGATACGCGATCACGCGGGGCCGGTCCGGGACGAAGATGCCGGCCTTCGGGCCCAATTTGGGGGAGGGGGGTGTGGAGGACCTCATCGCGGCCCTGCGCGGTCTTCCGCCGGCGAGCCGGATGCCCCCGCGCCCGACGTGGCCTCCGGCCCGCGTGCCTCCGATCCCGCTCGGTCCCGTCCCGCTCCACCCGCACGGTCCGGAGCCCGTGGGCTTCCGCGGGCAAGGGCAGACGACGTCGGCGGAGACCGTCAAGGGGCAGCTCGATCGGGGCGCGCGGATGGCGATCCTCGACGCGCGCGCGCCGTCCGACTACGCGAACGAGCACATCGCCGGCGCGGTGAGCGTTCCTTTCTACGATCCCGAACCTTACGTCGCGTCCCTTCCGAGGGACGCGTGGCTCGTCTGTTATTGCTCCTGTCCCCACGCCGAGTCCGGACAGCTCGCGGCGAAGCTCGACGCCAAGGGTTTCAAAAAAGTCACGGTGCTCGAC
>DATGJA010000703.1:0-5910 GCA_035295445.1 Polyangiaceae bacterium | reverse complement strand
TGACGGGTTTCCGGCAGCCGTCGATCGAGGAGCAGGCACACGACTTTCTCTGGCGCATCCATCGAGCGACGCCTGGAAAAGGGCAAGTGGCCATCTTCAACCGATCTCACTACGAGGACGTGCTCGTCGTTCGCGTCCACGAGCTCGTTCCGCGCGCCGTCTGGTCCCGCCGTTACGACCAGATCAACGAATTCGAGAAGGAGCTTGTCGACAACCAGACGCATATTCTCAAATTCTACCTCCATTTGTCCAAGGAAGAGCAGCTGAAACGGTTCGAGGACCGGCTCGACGATCCGATGAAGCAATGGAAGATCAGCGAGTCCGACTACAAGGAGCGCGAATTCTGGGGCGACTACGTGGCGGCCTACGAGGAGGCCCTGTCCCGCTGCAGCACGCCTCATGCACCCTGGTTCGTCATCCCGTCCGACCACAAGTGGTTTCGGAACCTGGCGATCGCACGGATCGTCGTGGAGCACCTGGAGGCATTGGACTTGAAGCGCCCCAAGCCATCGGTCGACTTGGGGCACATTCGGCGCGAGTATCACGCGGCCAAGGCGGAGTAGCCGGGGGTGCACGGTTGCGAAAAGTCCACACGCCCGACGGTCCCACCGAGAGCCCGTCGTAGCCAGAGCTTGCCACGCGCTCGGTCTGCCTGGCACGCGCGATGCTACCGGGTCGCGTGAACGCGAGGAGATCGCCATGAACCGGATCACCAAATCGCTTGCCGCCGCCGCCGGTCTGGCCGGTGCCGCGTACGCGGGGTACGTCACGAACACATGGTTTCGCTATGGGCATGCGAAGCGGGTGCGCGATGACGCAAGGGATGCGCTGCTCGACGAGTTCATGGGCGACTACGACGTGCGAGAGCGGCACGAGGTGGCCGTCGCGGCGCCCGCCGATGTTGCGCTCGCCGCCGCGCAGGAGCTGGACCTTGACGGGTCCCCTATCGTTCGCGCCATCTTCCGGGCTCGCGAGGCGCTCTTGCGCAGCAAACCGGAAGCAGCGAGACGCCCGAAGGGCCTCATCGAGGCGATGAAGTCCATCGGCTGGGGCGTGCTCGCCGAGAGCCCGGGCCGCGAGATCGTCATGGGCGGGGTTACCAAGCCCTGGGAGCCGAACCCGGTGTTTCGCGCGCTGCCGCCCGATCGGTTCGCGGCGTTTGCCGAGCCCGACTGCGTGAAGATCGTTTGGACGCTCCGGGTCACGCCCGAGCCCGGCGGCGGATCGATCTTCAGCACCGAGACGCGCGCGGTCGCGACCGACGCCCGTGCACGCGGCAAGTTTCGTGCGTACTGGTCGCTCCTATCGCCCGGCATCGTCCTCGTTCGGCTCGCGATGCTGCCTCTGCTGAAAGCAGCCGCCGACCGCCGATGGCGAATCGAGGGGGACGACATCGTCGCCGACGCCCGCGCGCAGCTCACCCACGTGGTGACCATCGACGCCCCGCCGCGCGACGTCTGGCCGTGGCTCGTACAGATGGGCTGCCGGCGCGCCGGCTGGTACAGCTGGGACGCCCTCGACAACGCGGGTGTGCGGAGCGCGGACCACATCGTCCCCGAGCTTCAGCACCTGGCCGTCGGCGACGTTCTTCCCGCGCGCCCCGTCGGCGCCGGAGGCTTCAAGGTCCTTCGCCTCGTGCCGGAACGCGCGCTGGTCCTGGATGGCACGTCGCCCCAGTGGGCAGGAACCTGGGCGTTCGAGCTGCAGCCGTTCGGTGCGAACAAGACGCGACTCGTCACCCGCTACCGTGCGTCGTACCCGCCGAACACGAGGATCGCGCTGCCCATTCTTGCGGCGGTGCACGCGTTCATGGAGCGCAAGCAGCTGCGGACCATCAAGCATCACGCGGAGCGCATGCACGCCGCGGCGTGATCGCGTCGCACGCTTCGCAGACCTTGACCCAGCCGTCGATTCTATACGTTCGCGTCTGCAACGACGATCCGAGCCTACCCGGGCACGTCCTTCTGGCCCGCGTCGCCCGACCCGCCGCCGAGCGTCGCCCGCAGTTCCTGCAGATGGGCAGGGACCGGCGGACAGGCGCTCGAGAGAAGGTCGATGCCATAGACGAGCCCCTCTTCGCGCGTAGCGACGAGGCGCATGGGGAGGGTGGACCGCTCGAGCCAGAAGACCGCCGTCAGCACACCGCGCACGAGCGCGGACGTCGCGACGATCGCGCCGCCGACGCTTGCGCGCACCTGCAGCTCACGGTTGCGGTGCATGAAGTCCGCGGCGTACTTGCGCTGGCTGGCCGGCGCCGCCTCGCGCATGGTCGAAAGGTCGGTGAGCGTAAACGACTTCGAGCCGGCCGGCGTCGATCGCCACAGCTCCTCGAGCCACCCGAGCGCGTCGGCCGTCGCCCGATCGGAAACTCGCTCCGGCGGGGATTGCCAGACGATCACCGGCCATGCCGTGCAGTCGATGGTGATCCCGTCGAAGTCCCGTAGCCCCCGCTCCTTCATCGGGACCATGTTAGCGCGCCACGCGCCGGCGGAGAACGCGACTGGCGCTCGTCGCGCCGCCGAACGTAAGATAAGCGGGTGCCCGCGTCGCTCGCGCCGAGCTTGCCGCCTGCGACCGCGGTGCCGGGGTCGGTCCATCGCAAGAGCCTCATCGGCTTCCGGGCGGGCTGCGAGCAGATCTGGGGCCCCGACTACGAGGCTCTCTGCAGCGTCTCATCAGACGTGAGGGAGCGGACGTCGCGGATGCGCCCACTCCCGGAGTGGATTGCTCTGTACGATCTCATCGCCTGGCATCACGCGGTCTGGGCGGGTCCCGCGCGGCGCGACGAGCGCGTGATGAAGCAGCAGGTCCGGGCGACGGTGGACCACGGCTTCGGGCGGGTCAAGAGATTCCTCCTCAGCATATCGACTCCCGAGACGCTGGCCCCGCGGGTAGCCGCGCTCTGGCGCGACGAGTACTCCACGGGGAGGTTGGAGGCGACGCTCCTCGATGGGCCTCGCGTCAAGCTGACGCTGACGGACCATCCGTATGTGCAGGACCATCTGATGAGGTTCGTCATGGCCGAAGTCTTCCGCCACGTGCTCAGCCTGACGAAGGCCAACGGCGTCACGGCCGACCACGGCGTGAGCGAAGACGCGCTGGTGGTCCTGTTGCGATGGATCTGAAAGAGAACGAGCCGAGCTGATCGACGCGCTCGGTCCCGTCAGTTGAGGACCGAGATGATGTCCGGGCTGGTCGGGTTCGCCGGAAAGTATTGCCCGAGGTAGATACACATGACGTTGGTCACCGCGGAGTCCCCGAAGGTGAGAGCCTGGGTCGTCGGATTGTAGTAGTTGCACGTCCAGGTGATGCTCGACCCGCCCTTCATCTGCATGTAGGGACTGTGGACGAAGACCTGGGGCGAGTCCCAGTTCGTCTCCGTGTAAAAGGTCGTCCCGTTCGTGCTCGCCGTGAACTTCACGGACGTCTTGTGCATGTGGCTCCAGGACGTGAAGATGCTGTAGTCGCTCGAGAGCGGCGACGCCGTCTTCGTCTCGGCGATCGGGCTCGTCATGGGCACGTTCGCCGGAACGCTGAAGAGCGTGTTGTTCAGGAAGATCGTGCCCACGTGCGTCGTCACGGTGCCCGGCGCGGCCACCGTGATCTTGATGGACACCTGGGCCGTGACGGGGGTGCTCCCCGAGTTCAGGTAGTGAACGTTCATCATCAGCCCGTTGGTCGAAACCAACGGATAGCCCATCTTGGGTTCGGGATAGCCCACGTTCCAGTTGGGCTGTTGGGAGAGATACGGGAACGGATGAAACTCGAGCCCCTTGTCCGCGCAATCCCCGAGCGGCGCCGTCTGATTACGCATCGTCGACGGGTCCATGCTGAAGAGGAAAAAGTGATGTGAGCCGGCGCTCATCTTGCCCTCGTAGTACACGAGGTCCACGTTCTTGCCGAAGGGGTTGCCGAATTGCTGGCACTTGTAGACCTCGGCCCCGGGATCGACGACGAACGCGTCCATCGTCAGGGTCAACACCTGCTGGCCGGAGGCGTCCGGCGGTCCGCTGTCGTAGAGCGAGCCGACCGCGGCATCGGAGTACACCGGCCCGGCGTCGGGCGAGCCGCCGACGGGCGACCCATTTGCGGAGCCGGCCGTCGCCCGGCCAGAGGCGCCTCCGACCGCGCCGCCCGAGCTGCTCGCGGGGTTGCCGCCGCTCGAGGTCTCTCCGCCCTGCGACGCGCCGCTCGAGGGACTGACGGCCGCGGCATCGTCGCCGCCGCCGAAGCCGCCGACGCCGGCGCCGGAATCGACGGAAGCCGCGCTGCACCCCGAGAGGAGCAAGGCCGCCAAGCAATCGCACCACGCTTTCGTGGCCATAGGGTCTATCGTTGCCATGACGAATGATTAACAAATATTTGCTATTTGGCCAACGTAAGCGGCCGCGTCGCATAGCCCGATAGGGGTGCGCCTCGCGCTCTCGTGCGTTTCGGACATATACGCGACGAAGCCACTGATGTGGGCCCGCCGCAACCCACTTGCGGAGGCGTGCGCAAAGGCTGGCGCCAGGAAGGCCCGTCCTTTGGGCGATCGTGGCCACGGGTTCTCGGCGACGGTCGCGCCAAGACGGGTATGGGCCGGCGAGAGCCAAGAAGCATTCCCCCGAGCCCCTCGTCGGCGCGTACGTTCGCAGCTCGCCCCCCGCGAGGAAAGCGCTCGGTCACATCCAGCCCTGGCGAAAAAGTCCGAGTGTCCGCGGTGCGTCGATCGTATGCTCCCCGCATGCGGATACGGATGCGGGGTGCGGGGCCGCTGTCGGGTCTTCTGACGGCCACCGCTCTCGTCCTCGCGGCGGCCCCCAGCTGTTCTTCGCCCTCGACACAGCCGGCAGGGAGTCCTGCGGGCTCCGTCAACGGCAGCGTGTCAGGGTCGCTCGCTGACCGTGAGTGACGGAGTGGCCGCGACCGATCCGGGCCATACGGTCACGGGTACCTTCGACGTGAGCTACTGCGACGGCGTCCATGCCCAGGGCACCGGAGGGATGACGCCTCTGGTCTGCGAGAAGTGAGATCAATACGCTTGCGAGGCCTTCTCCCGAGGGCAAGAGCGATGGCGCCGGCGAGGGTCAGGGCGGCGGGGAGGCGCCCGCAGGCTTCGTAGAGGGTGTGCGTGCGCAGCAGCCGGACATCGGCCGCGGCGGAGGCCAGGCGATGCTGCGGAAGTCGCGCCACGGTGCGCCCCGTCGCATCGATGACGGCGGTGTCTCCCGTGGTCGTCGCGTGGACGAGAAAGCGCCGATGCTCTATCGAGCGGAGCTTCGCGAGCGCCAGGTGCAACGCGGGGACTCGCGAGTTCGCGAACCACGCGTCGCTCGTGAGATTGACGAGCAGATCGGGCTCTCCGTCCACGACGGCGTCCCGTACGTGGTCCGCGACGACGTCTTCGTAGCAGATCATGAGGAGGAGCCGAACGTCGTTCAGGGACAGAGGTGCGGACGACGTGCCGGCCGAGAAGCGGCCGGCCGAAGGGACCCACCGCCGCAGCGAAGGAAAGGTCTCCTCCCGCGGGACGTACTCGCCGAATGGCAAGAGGTCGTGCTTGTCGTAGACGCCGAGTATCCGGCCGTCGGGCGTTGCCAGCACGGCCGAGTTGAAGCGCGTCCTCGGCGGCTCCCGCCAAATCCCGTCTCGATCGACGGCGTGCACGTTCGCGTGCGACGGCGGCGGAGGGCGTTCGAGAACCACCCCCGTCAGGAGGGGGACGTCGACGCGCGCGCGCGACTCGCCATCTCGCGCGTCACCGAAGAAGTCACGACGTAGCACTCGGGAGATCGAGCCCTCATCGACCGGAAAGGAAATGGCGGTCTCGGGCCAAATGAGGAGGTCGACGGGGCTCTCGCCGAGCAGATTCAGGCTTTCCGCGCGGTACACCTCGATGGGGTCCGTGGCGATGGCGCGCTTGTCGAG
>DATGJA010000702.1:0-9082 GCA_035295445.1 Polyangiaceae bacterium | reverse complement strand
GTCGGCGGCGCGGGGGGGGGGCTCGTCCGCCAACGCAGCGGCCAGCAGGGCACAGAGCTCGGCACAGTCGTCGAGCCAAGGGCCGCCCGCTGGGATCCCGAGGGTCTCGCGCGCCGAGGGCTCGGGGCACCGCGCGAGCGCGTCCGCGACGGCCGGCAGCTCGGTCAGCGAGCGGCGCAGGGCCACGAGATCCCGGGGCGTGGCGCGGTCGAGGGCGAGCTTCACAGCTAGGCGCTCGACGTCCCCGACCTCCGAGAGCCGATCGCGGAGTTCGCGACGCAAGCCGGGCTGCGCGACGAAGAGCTCCACCGCGTCGAGGCGGCGGCGAATCTCCGGCACGCCAGCCAGGGGGGCGAGCAAGCGGCGCCGCAGCAGGCGCGCCCCCGGGGCCGTCCGGGTGAGATCGATCTGCGCGAGCAGCGCGCCCCGCGCGCCGCCGTCGTTACTGCGGACGAGCTCGAGGTGCCCCTGCGTGGCCTCGTCGAGCGCCAGGATCTCGCCCGGCGAGTGGAAGACGAGGCGCGAGATCGGCAGCGCCCGCCCCGCCTCGCACGCCTGCGCCGTCGTCACGCAGCGCGCGGCCGCGCGGCGAGCCACTGCCGACGGGCACGATGCGCGCGTCTCGCCGGCACCGAGCTGCGCGTCGAGCGCGCGATCGGCGTCCGCTTCGATCATCGTCTCTCCGACGGCACGCACCGCCGCCCGCGGGCGTGTCTCGCTCAGGGCGGACGCGATCGGGCCCGCGCCGGGCCCTAGGAGGACTTCCCGCGCGTCCAGCCGCGCGAGCTCCGCGAGCGCCCCGGCCAGGTCCTCCGCCTCGCAGGCGGAGAGCTCCCCCGTGGACATGTCGAGGGCCGCTACGCCGTACGCCCCGGCGCCCTCGGTCGCCCTTTCGACGGACACCATGTAGTGGTTCTCGCGCGACTCGAGCCCCGTGTCGTCGTACGCGATACCGGGCGTGACGACGCGCACGACCTCGCGCGGGACGATGCCCTTGACCTTCGACGGATCAGCCATCTGCTCGCAAATGGCGACCTTGAACCCCTGCTCGAGCAGGCGCTGTACGTACGTGCTTGCGGCGTGGTGGGGCACGCCCGCCATCGGCACTTCGTCGGGCGCGCCCTTGTTCCTCGCGGTGAGCGTAAGGTCGAGCACCCGCGCGGCGACGACGGCGTCGTCGAAGAAGAGCTCGTAGAAATCGCCCATCCGGAAGAGCAGCAGGGCGTCCGGGTGCGCCTCCTTGGCGGCCGTGTACTGCCGCATCACCGGCGTCTGCGAGGCATGGCCTTTCGACATCGCGCCAGGGCCACCCGGATACCTCGCCTTGACCGGCCGGTCCATCCCTTCGTCCGCAGCTCGAGCGAAGCGAGAGGTCGGACGATACACCCGACTCGGCTACGCTGCCACGGGATGGCCGCAGGAGCGCGCGCCCGCACTGCTACACCGTCGCGAGCAGCCGGGGCGGGCGCACCGCAAAACTTGAGGATCGGCGTCCGGCGGCACCCGCTGACGGACCTCTACCACCTGCTCCTCACGTCGCCCTGGTGGGCGCTCTTCGGCCTCATCGTCGCGTCGTACCTCGTCGCAAACGCCGCCTTCGCAGCACTCTTCTGGCTCGACGAGGGGGGCGTGGAGAACGTCCGCCCCGGCAACTTCGCCGACGCCTACTTCTTCAGCGTCCAGACCATGGCCACCATCGGCTACGGCAAGATGGTGCCCGTCTCCACGTTCGCCAACGCCGTCGTCGCGGTCGAGGCGTTGTTCGGCCTCGTCTCGCTCGCCCTCGCGACGGGCCTCATGTTCGCCAAGTTCTCGCAGCCGAAGGCGCGCGTTCTTTTCAGCCGGTTCGCGGTCGTCACCCAGCGCGACGGGGTGCGGTCGCTCATGGTGCGCCTGGCCAACAAGCGAGGGCCTGGTCGAAGCGCAACTTCGCCTCGTCCTCGTGCGTGACGAGACGACGGCCGAAGGCGAGAGCGTCCGGCGGTTCCACACCTTGCAGCTCTCGCGGGCGTCGACCGCCGTGTTCGCGCTCTCGTGGACGGCCGTCCACCCGATCACCGAGTCGAGCCCCCTGTATGGGGTCGACCCGGAGCTGCTCGCGACGGGCCAGGCCGTCCTCGTCGCCTCGCTCGTGGGGATCGAGGAGGCCACCGCGCAGACGGTGCACGCGCGTCACACCTGGACCACGGCGGAGATCCTCTATGACCACCGCTTCAAGGACGTCCTGAGGCTCACGAGCGACGGGCAGCGCGCGCTCGACTACACCGCGTTCCACGAGGTCGAGCCCGCGCCCCCTCAGAAGTAGGGATTGTGCGCGAACGCGACCGTGTGAAGGTCGATGAGCATCAGACCCTGCTGAGCCCCGTCGACCACAGCGAGCTGCCCGAGCGACGAGATGAACCGCATCGACTCGGGGATGACCTGGGCGCCGGTGGTACCGGCGAGCGAGACCGTGAGCGGCGAGAACCCCCCGCGGGTCGAGAAGCGCCAGGTCAGATCCCGCGTCGAGAGCGTGTGGTCCTCCGCCTGGACCGGAGGGCCGCACCCCGCCCACATGACGAAGGAGAAGAACGGGTTACGCATGGCCAGCGGACTGTCGCGATCGAATGGAGCCGCCAGCGTCGGCGTCTTGCAGTCGCCCGGGTCGGACCAGGGGACGTCGAACGCGCGCGCGTTCAGGAGCGCCTTGCGAGGATCGGTCGAGAGCACGCAGGCGTTGGTCGGCTTGTCCACGACGACTTTGTGCAGAAGACCGGACTGGCCGACGGCCACCCACTCGCCACCGGTGCGCACCTTGAACCCGATCTGCCGGTGGAAGCAGCACGTCGCGAGCTTCAAGAAGTCCGCGTTGGACGGGTCGGGCCCCACCACAACGCGGCTCGCCGTCCGCTCGACGGGACTCGACGACGAGAAGCCGAAGCGCCCGATGACCAGGTGGTCGTCGAACGCGTTGACGATCGGAAAATCGCGCGCGAGGTGCGTGTCGGCATCCGTCGCGCTCCCGAACTGCTGCTGGCACGCGATGTAGCGATCTTGCGCGCGCGGGCTCTGTCCGGTGGACGGGAAGCCAGGCGCGTCGGAGAGCGTCTTGCTCGACCCTGCGGTGTGCACGCTCCAGCAGTCGTCCACGACGCCGCCCGCGTCCGGCATCGCGGCGCTCGCGATCGACCAGTAGGTGTCGTTCGACGGCAAGAGGTCGTCGGTGATCTCGATGTAGTCCGACGTCCAGCGCGACAAATCCACCTTCGGTGGCGGCAGGCCGTGGCACTGCATCTCGGCGACGACGCGGCGTGCGCGGCTCTGTCCGATGCTCCAGTCCTCGATCCCCCGCTCGCAGAGGCTCGCCCCCATGGCCGTCAGCGTGACCGAGGAGTACGCCGCACCGCCGGGCGTGGACGCCATGTTCGCCACGAGCCCCGTGGCGGCCGGCAAGGCGCCCTCGTAGGTGACGGTCCAGTCCTGGTCCGCATGAACGGTGGGATCGTCGAACGCCAGCCGCACGCCGGGGGTGACGGCGCTCGAACCCGGCAGGAAGCCCGAGCTCGCGCCCGCGTCTCGAAGCGCCACGGCCTGCCCTGCGGCGCTCTCGAGGCCCGGCGCGTTCGTCGTATAGGTGCTCGGATCGGCCGCCGTCGGGTTCTGGATGTACGTTGGATCTACGAAGCCCGCAGCGAGCGGGGTTGGCAGCATGACCGACCGCCCGGAGCCCGACGCCGGCGTGTTGTTCATGTCGAAGAGCTGCGGCGTGGACGGCAGGTTGGGGATATGGTTGCCGTTCGACTGATCGTCGCGCAGAAGGACGCTCGATCGCATCCGGTTCGGCGCCGACACGGGGAAGAAGGCCTCCTGTGTCACCGCGGACGCTCCCGTCCCCTGGTACGTGGTCGGCGCGTGGAACGGGTCGAGGTCCGCCGCGTCGCCGGGCTCGGGCTCGGGCAGGTCGAGCACGCCCGTCATCCCCGCCCACACCCCGCGCGCCAGTCCGGCGTCGCCGGGGGAAATCTCCATCGGGTCGGGTCGGCGGCAGGGCGCGTCCCAATCGTCGACGTCGATCGCGACCATGTTGCCGTTGGTCAGCGTTACGAACGCGAAGACGCCGCGCAACCGATCGGGAAAGTTTTGAACGATGCCTTGGTTCTGAATCGTCATCGCCTGATCGGCGCGGTAGTACGCGCCTAGATCGGCGGGCGCCCCCCCGTCGGTCGGGTTGGCGTTGGGGTTCGGATTGCAGAGAACGCCGGTATACGCGACCTGCAGGCTCGCGCTCGAGCCGTTCGCGGCCTTCGACGGAAGGACGGGCCAGTCGTTCTTGACGAAGGCGAGCGTAGCGACCGGGGCTGAGAACGAGAGGCGGTCCGGCGACGCGAACGGGTTCAGCTCGGCGTGCGGCCGCCGCATTGGAGACGCCGGCGCCGCGGGCCTCGGCTCCGAGACATCGTACACCATGAGCGACCCGTCGCTCGCGTCGATCGCGTAGAGATAACGCTTGTAGTCGCGCGTCGGTGGACTGATCGCCAGGCCGCTCACGCTCACGCGCCGCGTGGGCTGGAGGGCGCTCGTGGCGAGCAGCGGCGGCAGCTCGGTCGGCGAGCTCGGATTCGAGAGGTCGATCACGTGGACGACGGGCAAGACGCTGTCGCTCACGTACACGATGGGGAGGTCGTCGCGCGCTACCATCGCCATGGGGTGCGGATTGCCCATCGGCGCGCTCGCGAGGGCCACCGCGCCGTCCGCGAGCGACCCGTCCTCCCCCCCGCCATCGTCGCCTGCTCTATCTTCGCCAGCGTCCGGCGACCCCGCGGCGTCGTCGGCGGAAGCGTCGGAGGAGGGCCCGCCGTCGTCGCCCGCTCCGTCCTCGGCGGCGCCCCCGGCCTCGGCGTCGGGCGGTTCCGATGTCCCGGCCTCGCCCGACATGATCCCCGCGTCCGAGGCGCAGCCCGCCACGCCGGGCGTCACGTTGCCCGCGTCGGCGTACGGCACCCCGTCGGGCCAGGTCGGGCCTGGGACCCACGATGCGGGCAACGACGGCGACAGCTCCATCGCGCCGAGCACCGAGCAGGCTGGAAGCTGGCCGGCACCCGGCGGGAGACCCCCGCCCTGCGCTCCAGCCCAAGCCGCCGCCATCGGGGTCGGATCGATCGTCACGACCTTGGCCGACGTACCGCTCACCGAGTCACGCAGCAACACGACGACCGAATAGCTCGACGGTCCCGCGTCTGCCGCATCCCCCGCGCCGCCCTCCGCGACGCCGGCGTCCGCGGCCGGCGCCGACGCCATCGTGAGGGCCATGGGCGCCTGGGGCAACCGGCATGCGACGAGGTCCGAGAGGCGCAACGGAGGCGGCGGCGACTGTCCGGTCGAGTCTCCCAGGACGCGCGTGTTCGCGATCGAGTAGAGCGCCGGGGCCTTGGGATCCGCGCTCGAGACGAACGTGAGCCGCGCGTCCGGCCCGACGGCGACGTCCGTCGGGTTCGCGCCGACCGGGATGAAGTTGGTCCCCGGGGTGGTCTTGTCCTCGTCGACGATGTTGCCGGCCGTGAGGTCCACCGCCGCGAGCTGGCCACGCGTGGTCTGCGTGACGAGCGCGTAGAGGTGGTTCGGCAGGGTCGATCCAGTGACGTTGGGGGGCACCTGCGCGCACTCGTTCTGAGGCACCGCCTCGATCTGCGACCACGGCAGGGCATTCCCGTTGTTGTCGTTGACGCGCAGGCACACGACGTCGACCTTCTGCGCGTCCTGGAAGGAGCGGATGGGCACGTTCGTCGCCGTCGCGGCGCAGCTCGGCACGCCGGCCGCCGCCGGGAGGATCGCGGCCGCCGCGAGCACCGCGAGGCCCGCCATCCGGATCTTCGCGACGCTGAACACTAGGTGCCCTTCGGCTTCGTCGGTTGGCCGAGCGTGAACACGACGTTCTCGAACGTCGCCCCGCCGCCCTGGCTCTGGTCGAGGTCGATGACCTGCATGTACGAGCCGGTGAAGCTCGCTACGTAGCCGAATCGATAGAGGGCGGGGGTCGGCGCGCCCGGCCGATTGTCGAGCGGCGGCTTCTTGTTCTGCGCCACGTCGTTGAGGTCGAAGGGATCGAACGCCATCGCGAACGGGCCCTGGCCGACGTAGATCGTGGCCTCGACGGCTCCGGCCCCGGGGTCGTACACCGTTACGGTGTTCGAGTCGAACCCGACGATGAAGACGCGGAGCTCGTAGAGGCCCGCCGCGTCGACGATCGGCGCGAGGTACACGCGTGACGCGCCCGCGGGCAAGGAAACGTTGGCGTTGATCCGCAAGGCGTCGGCGTCGTACGTGCCGTCGCCCAGCGTGGACACCTCGCCAATCTCGCCGACGACCAGCGACGGCGGCGTGCGGTTGGCGAAGAAAACACGCGCCGGGTGTTGCTGGACGCAGGCCTCGAGCTCGGGTGTCGTCTCCGGCTGCCCGTCCGCACCCATCGGCCCGACCGGCAACGAGGCCTCGCACGCGAAGCGCGGCGTCGGGTCGATCGCGATGCCGCGCGAGTCGGTCCCGGGAGCGTTCACCGCGAACGAGTACGCCACCTCCTTGTTGAGGAACGGACGGTGCAGCGTGGACCCGTCGTCATTGTAGTAACGGAGCAGGTCGATTTCAGCTGTGTTGTGGTTGGTCTCGAGGAACGCTGGGAACACGCACGTTGGGTCCGTCGGGTGCACCTCGCACGGCGGGGGCTTCGAGAAGCGGTCGTGCGCCACGGCGGCGATGCCGTCGCCCCCCGTGGGCATGTTGTCGACGACGAACTGCATCGACGGCGCGCCGCTGCCGATCATTGGATCGCCGATGCCCGTCACGAGGAGCGACGTCTCGCCCGAGGATTGATGGGTGACGGCGAGGGCCGTGCCGTCGGCGGTCTGCGCCACGCCGAACGGCTCGCCGGGCATCGTCAAGTGCCGCGTATCCCCGGGCTCGTTCGGGTCGTTGCCGGCGTGGTGCACGGCGTCGCATCGGTTGTCCGAACCCTGGCCGCAGTCGAGGTCGAAGACGGCAGGGTTGGTCTGCGGGACGCCGCCGTCGGCGGCTTGGTCTTGCGACGGGATGGTCGTCGGATCGTCGACCCCGACGTCGGCCCACGTGACCGTGGCGTCGCCGCGGACGGGCGCGAAGAGGCGGGTGCTCACCTTTCCGTCGCTCCTCAGTTCGCCAGGCCGCGGCGTCTGCGCGTTCCACGAGCTGGCGCGCGTCGGATCCAACATGCTCATCGGGGGGAGCGTCGTCGGCAGGCCCACCGAGGAGAGCTGCAGATCAGTCGCGAACGCCCCGATGATGACCGAGCTGACCACGTACTTCGTCGAGTCGGCCGGCGGCGAGCACGCTTCACCGAGCGGCAGCCGGGAGCCGTTGCCCTGCGAGATCACGGGAGCGCCCAGACAGTTCGGCTGCCACGGCACGAGAAACGGGATGCCCTTGACCGCGTCGGCGCTCGGCTGCGTCGGCGCGAAGTTGGCTTCGATGAGGGAGGAGGCGTCGCGGCGCACGCGAAAGAGGTCGTAGCTCTGGAGCGTCCCGCCGTTCCACTGCAGATCGAAGTCCGAGTTGACCACGTAGAGCGCGTTGCCGCCGGAGGAGACGGCGAGCCCCACAGGGAAATAGAAGGTGTTCGGCGGCGGGGCGGTCCCCGCTCCGGCCGAGTAGCAGGCGGGCGCGAGACCCCCGACGGCGGTGGCGCCGGCGGCGAGCAGCATCGGGGCGGCAGATAAGACAAGCCGACGTGCGACGTCGCGCGTCATGACGGCCGCGAGCCTAGTCATCGCCGCGGGACGTGTCGAGCGGCAGTTCCGCTCGCAACGGGCCCGGCTCAGTCGTCCGTCAGCAGGTCGATGATGACCACGCCACGCTCGCCGGACTCCTCCGGAGCTTGGGGCGCGCGGGGGGCGGGCCGCTCGGTCGGGATCTCGACGCGAGGCTGCTCATGGCGGACCCGCTCTCGCTCTTCGCGACGCCGGATCTGTTCAATGATGAACGGGGGCAGCATGGTAGTCCTCCCGGCCGACAGCCCAAGCAACTAAGCTCGTCTCTGACTTTGACGCACCCCGCCGAGGCATTGTCGCGCGACCACTGCTTCGGCGGCGGCCGCGACGCTCGTTCTATCATCGCAAATTAGCAATGGCAGTGCCAAGGTCAAGGCGCACCCCCCCTCCGACGACCTCGTACTCTCTCAGTACGGCACATCCGGCGATGAACTTGCGATTCAAGCTCGGTTCGGCGCGGCGCGTAGTTCTCGTCACCGCGGTCGTCCTACTCCTATTTGGCCTCGGCGCGACGAGGGCAAGTGCGTCACCCCTTGACCCCAATGGAACCGACTGGGAGGGCCTCTCGGAGCTCGTCGCCATCGCGCAGGGCGAGCTCGGGAAAGATCGCGTGGTCGCGACCGCCAAGCTCGACTTCGGGACCCTCGATCGCGCCGACGCACTCGTCCTCGTCCACCCCGAGCGGCGCATAGAGGCGGACGAGCTCTCGTCGTTCATGCGTCAGGGTGGACGGGTCATCCTACTCGACGACTACGGTTCGGGGGACGGCCTGCTCGCCTACTTCGGCATCCAGCGAGTCCCACTCCCGGGGCGCCCTGCCCTCATGCTCCGGGACAACCCGGCCCTTGCGATCGCGGAGTCGAGCGGCCGCCACGCGTCCTTTCGCGACGCGGATCGAGTCGTCCTCAACCATGCGACGGGCCTCGCGCGCGCGTCGCTGTCGCCCCTTCTCGTCGTGCGAGGCGAGGGAGAGCCGGACGTCCTCCTCGCACTCGCGGGCGACGTCGGGCTCGGCAACTTCATCGCGGTCGGAGACTCGTCGGTCGCGATGAACTCGATGCTCCGCTACCCCGGGAACCGCGCTCTTGCCTTCGCCCTCGTCCGGTACGCGATGCAAACGCGAGCCTCGCCGAACCCCGGCAAGCTCTACGTGCTCGTCAACGACTTCGACCTCGCGGGGGGGTACGGCACCCCTCACGGGGGCCCGCTCGGGCAGGCGTACCAGACGGTCGCTAGGGGCTTGCAAGAGCTACGCACCGACGGCCTCTCCCCGACCGCGGCGTATGCCCTGGCCCTCGCGGGGGGGC
>DATGJA010000701.1:0-4523 GCA_035295445.1 Polyangiaceae bacterium | reverse complement strand
GACCGACGCATCGGGCCGTGCAGCGGGCCTTCTCAGCGCCCTGCTACCGAGCCAGCGCGGCTTCGGGATAGAAGAGGCGAAGCTGCGCCTCGTTCCCGTCGGCTTCCGACGTTCGCCCGAGGGCGCGCAGCGCCTGCCCCTCGACGGCCAGCTCTTCAGGGACGAGCTGAGGGGGGGCGAGGGCTCTCGCCGACGCGATCGCCCGCAACGCGGCGGCGGGGTCTCCCCGGCGCAACGCCGCGTGGGCCTCCATCACGTGGCCGGCCTCGCGCGCGAGGGCATCGTCGCGGTCCGGGTCGGGCCCCCGGGCAGCCTTGGCCTTGGGATGGGCGAGCGGGTGGGGATTGAGGGTCGGCGCGCCGGTCGCGTGCCCGGCCGGCGCAGGCGCGGCCGCGTGCATGGCCGCGGTCGCGGCGATCTCGACCGGGGCGGACCGCGGCGCGACCTCCTGGACCGGGATGGCTCGAGCGGCCGGTCGGGCCACGGAGGCGGGCGCCACCTGCGGGCTCCTCGTCGGGTTCGTCGGCGCACCGACCTGAAGCATCACGGCGGCAAGTCCCACCGTCAGGGGCCCGCCGAGAAGCGTTCCGATGGTCAACATCTTCGCAGCGCCGATCGTGGCCGAAGCATTCATGCTGCCCGTCGTGCCGACCGCCGCCCCCGCGCCGCCCGCCCCCGCCAGCCCACCGACGGCGTTCGATACGCTTGCCCACATCTTGGCGCGGGCGGCAGCGCTGGGCGCGTCCGCCTTCGCCAGGCGCACGAGCTCATTGGTTGCCGACGACATGCGGGTGCCGATCATCGCTCCCCTCCGGGTGCCGACCAAGTCCTCGGCGACGAGGGCCCACGGCGGTCGCGATGTCCGAGCGCCTCTTCCAGCTCTTCACGCGCGACGCGCAGCCTCGAGTACACCGTGTTCATGGGAATTCCGAGCACCTGGGCGATCTCAGGTGCGGTCATTTCCTCGATTTCGTGAAGTACCAGGACGGCGCGTTTGCCGATTTCGATGGCCGCGAGGGCGTCGTCGAGACGCGACAGGTCCTCGCGACGGGTCACGGCGTCCGGCTGGGGGGCTTCTACGCTGGCGCGCGCCATGGCATCGCCTCCGTCGGGGACCTCCGGATGGCGGCGCCGGTGGCGGCGAGCGTCGCTTGCCACCCTGAGGACGATCTGGAACAGCCATGCGCGCGGCCCGTGCCCCCGATCTTCGAACTGGTCCCACCGCCGGTGGGCGACGACGAACACCTCTTGCGTTCGGTCCTCCGCGTCGCTCTCGGGAACACCCAGGCGTCGGAGGTTTCGCCATACGAAGTCTACGTGCTGCTCGTACATGCCTCGGAACCCTCGCGCCCGGTCCGGGGGGGGCGCCACGTCAACGAGGAGGGGATCGAGCGACGGGCGCGAGCGGGGCGCTTCTGCGACGACGCCGGGCTCCATGTCTCGTGAATGGCTGCGGGGGGCCACTTCCGTCACCAGACCCCGAAGGAGAGGGCGAGTTCCATGCGGCCGGAGAATGTCGACTCGCGGCGCGTGGAGAGCTCCGACGGCTTTGCGAAATTGGCCCCGCCCGTCGCGCGGACCACCGCGGACACGACGCGTCCGAAGCGCTGACGGAGGTCGACGCCGGGGCCCAGGGCCCCGTGCGCGAGAGCGCTCGGCGGCGTGAGCAAGGCCCCGGTCTCCGCGCCCCAGCAGGGGTCCACTTCGAGCGCGGGGGCCGCCCTCAGTGGGCCGAACCGGGTGCAGACGTCGAGCCGGACAGCCGTCATCGGCGTTTCGGTTACCCACCCGGTGGTCAGCCCGGCGAAGAACGCGGGGCGAAGGAAGACGCTCTCGGAGACGGCGAGCGTCGCGTCGAGCGCGAACCCGTTCGCCACCGAGTCCACCATCCCGAACATGGTAAACGCGCCCCCGCTGACCTCCAGCGTCGCCGTCGAGGGTTGCGTGCGACCGGCGAGCCGCTCTGCCGCCGTCGCGACCACGTCGGCCCCCCGGATGGACATGGAGGGTCGGGCCGGCGCCGCCCGCGAAGAAGTCTCAGAAGGAGGCTCTCGAACCGATGACTCGTCCTCGGAAGAAACGCTATCCGATCGGTCGGTCGGACCGGGCCTCCCCTCGTCCCCAGGTTCGTTCTCGGGAGCGGCGTCGGCGTCCAGTTCGGGGTCGGTCGTGCCGTTGGCCCGGTCGGCCCGCGCCTCTGCGCGGGCGACTTCCGCCTCGAATACGAGCGAGGCCCACACGCCGACGGCTCGCGCGAGCCCCTCGCAATCGTCCCCCGCGCTCGACAGAACTCGGCGCGCGACCTCCGTGCGACCGTCCGAGATGCCGGCGCGCGCGCGGACTTGCTGCGGATTGAGGCGCTCGAGGGTCACGCCGAGGCTCCACGCGGCGGTGGGCGTGCGCGCCCGCTCGAGCGAAGCGTGCAGCTCCGCCTCGACCCGATCGGGGTTCGTGCACACCTCGGGTCGCTCCAGCACGATTCGCGGGGGCTCGGTCGAATCCATGGGGTGTGTCGTCCGCCCTCTCCCTCCGGTCGAGCCTGCGGACCGGACGCTCTGCGGGCCCTTCGGACCCCTAGCGGACCATGGCCGTTCGGGCCGGCGTCCGTCACCGTATGCCCCAGGAAAGAGCGACCTCGGCCCGTGCCGAGGCGGGGGAGGGGTCCGGCGCGTTGGAGGACTGCACGATGTTGAACCCGCCCACACCTCGCAGGGTCACTGCGAGCTGGCTGCCTAGTTCGCCGCGGAGGTCGACGCTGGGGCCGACTGCAAAATAGGGGATGGTGCCTGCCGAGGAGACCGTCGCTCCGTTCGCGTCCACAGAGGCCGCCACGGAGGCGACGCCGCCCTCCGGGCCGGCGCAGAGGTCCAGCTGAATCCCCCGGTGCTCGTTATAGAGGCCGGGCAGCCGCAGGCAGGTGTCGAACCGGAGCGCGAGCCAGCTCGCGTCGACGTGCGAGGGGGGGGCGAGCGCGGTCCACGTTTGTCCCGCGAGGAGCGCCGGGCGGAAGAAAAGGCCGTGGGAGGTCTCGAACGTCACGTACGGAGAGAAGCCGGCGAGCGCGTTGGTTCCCGCGCCCGCCATGAGAAAGGCACCGACCCCGAGCTCCACCGAATGCGTGTCGTCGTGGTGCAGGTACCAGTCGTGCTCGGGCGACGGCTTTTCTTCGGGGGCGGGGGCGGGCCAGAGGGCGTCCGCCGCTTGCGTCTCCTGGGGCTTGTCCTGGGTCTTGGGGGCTTCGACGGGGCGCGTCGGCGGTTGCCCGTCCTTCGCTCGCGCGAGCTCGGCGTCGAGCACGAGGGAGGCCCAGACCCCCACCGCGCGCGCGAGACCCTCGCAGTTCATGCGGTCGGGAGCGACGAACGAGATGCGACCCGGCACCGCTGGCGAGCCCGCGGTCGCTGATTCGGAGAGCGTTCGATGTGCCACAGGTGTGCCATGGTCGTCAGAGATGTCAGCCTCCGCGCGGAGCGCGCGCGCATTCGTGCGCTCGACGCTCATCGCCACGATCCACGCCCGACCCGGCGCCCGGGCGGACGCGAGCGCCCGGTGAAGCGCCGCGTCAACGCGCGCTGCGTCGGGGCAGGATTCCGGGCTTTCGAGCACGATCCGCGGGGGCTCGGCGACGTCCACGTTCCCTCCCACGAGCATGGCCGGCTGCAGCCAATGTCGTCAGTGGAGTAACCAGAAGTTAACGATGGGTGCCTTCGCGCAAGGGTTCCTTATGAGCAAAGACCCCGATTCCTCGGTCTGTCCGCACTGCCAACCCAAGGACCGCGGCGGTCCCCTGCAAAAGAAGATCCCGCGGGAGGTTGCCGGGATGACAGAGCGGTGCGAACCTCCGGCCTGCCATGCCTCGCCTCTCCCGTTACTTCGAGCTGGAACGTGGCCCCGATGGCCACGAGCGGCTTCGAGTCGCCCTCGACGGCGCCCCGCTGCTGCGCCTCGCGCTCACCAACAAGGGCACGAGCTTTCCGGAGGACGAGCGCGTCGCGCTCGGTCTGGACGGCCTCTTGCCGCCCCACGTCACCACGCTCAGCGATCAGATTACCCGGGTCTACGCCGCGTTTCGTCGCGAGCCGACCGCGCTCGCCAAGTACACGTACCTCCGTGGGCTGCAGGAGCGCAACGAGATCCTCTTCTACGCCCTCGTCGAGCGGCACATCGCCGAGATGTTGCCCATCATCTACACGCCCACCGTGGGCGAGGCCGTCATGCAGGCGTCGGTCATCTATCGGGGCGCTCGTGGCTTGTCGTTCTCCGCCAAGAACGTCGAGCGCGCGGGGGCCGTCGCGCAAAACTGCATGCTGGACGACGTTCGGATGATCGTCGCCACCGACTCGTCGGCCATCCTCGGGATCGGCGATCAGGGCTGGGGTGGGCTGTCGATCGCGATAGGCAAGCTGGCGCTCTACACGGTGGCCGGAGGCGTGAGCCCTTATCAGTCCCTGCCGGTTGGCGTGGACGTGGGCACGGATCGGGACGACTTGCTCGCCAGCCCCGGCTACCTCGGCACGCGGCGC
>DATGJA010000700.1:0-6754 GCA_035295445.1 Polyangiaceae bacterium | reverse complement strand
GGGCACCTGGCGCCGGCGATCGATGAGCGACGTGCCGGCGCCGCCGGGCCCGCCCCCCTGGCCCTTGCCTGCCCCGGCGGAGTCCGCGCCCCCACCCCCTTCCTTCAGCCGGATCTCGTCGCCGGGATAGATCCAGTGAGGGTTCTTGATCTGCGGGTTGTACGACCATACCCGCGGCCACTCGTACGGGTTCTGAAAGTAGTGGTCGCACAGCGTCCAGAGGGTGTCGCCCTTTCGGACCACGTACGACGCGGGGGTTTCGCCCACGGCGTACGTCGGCTGCCCGAGGAAGACGGGGCCGTTCTCGCCGCCGTGCGCGACGCCGCCGGGCTCGCCGCCGCCGCCCCTGCCGAGGTCGAAGCGATCCTCCTGATCGCCGGTGACGGGGTGGGCGCTCGACTCGGTCGCGTTGCCGCCGCCGATGGTGCCGTTCGGCGACTGCGGGTTGCCGTAGCCGAGCCCCCCGTAGGACATCGTCGACTGGGTCGTGGTGGTCTGGGTGGGCCCTGGGACGACGGTCACCGTGCCGGCCGCGGGAGCCGGAGCCGGCGGCCCCGCCTGCGCCCAGGCCAGCCCCTGTGCTCCGAGGCCCGACGCGCACATGCTCACGAACACGAACCATCGGCTACGAAACGTCATCGGCGATCCTCGGGAGCGGCGGCGGGGGGCGGCGTAGCGGGGGCTGCGGCGGCGGGCACGCGCCGGGCCGCATCGCTCTGCGGATAGAGCTGCACGAGCCTCTGGAACGTGTCGCGCGCCTTCGCCGCGTTGCCGAGCTTCTGCTGGGAGAGCCCCAGCTTGAGGAGCGCGTCCGGCGCTTTGTTGCCGGCCGGGAAGCGGGCGGCGACCCCCTCGAACTGCTCGGCGGCGCGCGCGTAGTCCCCGCGCGCGTAGTAGCACTCGGCGCGCCAGTACATGGCGTTGTCGGCGTACGGGTGCTCGGGCCATTTGACGAGGAAGGCTGCGAGCGCGTCGAGGGCCTTGTCGAACTGGCGCGCGTTGACGAGCATGAGCGCCGCGTCGTATGCCCGCTTCGCCTCCGGATCGAGGGCTGCGGGGCGGGCGGATCCGGAGCCGTCGTCCTGGAGCGTCTGCTCGACCTCTTGGCCGCGCCAGCCGCCGCGCCCGGGAGAGCGGGCCGCCCCGATGACGCGAATGCTCGGCCGGGGTGTCGAGTCCTCCGTGTCGGCGGCGTCATCCCTCGAGTCCCCCTCGCCCTCGCCGACCCGAACCACGTCGGCCGGGAGGTCGCGTACGGGGCCCGCCAGGGTCGCCCGCGAGGCGGGGCGGGGGCCGGCCGAGTCCGGGTCGGGCCCGATGGTCGCCTGGTCCTCTCGGTCACGCAGCTCTTGGATGCGGTCGATCTCGTCGCGCATCTGGTCGAGCTGCCGCTCCTCGGCCGACCGCGCGCACCCGCCCGTCGCAGCGAGGGCCAGGGCCGCCGCGGCCACGTGCGCGGGCCGCATGCGCATGCGAGAGACGCGAAGCACGAGGACAAGCCTAAGGCGCCGGTCGAACCCGGGCCAATTTCTCGCTCCGACTTTACCCGTAGGCCTTTCTAGGGGAGGATCCGTGGCCAGTCCCTTGCCTCCCCCGGCCCGTAAGCTCGACCTGCGCAAGACGCTGTTTCTCTTGCCGAACGTGATCACGCTCTCGAGTGTGTTCTGCGGGTTCGACTCGATCCGGATCACCGCGGACGCCCAAGGGGACGACGACTACTACCGCGCCTCGCTCTTGCTCGTCTTCGCGCTCTTCTTCGACATGCTCGACGGGCGGGTGGCCCGCCTGACCAAGACTCAGAGCGCCTTTGGACTGCAGATCGACTCGCTCGCCGACGCGATCTCGTTCGGTGTCGCCCCCGCCATCCTCGTCTTCAAATGGTCGCTCTGGCAGAGACCCATGCTCGGTCTGGTGGCCTCGTTCCTCTTCGCGGCGGCCGGCACCGTGCGCCTGGCCCGGTTCAACGTGCTCACGATGGGCGAGAAGGGCGCCCCGACGAAGCCGGGCAAATACATCGTCGGCCTGCCGGTTCCCGGGGCCGCCGGCATCCTCATCTCCCTCGTGCTGGCCAACCACGCGATGGGGGAGGAGCTCCGCCTCTACTCGCCGCGGTACGTGTGGGCGATGCTCGCCCTGACGATTTTCCTCAGCTTTCTCATGGTGTCGACGATCAAGTTCCGCAGCTTCAAGGATCTGCGCCTGAACGCCCGCACCTTCGCGCTCGTCGCGTTCGCGGTGGGGTCGAGCGCCATCGTCAGTCTGCAGACCCGGCCGGCCTTCGTGCTCGTCTGGCTCCTTTCCTGCTACGTGGTCATCGGCTTGGTCGAGACGGTCTTCGCCCTCTCGCGCCGGGCGGCGCGGCGACGCGGACCGAATCCGAGCCTGCCGCCCCCGGCCGGCTGATCCCGGGGGATGCCGGAGGACCTCGACATCCTGCGCGAGCGCGCGCGGGTCGCCGCCCAGCGCGGCGACACGGACGGGGCGGTGGGCGCGCTCCTGCTCGCGGCGGCCCAGACGCACCTCGAGGACCGCGAGTACGATTCGGTGCTCCGCCCGCTCGAGGATCTGCTCCTCAAGCGGGGGGACGCGCGCGGAGCGCTGACCGTGCGGGCCTACCTGGCCACGCGCGACCCGGGCTTGTGGAAGGGCGCCCGCGGGCTCGTCGAGCTCGTGCCCCCGGTCGACCGGGCGCGGGTCCTGCAGGCGCAGGGCCGGCCCGCGGAGGCGGCCCTCGAGATGGAGCGCGGGGGGCTCGTCGCGGCCTCCGCGGTGTTGCGCGAGATCGCGTCCGAGTGGACGGCGGCGCGGGCGCTCTGGTCGCGGCTGGCCCAGGTCACCGAGGGCCAGGACGCCTACGTGGCCGCCCTCGTGCGGTTCAACCTGGCGCGCTGCGCGCGGCGCTGCGACGACGCGAACCAGGCGCGCCAGGCGACCGTCGCCTGCGTGCGACTGCTGGAGGAGGCGGCCGACCACTTCGAGTCGGTCGGCCAGCGTGAGCGGGCCTTCGACTGCTTCGAGGTGCTCGTTCAGGTGGGCCTCGAGAGCGGCGCCCTCGAGGACGTGCTCGAGGGGTTCGTCAACTCGATCCGAGTGCTGCGCGAGGATCACCTCGAGCACTTCGCGCTCGACTACTACTCGGACGCGGTCGCCACCCTGGCATCGCGGGGGGAGACGGGCGCCGCGGCGACGCT
This sequence comes from Polyangiaceae bacterium, assembly GCA_035295445.1. Lineage (GTDB taxonomy): Bacteria > Myxococcota_A > Polyangia > Polyangiales > Polyangiaceae > Palsa-1150. The sequence continues at coordinate 3,563 of DATGJA010000700.1, read as the reverse complement.
CGCGCGCGAGGCGGCCAGCTACGCCCGGTCGCTTGGACGACCCTCGCCTGCGGCGGCGTACGACGTGCAGCAGGCCGAGCTATGGTTGGCGCTTGCGCGCGAGCACCGGGCCCGCGGCTCGGCGGCCGACATGGCGGAGAAGGCGCTCCTCGCGGCCATCCTGGCGCTCGGGGAGGTCGGTCAGCTCGCGCGAGTCGGCAGCCTCTACGCCGAGCTGGCACAGCTCGATCTGCGGCCCGAGCGCCGCGACCACTACGCGCGATGCGCGGCGCGCTACGCCGCCGCACGCGACGAACCGCTCGAGACCTCGGAGAGCCCGCCGCGCGCTCGCAGCGCGCAGACGGAGGTGTGGCACGCAGACGTGCTCGAGTGGGAACGCGGCGGCAGCGCGGCCGAGGCGTGCGCCGAGGTCCTGATGGACCGGGGGGCCCCCGAGGTGACGCGGCGTCGCGCCATGCTCGCGCGGCTCACGGCGCTCGCGGTGGAGGGCGGCGTCCCGCCGCGCGATGGGATGGAAGAGGCGTCGATGCGCCTCGCTCGGGAGCTCTCGCGGCTCCATGCGTACGTGGCGCTCTCGCCCCTCGAGAAGCTCTTCACGCGCCCGGAGCGACGCGTGCGGATCGCGGTATTGCACGCCGTGCAGGCCCTTCCCTACAAGCGATCGTTCACGACGGTGCGGGCCGCCCTGCGGGACGCCGATCCGGCGGTGGTCGAGCACGCGGCGCGGGCGGTCGAGGCGCTCGCCTTCCCGCACGCGTTCGACCCTCTGGCGCGCATCTTTCGCGAGTCGGGCGCCGTGGCGGTGCGCGCCGCCGCACTGCGCGCGCTCACGCACATCGACACGACGGAGGCCGCCGAGTTCCTGCTCGGCGTCCTTCGTCACGGAGCGCCCGCGGACCGGGAAGCGGCGCTCGCGGCCCTCCAGAGGGCGCGCGCGCCGAAGTTCGTCGAGCTGGCCCAGCGGACGCTTCGTGGCTCGACGTCCCCACTGACGGCCGCCCTCGCGACCCTCGTGGGTCGCCCGACGGAGCCGTAGGCGCCGCATTGCCGTGACGGACGCGTCGGTCCCGAAGATGGGTGCGCTTTTGGCGCTACCTCGGGCCCACCACGTCGACGAGCGCCCGCTCGAGCTCGGGGAAGTCGAACGTGAAGCCCGCTTCGAGGAGACGGCGCGGCACGGCCCGCTGCCCCGTGAGGAGGAGCTGCGCGATCCCCTCGCCGAACGCCACGCGGAGCGCGAAACCGGGGACCCGCAGCGCGGACGGCCGCCGAAGGGCCCGCCCGATGGCGTGGGCGAACGCCTCCATCGGCACCGCGTGCGGGCCAACGAGGTTGACCGGACCGGACAGCGCGTCCTGGTCCACGGCGAAGAGCAGGGCGCGGACGGCGTCGTCCAGGTGGATCCAGCTCACGAACTGCGTGCCGCTGCCGATCGGGCCGCCCACGAACCACCGGAACGCCGGCACGATCCTGGCGATGGCGCCGCCGTTGCGCCCAAGCACCATCCCCATCCGGGGATGAACGACCCGTACGCCCGCTGCGCGCGCCTCGCTCGCCGCCGCCTCCCACTCGACCGTCAGTCGCGCGAGGGGGTCGTCCCCGGCGGGGGCGCTCTCGTCGAGGACGTCCGCGTCGGTCCGCGTCCCGTAGAACCCGACGCCCGATGCGCTGACGAGCACGCGGGGTTTGCGTGCGGCGCGCGCGACGGCGGACGCGACCCATCGCGTCGTGTCGATCCGGCTCGACCGCAGCCTCTCGAAGCGCGCCGCGGTCCAGCGGGCGTCCGCGACGGGCTCGCCCGCCAGATGAACCACCGCGTCGGCGCGCCACACCGCCTCCTCCACGGCGTCCCACCCGACGCGGCCCGGGCCGGGCTCACGGGACACGACGACCGCCTCGTCGCCCCGCGCGGCGAGGGCAGAGAGAAGCGCTCGCCCGATGAATCCCGTTCCGCCCGTGACGACGACGCGCATCGGCTCCTCGCTCCAGTCGGGTGCCTCAGTCGCCGAGGTGGACCTGGTCCTCCCTCGGAGCTTGCAGGGCCGCTCGGAGCCGAGGGTGGCTCGACATCAGTCGCACGCAGCGATTCCAACGGAGCACGGGGTCCGGGTGCTCGGGGCGCAAGGCCTCGGCCTCCTCGAAGAACGACATCGCCCGTTCGAACGCCGCGACCGCGCTGTGCGCCTCTTCACGCTCGAGGTGAGCCTTCGCGGCTCGTTCCCAGGCCACGCCGAGGTGGTAAACGCGCTCGTACTCGTCGGCCAGCCTCTCGAACGCGTCGAGGGCGGCTTCGAGCAGGCCGACCTCGCCCGACGCCAGCCGATCCGTCAGCGCCAGGCCGAGCAGCTTCCACGCCGACGCGTGGTCCGGGTCCACGTCGAGGACGTCGCGGCAGATGCTCTCGGCCTCCTCCGGCTGGTTGAGGTCGCGGTAGTGGGCCGCCTTGTCGATCGCCGCCCCCAGCGACGCGCGCGGCAGACGTTTCAGCTCGAAGCCCATGGGAGCCCCTCGCGATGCCCCTTTGCCGCCTACTCGCCCGAGCTCCGCCCGGCAGCGAGCGCAGGCGCCGCGTCGCCCCGCACGATGGGCAGACGCGCCTTCTCCTTTTTGATGCTCCCGCCCGCCTTGCTCAAGAGCCAGCGAATGGGGTCGAAGTGGTCGTCGGCCACGCGCTCCTTGAGCGGGATGATGCCGTTGTCGGTGATGTGGATGTGCTCCGGGCAGACCTCCGTGCAGCACTTGGTGATGTTGCACAGCCCGATCTTGAACTCGTCCTTCACGAGGTCGCGGCGATCCAGTGTGTCGAGCGGGTGCATGTCGAGCCCGGCGAGGTGAATGAGAAAACGTGGGCCCGCGAACGCCGTCTTCTGGTGGTCGCGGATCACGTGGCACGTGTTCTGGCAGAGGAAGCACTCGATGCACTTGCGGAACTCTTGGATGCGATCGATGTCCTTCTGCTGCATCCGCCACGTGCCGTCGGCGTCGCGCGGCCGCGGCTTGAGGGGCGGAATCTTCTTTGCCATCTCGAAATTGAACGACACGTCCGTCACCAGATCCTTGATGACAGGGAAAGAGCGCATGGGCGTGACGGTGATCGGCTCGCCTTCGGGGAAGTGCGACATCCGCGTCATGCACATGAGACGCGGCATGCCGTTGATCTCGGCGCTGCACGACCCGCAGCGGCCTGCCTTGCAGTTCCAGCGGACGGCCATCGTCGGGTCGTGCTTGGCCTGCACGTCGTGCACGGCGTCGAGCACCACCATCCCGGGATAGGTCTCGACGTCGTACGGCTTGAGCTCTCCCCCCGTCGAGTCGCCGCGAAAAATTCGGAGCGTGGCCTTCCGGCCCTCGGCCGGCGTGGGCGAACCTGGAGAGGTCGTCATTTCATGTCTCCTCGAGCACCTGCTTGATCTCGGGCGGCGGGTCGGCGTGGGGATGCTCGGTCACCTGCATCCCGGTCGGCGTGGCCCGAAGGACGATGTTCACCTTCGAAAAATGCCCCTTGTCCATGTCCGGGAAATCCTCGCGCGCGTGCGCACCGCGGCTCTCCTTGCGCGCGACCG
>DATGJA010000699.1:0-7767 GCA_035295445.1 Polyangiaceae bacterium | reverse complement strand
CCGGGTTCGCTTCGGGGCAGGACCCAGGACGAACGCCGAAGCCATGATCGCTTCGACGTCGAGTGGGCGGTCGATTGCATCGCGGAGGACACGTTCCTTTACGCCTCCATCACGAACATCAGCGCGATGGGTATCTTCGTGAAGACGACCGACCCCCTGGCGGTCGGGACGGGCCTCGTGCTCACGTTCGCCCCTCCGGGGTACGAGCCCTTCAAACTGGAGGGCGTCGTCGCGTGGATCAACCCCGTGCGCGCCAATGGCGACAACCCGAACCCGGGCATGGGGCTGCGCTTCGTCAACCTGCAGCCGGACGATCGGGAGCGCCTCGTCGAGGTGATCCGGACCATCGCATACGTGCGCGAGCCCGCCTGACGAGGCGCCAGGAGGCGGTCCTGAGAGCTTGCCCGAAGGGCAATGCCCTACGGGCTCCGAGCTCAGCCGGGCGTCCGGGTCTCGATGCCGACGAGCGTCAAGGCGTCGACGACCGCGGCGCGCGCGCCGGCAGCCCCTGCGACGACGGCTTGCCGGATTCCCGCTCGCGCGGCGGCGGTCGCGACTCGACCTGCCCACGCGGCGAGCACTTCGTCGTCGTCGGAAGGGTGCCCCGCGGCAATCGCGACGGCATGAAGACCTAAAGGCACCGCGCAGTTCGGGAAATCCCAGGCCTGCATCGCCTCCTGGCGGACGTTCTCGACGAGAGCTCCCGCGAAGCCCTCGGCGACCGAACCTGTCGCGGCCCCTTGCCAGTTGGGCGCGGTTCCCGGGATGGATCGGAACGCGTGGCCCATGGTCAGCGAGGCGAGCGTCGGAGACCCTGCGCGGTCGGCGATGAGGCGCCCGAGCACTGCGCAGGCGTCGAGAAAGTCGTCGCCAGGCGACTCGCCGGCGGGCGCAGAGAGAAGGGCTTCGACGATGAGGGACCGAACGGTCCGCGAGCTCTCGATGACCTCCGCGTCGGCCGGAAGGGGCGCCGAGGCACGATCGAGATCGATCCATGCTCTCACGAGACGGTCGACGGTGTTCGCGTCCATGGCGGGTCGCTCATCGATCGGAATCTGCGGGCGCCGACGCCGCCGGAGGCTTCGGCGCGCCAGCGAGCCGATCCAGCTCCGCCTGCGCGCGATCGTGGTAGCCGTCGACCGAGAGCAGCTGGTTGAGCCGCGCCGAGGCCTGCGTCGTCCTGCCTACGGACGCGTAGCATCGGGCGCCCTCGAGCAGCGCGTCCCACCCGGGGCCGCTGCCGGCAGCGCGCTGTGCGACGCGGTCGTAGCGGTCGAGCGCGGCCGGGCAGCCGCGACCCTGTCGCAGGGAGCGGGCGGCCCATAAGTCCGCGTTCGCGTCGCTCCCCGCGAGCGCGTCGAACGCCTGGAACGCCTCGTCGAATCGACCGCCGTGAAAGGAAGAGACCGCTTGGTCAAACGCTGAACCGGGGGCCGCCGGCGACCCTGGAGGCGGGGCGGCGAACGCGCGGGGAGGTGACGAGCGGCGCGACGCCGGGCTCACGGCCACGGGGGGCGCCGCTGCAGGCACCGGGGACGCGGCCACGGCAGCCCCGCCGGCCCCGAAGCCGTTGCCTGTCGCCTGCAGTGCCCTCTCGTCCTCCGCCACGGCCTTCGCGGGGGCCTTCGCGCGCGCGATCTCGGCCGAGGTCGGCGCAGGGTTGGGGGGGGCGTTCGCGGCGTAGGCTTTGGGCTCTGGCCGAGCCGCGGGTGCGACAGCGACGGGCAGCCCCCCCGAAGCCGCCGGCGGAGCCTCAGGCGTCGTAGGCAGAGCGGACGTGACCGGCGCGGGTGTGCCCTCCTCCGTGACCGTGATCGAGGCGCTGGCCGGAGCCCGCGACGACTTGCCGCGCAGGAGCAGCACGCTCGATCCGATCATGACAAGGAAGAGGGCGGCCATCGCCGTCTGCGGCCGCATCGCCCAGTTGCCCGCGATCGATACGATCCGCGCGAGCGGCCATCCCGCCGTGGCGCTCGCGGGCACGGAGCTAGCGGCGTCCAAAATTCGCTGTTCGAGGCCCGGCGGCGGCTCGACCAACGGGACCGAGGCCAGCCTGCGGGTCGCTCGAAGCCCGCTGAGGAGCGAGGAGCATCGGGCGCAGCCAGCCATGTGGCGCTTCACGGCGGCGCTCGTCACCTCGTCGAGCTCCCCATAGAGCTCGTCCAGCATGGCGGATTCGAACTTCTCGCAGTCCATCGCTCTTCTCGCTCGCGCGCGCGTGCCTCAGCGCAGCCCGCGCGCGTATTCCTCGAACTCGCTCAGCGCGGCCTGGAGCCGTTCGAGCGCGTACCTCATCCTGCTCTTGATCGTGTTCTCGGAGGTTCCGACAATCCCGGCGATCTCCTTGAACGGTAGGTTTGCGACCTCGCGCATCAGAAACACCTCGCGCTGTTCCTCGGGAAGTTCGTCCACCGCGGCGAGGACGCGCTCGCGGATCTCGCCGGAAACCGCCGCACGCTCGGCGTCCCCGCGGGCATCGGGCAGACGCTCGCCGAGCGTGGGTCCGTCGCCGTCCGAGCCCGGCTTGGGTTCGTCGAGCGACGAGTGCCTCCGCAGCGCGCGCTTGCGAATGTGATCGATGCAGAGGTTGCGCGCGATGGCGTATAGCCAGGTCGAAAAGCGCGCCTCGTGCTTGAAGTCGGCCGCGCTCTGGATGACACGAACGAACGCGTCCTGGACGACCTCCTCTGCGCTGGGGGGGCTTCCCACGTGCCGCAGCGCGAAGTTGTAGAGGGGCCTCTTGTGGCGGCCGAGGAGAAGGGCGAACGCCGCCCGATCCCCGCCTTGAAAGCGGATCATCAAGACTTCGTCGGTCGTCTCGATGCGTGACGTGGACACCCGGTCTCCCAAGTCCTCGTGAAACCTTCGTGTTCTTGGCGTCGCTGCGCGCGCGGGTCATGATATCGCTCGAAAGATCCTTCAAGGATCCGACGCGTGAGCAGGCCGGGGGATCTTCGCTCATCCGCGTGGGGGATTGCTACCCACCTCAGCGGTCGCTGGACCGGCGCGCCTCCCGGGGCTCGCGAGGGCGCCCACCCCTCCCCGGGGGGGGCTGGCGTGGGCTCGCCGCCATCCCCCCTCTGGAATAGTGTCTTCAACCTACGAAAAGGAGGCTAGCGTACCGAAAATGCGACGGCTTTTGGACGCATGCGCTCGCCGCCGCCTCGGCCTTGCTGCTGTTGCCAAGGTCGCGCCGCCGAAACTAGACTCAGTGCGCTCTTGTTGCGGCGCCGACGAAGTATGACGTAAGCACATCGCCTCCACGGCGGTCGGTGCGCGCTCCGCAAACACTCCCGAAAAGAAGGGAAGTCTCGCATGCAACGTCGAGTGACTTTGGTCCTGGGCTTGGCGCTGGCCGGTTTCGTGTTGCCGTTCGCCGCGGGCGCGCAGTCGAAGCCGGGCGCAGTCGGTCCGGGCGCAAAGCCGGCCGCGGCGGTGGCCTCTTCCGCCTCGACCGCGGCAGGGGCGGCCGCGCCGGCAGCGGCACCGGCCGGCGACGGCAGCGGCGCGTCGGCCACGCCGACGCCCGGCGCCACCGTGTCCAACCCCGCTCCCGTCAGCGTCGACATGAACGCGAAGCCGGCAGACACCGGCATGAACGGCGCGACCTACGCGGTCCGCCTGCGCGACCTCGAGCAGCGAGTCGACGAGCTCAAAGATCAGATCCGCCGCAGCCACACGCGGCTCGCGCTCCTCAGCGACACGATCATCGGCGGGGGCGCTTCGGGCTCGCGCGCCGAGGTCGACTTCCGGAACGAGATGTCGAGCGCGTTTCTCCTGACGCGGGCGCTCTTCGTCATCGACGGCCAGATCCAGTACAACCGCACGGACGACTCCGGAGCCCTGGCCGACCAGAAAGAGATACCGATCTACACGGGCTCGGTCCCCCCCGGGGACCACACCATTCAGGTCGCGTTGACGTTCCAGGGCAACGGATACGGGGTCTTCTCCTACCTTCGAGGCTACAAGTTCGACGTCAAGTCCAGCCACTCGTTTACCGCCATCGAGGGCAAGGCCCTCACCATCACGGCCACGGCGTTCGAGAAGGGCGGCGTGACGACACCGCTCGAGCAGCGTCCGACCATGGAGTGGCAAGAGAAGGTGCAGCCGCTCAGCGCTGGGTCGACGACCTCTGCGCCGGCACCCTCCGGGGGTGCCGGGTCGGGAAGCGTATCAGTGTCCGGGGGCGTGTCGATCGGAGGAGGAAAGAAGTGAAGCTTCGGAGGCTCGGCGCGGCGACATGTTGCGCCGTGCTCGCCTGGGCGGCCGCGCGCGACGCCCGAGCCAGCACGGATGACAACGTTACCTCCGCGCAGGGCGACGTCACGTACGTAGGCAGGGAGATGGCCGCCGTGCAGGCCGCCGTGGAGCAGGCGCGATCCGAACGCCAGACCGCGGAGCAGCGTCTCGCCAACGGAGAGCTCCTCTACCGGATGAAGGACTACACGCGTGCCGTCGTCGTCCTCAGCGAGATCCTCGAAGAGTTTCCCAATACGACCAGCTATCCGGACGCGCTGTGGCTTCGGGGGGAGACTTACTACGCCTCCCATGACTACCTGGCCGCTCGACGCGATTACCGCTCGCTCGTCGACCGGGGGAACGAGCCGCGGTTCCAGGTCTACTTCGGTCGCGCGCTCGCCCGTCTGGTGGACGTCTCGCTCCGCGTGAACGATCCACCCGAGACTCTCGCTTCCATCTTCGAAAAGTTCAACCAGGTGCCGCCCGCCCAGATCGACGCGGGCCTGCTGTATGCCAAGGGGAAGGCGTACTTCCGTCAAGGGTCGTACAACGACGCGATCCAGACGTTCCAGCAGGTCGGCAACACGACCCCGTACGCGCATCAGGCGCGGTACTTCCAAGGTCTCGTCGCGCTCAGGATCGCGCGGGCGGGCGCCGGCGCGGATCCGTCGAAGAAGGGCGCGACCAGCGCCGGCTACAAGCAGGCGATCCAAGCATTTCGTGTCGCCGCGGAGCTCCCGCCGGACTCCGCCGAGCACCGACACGTCATCGACCTCTCATGGATGGCCATCGGGCGGCTGTTCTACGAGATGGAGCAGTACCAGCAGGCGGCCGACGCCTACTCGAAGGTCGGCCGGGACAGTCCCGAGTTCGACACGATGTTGTACGAGCTCGCGTGGGTGTACGTTCGGCTGAGCGACGTCGACCGTGCGGAGAGGGCGCTCGAGGTCCTCATGGTGAGCGACCCGAACAGCGAATACATCGGCGACGGCACGCTTCTGCGGGCAGACCTCCTGCTGCGCGCGGGCGCGTTCGATCGAGCGCTCCAGCTCTACGAGGGGATCCGCGCGCAGTACGACCCGATGCGGGCCAAGGTCGAGACGTTCCTAGACTCGACCAAGGACGTGAGCGTCTATTACGACAAACTCGCGCAACAGCAGCTCGACCTCCTCGATCAGAACGAGCAACTCCCGGCCATCGCCGTGCGCTGGGCGCGCGAGGCCGAAGATGGCCCTCTGGCGTTCGCGGTCATCGACGACATCAACGAGTGCAAGACTCTCATCCGCCAGTCGGGTCAGCTCGTCGACAAGCTCTTGGCGCTGACGGGGGCGGCAACTCGGGTTCGCGCGTTTCCCGAAATCGAGGCCGGCGAGCAGACGGGCCTCGGGTTGCTCAACCGCCTGTCGAGGGCGCGGTTGAGTCTGGCGCACGCGCTCGACGACGAGGAACCGGGGGACCTGGGCGGCGAGATCGGCCAGATCCGTCAGCAGCGCAGGGCGCTCATGGCGACGATCGAGGGACTCCCCATCGTCGCGGCGGATTTCGCCAAGCGCGAGCAGCAAGGGTTGGCCCAATGGAACGCGCTCTCGCAGAACCTCACGCGTCGCTCGGGGGAGGTCGACTCGCTCCAGGCGACCGTGAACGGCTTGCGTCGGGTGCTCAGCGACGGCCCGCAGCAGGGGGTCGCGCGCGATCCGGCGAGCGTACAGAGGCTGCAGGCCGAGCTCGACGCGAACGAGCACGATCTCAAACGATACCGCGACCAGGTGGCCGAGCTAAGGCGGCAGATCGACATGGGCCGTGCTCAGATCGGCCTCGGCGACGCTCGCTACCAGAACGACGCGGTCGTGCGCGACGAGTTCCGCGACCTCCTCGAGCGGGAGGTCGAGCTCGCGTCCGGGGGCGCCGCGGGCGGCGGCGCGTCGCGCTTCGCACACCAGGCCACCCCCGTGCTCGCCCAGGCGCGCCAGTACGAAGCGATTATCATTGGCGCGATCCGGCAGCTCGACGCCCAGGTCGCCGAGCGCGCCGGGCAGCTCGACGCGAAAATCCAGGCCGAGCAAGTCAACATCGCCAAGTACCAGCAGCAGCTCGACGCGCTCGACGGGGAGGCGCGAGACCTGGTCGGCCACGTGGCGCAACGCAACTTCGGGATTGTCCGCGACAAGCTGCGCGGCATCGTCCTGCGGGCGGATGTCGGCATCACCGAACAGGCCTGGGAAGTGCGGGAGGAGGAACTCGATCGCGTGCGAAGTCTGCAGTCGGAGCGCTCCCGCCAGGAACAGCTCCTCGACGAAGAATTGAAGGAAGTCAGGGACGACGGGTTGGAGCCCGAGTCGGGCGCCAAGTGACCGGTGCCGAGGAAGAGGATGGCTTACCAATCGGGCTTGGGACGGGCGGTGCGCGCCGCCATCGTGGGGGGCATGGGCGTCGCCTGCGCGGCGTTCGCCTTGAGCGTCGACGCGCAGACGACGACTCCCGTTCGCCCCGCCGCGGCCTCCGTCAACGCCGGGACGGATGGGGGCGCGCCGAAAGGCGCTTCGAGCGCAGCGGTACGCCTAACCCCGGTCGGGGGTGGAATCACCCGTGACGGAGGGGCGCCCGCCAGCGCCTCCCCGGACGGAGGCACCCGCGCGGCGCCGACAGCGGTCGCGAGCGCGTCGACCGCGAGCACGGTCGCCCCGACGGTACCGACGTTTCGTCCGCACTCTCCGCCGTTGCCGCCGCCCTCGCCAGACCAGATCGCCGCTTACGACGCCATGCGCCAGGAAACGGACGCGTACGAGCGTGGCGCACGCGACTACAAGGACACGATCACGACGATCGTCACCCTGCACTACGAGGAGAAAAAGAAAGCCATCCTCGGCGGCTTGGATCGCGAGATCGGCATCGAGAAGGAGGAGCTCAAGAAGGCTCGCGAGACCGCCATCCGGCGCCTGGAGGACTTCGTCGCGCGCTACAGCGGGCCGAACGCGCAGCCGGATGCCACGCCGGACGCCATGTACAGGCTGGCGGCCCTTTACGAGGAGCGAGCACGCTCCGACGACGATCCGAGCGCAGACCTGGCCGTCACGCTGAAGCCTGCGATCGCGCTCTACAAGCGGGTCATTCGCGACTTCCCGAGTTACGTGGAGCTAGCGGGCATCTACTACTTCTTGGGGCACGCGCTCACCGATTCGCGCCGCGTGGACGAGGGGCAGCAGGTCTGGCGATCGCTCGTCTGTCCGAACCACTACAAATACCCGGTCGCCTCCGATCCGAAGTCCCCGGATGTCGACAAGATCACGCCCATGCCTCAAGACCACGAGGAGGCGTACTGGAAGACGTGGCGATCCAAGTACCCGCGAGCGGAATCGCTGAAGAAGGGCCCGAAGGACGAGACGACGTTCACCGACCCGTATCTTCAGGACTGCCAACCGGTCGCGCAGCCGAACATCCTCCCCGGGCAAGAGCCGAAGTACGTCGCGGAGATCTGGTGGCGGATCGGCGACTGGGAGTTCGATCAGAACGACGTGGCCGGGGGCGTCC
>DATGJA010000698.1:0-5813 GCA_035295445.1 Polyangiaceae bacterium | reverse complement strand
AGAGCACCACTTTCTCATCAACCCGTACGGGATGCTCTTTGACGAGATCACCGCGTCGAGCCTGGTGAAGGTCGACCCGAACGGCGAGAAGGTGGCGCCGAGCCCCCATCCCGTGAACCCCGCGGGGTTCGTGATCCACAGCGCCGTCCATGCGGCGCGCCCCGACGTGACGTGCGTCCTGCACGTGCACACGACGGCCGGTGTCGCCGTGTCCGCGCAGGCAGGCGGGCTTCTGCCGATCTCGCAGCAAGCGAGCATCGCCCTCTCGTCGCTCGCGTACCACGACTACGAAGGCATCGCGCTTCGAGACGACGAGAAGCCGCGTCTCGTCGGCGACCTCGGCGAGCGCACGTGCCTCATCTTGCGCAACCATGGCCTCCTCACCGTGGCACGCTCGATCGCCGACGCGTTCCTGGCCATGTTCACGCTGCAGCGCGCGTGCGAGATCCAGGTCCTCGCCCAGTCCGGGGGCGCAGAGCTCGTGCGCATCGACCCGGCGATCCTCTCTCACGTACGAGAGGCGTCGCGCTCGGTCACGAAAGGCCTCGGCGGGGCGCTCGCCTGGCCGGGGCTGCTGCGCCGCCTCGACCGGATGGACCCCTCTTACAAGTCGTAGGCCGGTTCGCCCGTGGCCGTCAGGGTCACCGGAAGACCCCGTGGACGCCTAGGAGCGGCCCGACCATCGGAGACAACGCGACCGGCGGGAGCTCGCGCTTTCGAATCTCGACCCGCTCTGGCAAGAACGTCACCTCCGCGTGGATGATGCCCGCGACGGCCGCGAGGGCGAACCCACCCGCGAACAGGTTGCCCGCGAGCGACCAGGCTTGCGCCTGCCCGTTGTACTGAGCCGCCACCGATGCCAGACCCTGCTGCAGGGCGTCGCTGGCCTGGCCGACCCGGACCACGGTCATGGCGGCGCTGACGATGCTCCCGATGGCCAATACCCCCTCACCCGCCAGGAAGGCCGCGCCCAGCGTGTTCTGGCCCGCCTGGTACTGGCCCACCCCGAAAGGGACCGCGGCCACCCAGCGCGAGGACTTGTAGACGACCACCTCCTCGCTCGCGAGCCGCTCGAGCAACGCGAGGCGGGACGCCGCCCGCAGTCGTTCGGCATCCGCCTTGGCCTTCTCCTCCTGCGCGACCCTCACCTTCTCGGCCTGCATGGCCGAGAGCCTGTCGCGAAGGCGGGAGCGCGCGTCAATCAGCGCGTCGATCGCCGCCACCGACACGCGCAGCGGATCCGGCTGGTAGTCGGGCTTGTCGAGGAGGAGCTGCTCGAACTGCACCCCGGCGTCGTCCTTCTTGTTCTCGGCGATGAGGACCGCGCCGAGGTACATGCGCGCGTCGGCGATCGCGTCGGGGTCCTTGAGCTGGCTCGATTTGGGGTCGAGGAGCTCGCGCAGACGTTTCTCGGCCTCGGGATACTTGTGCGCGACGTAGGCGTTGTGCGCCTTTTCGAGGTCACCCTGGGCGTCCGCGCGGGCCATGGACGTCGCCCCGACGAGGATGGCCACGGCAGAAACGACGATCGCGCGACGCACGCCCAGACGATCCATCGACCCGAGAGCCCGCTGCAACGGTTTTCAGACCTAGTCGAACGTCGCCCGGATCGTTTTTCCGGCCTCGAGCCTGACGGACACCGCGGACCCGGTCTCGATCTGTTTGACGTCGACCCGTTCGAAGGCGCTCCGGAGCGGGACCGTGTTCACCCCCGCGCGCACCCAGATCTCGGGACGCTGCAGGATCTGGTAGGTCTTCGCGAGGTCGCCCTCGACCACGAGCGTCGCCGGCTTGATCGGCACCGACACGAGCAGCGTGTCGTCCTTGTCCCCTCCGCCCAGCGCGATGCGCACGGGGTTGCACACGGAGCACGAAAACGTGAGCGTGTGGGGCCTCACGTCGACGGTCAGCCGGTCGCCCGTCGCCACCTCCCGCGTTGATTGCCCGTCCACGCTCACGGTGACGCCCATCGGCGGTTTGAGGTCGAGCGTCACGGTCCTTTCCGCCGTACGCCCCCCGACGGCGGCCGACGGGACGGCGGATGCGCTCGCCGTGGCGGTGCCGTGCGACGCGGCGCTCGGGGGCGGCGACGCAGAGAGGCCCGCCGGGGTGGTCGTGAACTCCTGCCTCGCCGTCGCCGGACCCTGGACGGCGCTCGCACCGGGCGGCGGGGTGCCCTCGCGTCGCACGAAGCGGCCGAAGGCCCACGCCGCGGACGCACCGGCGACGAGCACCGCGAGCACCACCGCGACGCGCCGAAGCGCGATCGCCAAGGCTTGCGCGCGATGCATCCGGGCGACGATTCGCAGCAGGCGCGCGTCGTCCGGGGCGTACGCGAGGGCGCGATTGTAGTCGGACGCGGCCGACAGGACGTCGCCGCGATCGCGCGCCTGGCCGCCGAGGACGCGGAGCTTCTCGATCATGTGCGGGCGGTAAGCGCCGGCGTACCCCGGCGGATCGGCGAGCCACGCCTCGATTTCGGCCCTGGGCGAGGTCACGGCGAGGCGGGCGAGCTCGTCCCCGATCGCCCCTTGCATCGCGTGAGCGTCGGGGAAGCGGTCGGCGGCCGCGTGGGCGAGCGCGCGATCGAGGATCCGACTCCACCGAGACCCCACGACGGCGCGCTCGGCGTTGGCGTCCGGGTAGGTGCCCTCGAGCACGCGCCGCAGTACCTGCGCCGGGTTGGTCCCCTCGAAGGGCAAGTGTCCGACCATGCACTCGTACAGCAGCACGCCGAGGCCGAAGAGGTCCGCGCGAGCGTCCACCTCGCCCCCCTCGATCTGCTCGGGAGCCATGTGCGCGGGGCTGCCGAGGACCTGTCCGGTCGAAGTCACCCCCTGCGCGTCGAGCAGCTTGGCGATTCCGAAGTCCGTCAGCTTGACGCGAACGCGCCCCTCGGCGGGCGGACGGCGCTCGGGCGAGTCCTCCGGCGCGTCGCGACCGGCGTCCGCGGCGATCTCCTCGGGCTGCTGCTCGATGAGCACGTTCTCGGGCTTGATGTCGCGATGCACCACGCCGCTCGCGTGCGCGTGGGCGAGCGCGCCGAGGAGCTCGAGCGCCACGGCTGCGGCGATCTCGGGCGGGAGGGCCCCGTGGGCCTGCAGAACCTTGCGCAGCGTCGTGCCGCGGACAAGCTCGACGACGAGGTACTTCTCCTCTTCGTCCTCCTCGCTGACGTCGAACACCTCGACGATGTTCGGGTGCTTGAGCTTCGCGACCGCGCGCGCCTCGGCGTTGAACCGATTGACCACCTCGGTGGAATCCCGAAGGTGCGGGTGGATCACCTTGACCGCTACCTCGCGACCCAGGCGCCGATCGCGGGCTCGGTACACCGCCGCCATGCCCCCGTGCCCGATTTCCTCGAGCACCTCGTACTTGGCCAGGCGCGGCAGCCTTTCCGAGCGAGCGACGGCCTCGACCATGCAAGGGAATAGTACCCCGGGTCGCCTGCGGCGTGGCGACCGCGCGAAACTGCCCCGGCGGGCGCCCCCCTGCAGTCCGAACTCTCGCTTCGCTCGAGCCTGCGGACTCGGTGTTTAGGGCGCGTCCCTAGATTCGGCCAGGCCGAGGAGTTGGCCCTGCGGCATCGCTTGGGGCAGCGGCGTGGGGCATGAGCGTACGACGACAGCTGAGCGACGAGAAGTGGGCGAGGGTCAAGGCTTGCCTGGAGTGCACGTCCAATCTGCCCAAACAGGCCCGCCGGTTCGCGACTCGCTACGAGAAGACCTTGCGCCACTACGCCGCGGTGGTTGCGATCGGCTACGCGATGCTCTGGCTCCGAATTGGAGCGGCACCCCAGGGCTAACAGCCCCACCCCTCGATTGACCTGCGGTTCCCGCGCGCACACAACCGCGTCCACCTTCGCGCGGCGCTCTGCTCATCGCGTTGGCGGTCGTCGGCCTCGCGCGCTTGGTGCACCGGACCGTCCACCTCGACCGCGAGCCATAGCGCAGCGCAATAGAAGTCCACGATATAGCCGGCTCGGTCATGTCCGGCCAAGGTGTTGCGTGCTGCTTTCACGCGGTGCTCGGTCCCTCCCCCGCCCCGCGGGGGAGGGCGCGCGGCAACCGCACGTCACTCGGAGGGTGGGGGCTGCTTACCGCTCGGGACACGCTGGGCCCGCCCTATCTAGGGACGCGCCCTGGCCCGAACTCTCGCTTCGCTCGAGCGTGCGGACTTAGCGTGTCCGGGTGTCCTAAGTCCGAACTCTCGCTTCGCTCGAGCGTGCGGACTTTAGCGTGTCCGGGTGTCCTAAGTCCGAACTCTCGCTTCGCTCGAGCGTGCGGACTTAGACCGCTGCCCGAGCCAGAAGCTCGTGGTGGTACTCGTGAAAGGCGCTCTCGGCGGGCCAATCGGGCGCTCCCGAGAGGAGCTCGGACACCTCACCCCCCTGGCCGCTGTCGACCGCGAGAATGGCGGACGCATACCGCATCGCCCAATGGACCAGCGGCGAGGCGCCGGCGGCCCGCCGCAACACCTTGGCGTCCCCCTCCCGGCTCACGTGGGCGTACGCGCGCGCGAGGGCGGCGAGCCCCTTTCGTAGCCGGGTGATACGCCGGCGGGCGAGCAGGCCGCCGCGGGGCATCGGCAGCGCCTCGAGCGCCTGGGCCTTGCGGACCGCGCGGTCTCGATCGCCCTCGAACGTGTCGAGGAGCGTCTCGACGAACAGACGCTGCTCGAGCGCCGCGTCCCACGCCGGGCCCCGCACGGCGCGGGCGAGGGCCTGCCGGGCGGCGTCGACGCGACCGTAGGACGCGTACGCGGTCGCCTGGAGCAGCGGCGCCATCGTGTCGCGGTGGGGCACGCGCTGAATCGAGCCCTCCCACGTGCCTATCACGCGCTCGACGTCCCCCGAGATGAGCAGCCGCCGCATGCGCCTCCGCCCGAAGAACGCCGGCGCGAACAGCAGGACCAGAAATGCGACGAGAGGCGCGACGAGCCGCCGGTCGTGCCCGATCACCTGGGCGACCATGACCGCGCTGAGCGCCGCGGCCGTGATGGGCAGGAGAGCCTGGGTAAAGGAAGAGTGAGGCGGCGCCGGATCGGACATCGAGACCCCCTATACAGTTAAGCGCGGACGGGCCGGGTGCAAGGCTCCGTTTGCCTCGGCGGCTTCTCCCAGGCTGCTTTCACGACACCCTGCTAGGCTCCGGCCCCATGCGAAGCGACAAGGACGTCGAAGCGTACCTGCTCCGCTACGGCCGCCGGTACCGATCCGTCGAGGGCCAGCCAGGGACCTTCCTGGTCGAAGCGGACCCGGGCATGGCACCGATCGCCGTGCGCGTGGACCCGCCGCTCGTCGTGCTGCGCGTCCACGTCGGGGACCTCCGGGGCGGCGAGCAGGCGCGCGTCATGCGCAAGCTCCTCGAGCTCAACGCGCGGCAGCTCGTTCACGCGAGCTACGGGCTGGAGGACGACCACGTCATCCTCTCGAGCGCGCTCGAGCTCGAGAACCTCGACTTCAACGAGATCCAAGCGGCGCTCGACGAGATCGACGTCGCCTTGGCGCAGCGGCTGCCGGAGCTCGCTGGCAGCGCCGCGCCCTAAGCACGGCGAACCGCCAGACGCAGAGGGACGCATGGGTATTTTCAGCCGCCTAGCTCAACTCATCCGGAGCAACCTGAACGACCTGATCAGCCGCTCGGAGGACCCCGAGAAGATGCTCAATCAGGTCGTTTTGGACATGAACAACCAGCTCGTCGAGGCGAAGAAGCAAGTCGCCGTGTCCATCGCCGACGAGAAGCGACTCGCCAAGCAGTTCGAGCAAGAGGCGGCGAACTCGCAGGAGTGGGAGCGCCGCGCGATGATGGCGC
>DATGJA010000697.1:0-20574 GCA_035295445.1 Polyangiaceae bacterium | reverse complement strand
ATGGACGTCGAATCGCTTCTGCAACCGGTTTCCCACGAAAACCCCGGAGGGGACGACCTCCGGAGCAGCCTCGCGTTCACGAACCTCGAGCGCGGCATGCAGGGGAAGCCCGAGCAGCAGATCGGCGATCGGATCGAGCCGGCCGAGCCTCCCGCCTGGAACGCGATCCTCGGGCAGTCGATTGCTCTTCTCGGACAGTCCAAGATTTTGCGCGCGTCCGTGTTCGCGTCGCGTGCCCTGCTCGCCACCCAGGGCTTGGCGGGACTCGCCGAGGGGTTCGCCCTCGCGCGGGGCCTCGTCGAGCGCTTCTGGGACACGCTGCACCCCCGCCTCGACACCGACAACGACCCGATCGAGCGAATCTCGGCCATGACGGAGCTCGTGCACCGCGAGACGGTGGTCGCCGTGCGCTCCGTCGTGCTCGTGGGGTCGCGCCGCTTCGGCAACGTCACGATGCGCGAGATCGAGGCGGCGACGAAGGCGGGTCCGTCGTCGGAGGCCGCCATCGCGGTCGACGGCGCGTTCCGCGAAGTGCCGCCCCCGGAGCTCGAGGCGACGGCCAACGCGGCCACGAAGTGCGTCGACGAGCTCGCGCTCCTCGAGGCCGCGTGGACCGGTCGGGTTCTCCCTCTGGGTGGCCATGGCCCTGACTTCGCGCCGCTCCGCAAGATCCTCGTCGAGATTCAGGGCCTGACGGCGACCCGCCTGCGCGAGCGGGTCCAGGCGGCCGCGACGAACGGCCACCCCGCGGGGGACGCGGCATCGGCGGCCGGAGCGGTGTCGGGCGGCGCGGTCGCCGTGGGTGACCTGCGCTCGCGCGAGGACGTCATTCGTGCGCTCGACGGCATGTGCGCGTATTTCGCCCGCAACGAGCCGTCGAGTCCGGTCCCGCTGCTGCTCGAGCGGTGCAAGCGGCTCGTGAAGATGTCCTTCGTCGACATCGTCAAAGACATGATTCCCGACGGGCTATCGACCGTCGAAACCATCGCAGGCAAACAGCAACAATCGTAACGCTACCCTCTCTAGGTCAACCCATGAGCAGCCAAAAGTCCATCGGTCGAAATAGGCCTCCGCGCGTACAAATCGAATACGACGTCGAGAGTTATGGCGCGATGCAGAAGAAGGAGCTCCCGTTCGTCATGGGAGTCTTGGCCAACCTCTCCGGCAACCCGGCGGAGCCGTTGCCCCCGGTCGTCGATCGGTCCTTCGTGAACGTGTCGGCGGAGAACTTCGACTCGTTCCTCAAGGCGACGAAACCGCGGGTCACCCTGCAGGCGGCGAATCGTCTGACGGGCGAGGGCAACCTCAACGTCGAGCTCAAGTTCGAGAGCATGGACGACTTTTCCCCGGGGGCGATCGCGCGAAACATCCCGGCCCTCGCCAAGCTCCTCGAGGCCCGCACGCAGCTCGCGAACCTCATCAAGTTCATGGATGGCAGGAGCGGCGCCGAGGATCTCGTCGCGAAGCTCCTCAAGGACCCTGAACTGCAGAAGACTCTCGCGCCCAAGGCGGCCGAGGGCGAACCCCAGAAGGCTGAGTGATCCCATGGCCGAACAACAGCAGGCACCCGGCGCCGCCCCGCAGACAACGGAAGAAGTCGGCGATTTCAAGAATCTCCTCGCCAAGGAGCTCAACGCGAAGACGAAGGAGCGGCGGAGCGAGGTCGACGGAGCGATCGACACCCTGGTGAAAGAGGCGCTCGCCGGCACACCCCTCACGTCGAACGACACTGTCGAGAACATCCGCTCGATTATCGCGGGGATCGACAAGCAGCTCGGCGCGCAGATGAACGAGATCCTCCACAACCCGGCGTTCCAACAGCTCGAGGGGTCGTGGCGGGGGCTGCATTACCTGGTCAACAACAGCGAGACTGACCAGATGCTCCAGATCCGCGTGATGAACATCACGAAGGAGGAGCTCGGGAAGACCCTCGGCAAGTTCCGCGGCGTCATCTGGGATCAGAGCCCCCTCTTCAAGAAGCTCTATCAGGACGAGTACGGCACCCTCGGCGGCAACCCCTACGGCTGCCTCGTCGGGGACTACTACTTCGATCACACCGCCCCGGACATGACCATCCTCGAGGAGATGTCGAAGGTGGCGGCCGCGGCGCACGCGCCTTTCATCGCCGCGTCGGCGCCGTCGCTCTTCGGAATGGAGTCGTGGCAAGAGCTCCTCAAGCCGCGGGACGTGAACGGTATCTTCTCCACCCCGGGGTACGAGCAGTGGCGCTCGTTCCGCGACTCGGAGGATTCGCGCTACGTGGGCCTCACGATGCCGCGCTTTTTGGCGCGCCGCCCGTACGGCGCCAAGTCGAACCCCGTCGAGGCGTTCGACTTCGAGGAGGAGACGAGCGGGACCCTTCCGCAGAAGTACACGTGGGCCAACGCGGCCTACGCGATGGCGGCGAACATCAACCGCTCGTACAAGATGTACGGGTGGTGCTCGCGCATCCGCGGGGTCGAGTCCGGCGGTGGGGTCCAGGGGTTGCCGACGCATACCTTCGCGACCGCCGACGGAGGCCTCGACTCGACGTGCCCGACCGAGATCTCGATCCCGGACACGCGCGAGCTCGAGCTCGCCAACGGCGGCTTCATGCCGCTCATCCACCGCAAGAACTCCGACTTCGCGGCCTTCATCAGCGCGCAGTCCGTCCAGAAGCCCAAGGAATGGAGCGATCCGGACGCGACGGCAAACTCCAAGCTCTCGGCGCGCCTTCCGTACCTCTTCCCCGTGTGCCGATTCGCGCACTACCTGAAGTGCATCGTGCGCGACAAGATCGGCGGCTTCAACGAGCGCGAGGACATGCAGCGCTACCTGGAGAACTGGATTCTCCAGTACGTGGAAGGCGATCCCGAGCACGCGACGGAGACCGACAAGGCTCGAAAGCCGCTCGCGGCGGCGCAGGTGGTGGTCGAGCCGGTGGAGGGCGACCCCGGCTACTACACCTCCAAGTTCTTCCTGCGACCGCACTACCAGCTGGAAGGGCTGACGGTATCCCTGCGACTCGTCTCCAAGCTGCCCTCGCAGAAGGCGGGGTAGTACCCGATGAGGGCCGCCGGTCGAGAAGCTCCCGGGGGCGACCTGCAGTGGGGTCGCCTCCGTGCCTGAGCTCACGCCGCAAGAGCGCCTGCAGCCGTCGCTCCTCGACCGGCTCACCGACTACGAGCCCGACCTCATGCGCGAGGGTCCGGACAAGAAGATCCTCTCACCCCAGCGCCTGCGCGACAGCGTCAAGCGCGACCTGACCTGGCTCCTCAACACGACGAACCTGTCGACGGTCCAGGATCTCGCCCGGTATCCGGAGGTCGAGACCTCGGTCGTCAACTTCGGCGCGCCGGACCTCGCGGGGAGGGTCGCCTCGAGCATCGACACGGCCGCCCTCGCCCGTGAGCTGCGGCAGGCCATCAACAACTTCGAGCCACGCCTCAAGCGCAGCTCGCTCAAGGTGCGGATCGACACGGTGGCCGCAGATCACCGCCCCAACTCATTGCGGTTCCTCATCGAAGCGGATCTGTGGTCGCAGCCGCTGCCGATTCGCCTCTACCTTCGCACGGACATCGATTTCGAGGACGGCGAGGCGCGCGTCGTCGAAGTCGGCGCGGAGTAGCCCGTGGAGGCGCGCTTCCTCGAGTACTACAACCGCGAGCTCCGTTACCTGCGCGAGCTCGGCGGGGAGTTCGCCAGGGATTTCCCCAAGGTGGCCGGCCGGCTGGGTCTCGACTCCTTCGCCTGCGCCGATCCGTACGTCGAGCGCCTGCTCGAGGGGTTCGCGTTCCTGGCGGCGCGCGTGAACCTCAAGATCGACGCCGAATTCCCGCGGTTCAGCGAGCAGCTGCTCGGCATGTTGTGCCCCCACTACATGGGACCGACCCCGTCGATGGCGGTCGTCCAGCTGCACCCGGACCGCGAGCAAGGCTCGCTGAACGACGGCTTCGTCGTGCCGAGGGGGACGTCGCTCATCAGCCACGTGCGCTCCGGTGGCTCGACCGCGTGCGAGTATCGGACCGCGCACGACGTCACCCTCTGGCCCATCGAGCTCAAGAGCATCGCCTACGATACGGACGTCAGCGTGTTCGAGGACGTCCCCCTCCCGGCGTCCCGGCAGGCGCGTGCTGCGCTAAGGATCCGCCTGCGCACGACGAACGGCCTGCCGTTTTCGCACCTGGGGGTCGATCGCCTCCCCCTGTTCATGCGCGGAACCGACGCGGTCGCGCTCCGCCTGTTCGAACTCCTCCAGTGCAACTCGATCGCCGTCGCCTTGCGCGATCCGGGCGCCGCCGCGGCGGGGGTGGTGCGCGCCGGGCCTGTTCGGTCCACCGGCCTGAGCGACGAAGAGGCGCTGCTTCCCTGTGGCCCTCGCGGTTTTCAGGGCTATCGCCTCCTGCACGAGTACTTCGCCTTTCCCCAGCGCTTCATGTTCGTCGAGCTCACGGGGCTCGCGGCGGGCGTGCGGCGCTGCAAGAGCCAGGAGGTCGAAGTGCTCGTCGCGCTCGATCGGCACCAGCCGTCGATCGAGCCGGTCATCGCCGCCTCGTACGTGACGCTCTACTGCTCGCCCGCGATCAATCTCTTCCCGAAGAAGACGGATCGCATCCACCTGAGCCATCGGGAGTTCGAGTATCACGTGGTCCCCGACCGCAGCCGGCCGCTCGACTTCGAGGTCCACTCGATCCTCGACGTGACGGGCTTCGGCACGCGCGGAGAGGGCCAGCGCAAGTTTCTCCCGTTCTACCAGTCGCACGATACTGCCGAGCACTCCGAGAACGCGGCCTTCTTCACGGTACATCGGCGCGAGCGCCTGGCGTCCGCGTCGCAACAGGCTCGGGGCCCGCGGTCGAGCTACCTCGGAGGCGAGGTCTTCGTCGCGCTCGTCGACGGCACGGAGGGGCCGTATCGGTCCGATCTCACGCAGCTCGGCATCGGGACGCTTTGCACCAACCGCGACCTCCCGTTGACGATGCCGGTCGGGGAGGGCGAGACCGACTTCTTTCTCGAGTCCGGCGCCCCGGTGAAGAGGGCGACTTGCGTCGCCGGTCCCTCGGTGCCCCGCCCGACGAACGCGTGGGGTGAGACAACTTGGCGCCTCATCGGACACCTATCGCTCAACTATCTCTCGCTGACGGGGGGGGACGATGGGCGAGGGTCCGCTGCGCTTCGCGAGCTCCTGCAATTGTACGGTGACCTCACCGAGCCCGCCACCCGCCGCCAGATCGAAGGCGTCAAGTCAGTCTCGAGCCGACCGATCGTGCGGCGGCTGCCGTTCGACGGGCCCCTCGCGTTCGCCCGCGGCGTCGAGCTGACGGTCGAGTGCGACGAGGGGGCGTTCGAGGGGACCAGCGTCGCCCTTTTGGGTGTCGTGCTCGAGAGCTTCCTCGCGCGCTACGTCTCGATCAATTCGTTCACGGAGACCGTCTTGAAGAGCGTCCAACGAGGGGAGATCGCACGATGGGCACCGAGGATCGGGCGCCGCCCGACGATCTGAGCTCGCCGCCGCAGCCCGAGCCGACTCGGCCGGACTGGCTCGAGCTTCTCATCCGCGAGCCGTGGAGCTTCGATTTCCACATGGCCTTGCGGCGCTTCGAGTCGACGTACCGCGACAAGCCGCGGCTCGGCGAGGCCGCGCACCCGGTGGACGAGCCGCTTCGCGTGGGACAGCCGCCGTCGCTCGCGTTCGCGCCAAGCGCCATCTCCGGCTTCGAAGAGTCGAGCGACCCGTCACACCGGCGGCTGTCGGTCGCCTTCTTCGGCCTTTGGGGGGCCAACGGCGCCCTCCCGGTGCACCTGACGCAGTACGCGTACGACCGGCTGAGGCAAGCGGGCGATAGCACGCTCGTGCGCTTCGCAGACGTCTTCCATCACCGGATCTTCCTGCTCTTCCATCGCGCCTGGGCCGCGGCGCAGCCGACGGCGGGGCTCGACCGCGACGCGGCCGATCCGTACGCGCTCTACGTGGGCGTCCTCATGGGCCTGACGCCCGCTCCTTGGCGGCGCGACGCCTTTTCGGATCGCGCGAAGCTCTACTACGCCGGCCGCTTCGCGGCCCTTGCGCGAAACGCTGACGGTCTGCGCGACGTCATCGCCGATCATCTAGGCCTACCCGCGACGATCGAAGAGTTCGTCGGCGAGTGGTTGGACCTGCAGCCCGAGGAGCGCTGGGCCCTGGGCACGAGCGCGGGGCTCGGTCGTCTCGGCCAGACCGCGGTCGTGGGCGCGAGGGTGTGGACGCGCGCGAACAAGTTTCGCGTCGTGCTCGGACCGCTGACTCTGCGCGACTTCGAGAGAATGCTCCCGGGGTCGAGCGGCGCGGCCACGCTCGCGTCCATCGTGCGCATCTACACGAACGACGAGTGGGCTTGGGACATGAGGCTCGCCCTGTCCTCGGATGCGTCGAGCCCGATGACGCTCGGCATGATGGCCAAGCTGGGATGGACGACGCGCCTCGGCGACGTCCCTGGCGACCGTCATGACCTCGTAGTGGACCCCGCCTCGGGGCGCACGGTGCGCTTCGCGGGGGCATCTTGAGAGTGAGAGTTGGAGTCCGCAGGCTCGAACGCAGTAAGAGTTCGGACGACGCACCCTAAGTACGAGAGGACCGACCCATGGCCGACATCAGCCGCGCCGCGCTCTTTGGCAAGCTTGACGAGCTTTCGTATCGAGCGCTCGAGAGCGCAACCGTCTTCTGCAAGATGCGGGGCAACCCTTACGTGGAGCTCGCCCACTGGGTTCACCAACTGCTCAACTTGCCGGACTCGGACCTGCATCGAATCGTCCGGCACTACGAGCTCGACGCCGCGCGCCTATCGCGCGATCTGCTCCAGGCCCTCGACCGCCTGCCGCGGGGTGCGACCGCGGTGAGCGACCTGTCCATCCACCTCGAGGAGGCCGTCGAGCGGGGCTGGCTCTACGCGAGCCTGAAGTACGCGCAGGCCCGCGTGCGCTCGGGCCACGTCTTCGTCGGTATCGCGAAGACGACGGCGCTGCGCAACGCCCTCGCCGGCATCTCCCACGAGTTCTTGAAGATCGGCCCGGACGACCTGGTCGAAAAGCTCGCCAGCATCGCGGCGAACTCGCCCGAGGCGGCGCAGGCGGTCGCGGCGCCTGCCGCAGCGGCCGCGTCCCCGACGGAGGGGGAGTCGCCGGCGGCGCTGGGGCGCCAGGAAGCGCTCGCGAAGTACTCGGTGGACCTGACCGAGCGCGCCCGCAAAAAGGAGATCGACCCCATCCTCGGCCGCGACGACGAGATCCGCCAGATCGTCCAGGTCCTCATGCGCCGTCGCCAGAACAACCCGATCCTCACGGGGGCCGCGGGCGTCGGAAAGACTGCGGTCGTCGAAGGCTTTGCGCTGCGGATCGCGAGCGGGGACGTTCCCCCCGCCCTCAAGGACGTGACGCTCCGCGTGCTCGACATCGGCTTGCTCCAGGCGGGCGCGAGCATGAAGGGCGAGTTCGAGAACCGCCTCCGCCAGTTGATCGAAGAAGTGCAGGCGTCGCCGAAGCCGATCGTCCTCTTCATCGACGAGGCGCACACGCTCATCGGGGCGGGCGGTGCGGCGGGCACAGGGGACGCGGCCAACCTGCTCAAGCCGGCCCTTTCCCGAGGGACGCTGCGGACCATCGCCGCTACGACGTGGGCCGAGTACAAGAAGCACATCGAGAAGGACCCGGCCCTCACCCGCCGGTTCCAAGTGGTCCCGGTGGACGAACCCTCCGAGGACAAGGCGACGCTGATGATGCGTGGCGTGGCGGGGGCACTCGCGCAGCACCACGGGGTCGAGCTCCTGGATGAGGCCATCCGTGGCGCGGTCTCGCTCTCCCACCGGTACATCCCGGACCGGCAGCTGCCGGACAAAGCGGTCAGCCTGCTGGACACCGCGTGCGCGCGCGTGGCCATCAGCCAGCACGCTCCTCCACCTTCGGTGGAGGACGCCCGACGCCGCGTCGAGGCGCTCCAGACCGAACTCTCGCTCATCGAGCGCGAGCGGGCCATCGGCATCGACACGGGCGACCGCAAGGAGACGGCCGACGTCGCGCTGCGCGAGGTGAAGTCGAAGCTCGAGGATCTCGAAAAACGCTGGGGCGCGGAGAAGTCCCTCGTCGACCGCATCCTGGCGGTGCGGGTCGCGCTGCGCGAGGCTGCGGTGGACGAGGCGCCGTCCAAGCGCGAGGAGCGCCTGACGCAGCTCCTCGACCTCGAGAAGGAGCTCGTCGCGCTGCAGGGGGAGGAGCCGCTCGTCCTGCCGACCGTGGGCGAGCACGCCGTTGCGGCCATCGTATCGGACTGGACCGGCATCCCGGTCGGCCGCATGGTGAAGAACGAGATCGAGACGATCCTCTCGCTGGCCGACATCCTCGGCAAACGGGTCGTCGGCCAGTCGCACGCGCTCGAGCTCATCGCGAAGCGCGTCCAGACGGCGCGGGCGCGCCTCGAGAATCCCAACAAGCCGATCGGCGTCTTTCTCTTGGTCGGCCCGTCGGGGGTCGGCAAGACCGAAACGGCCCTCACCCTGGCCGAGGCGCTCTACGGGGGCGAGCAGAACGTCATCACCATCAACATGAGCGAGTTCCAAGAGTCGCACACGGTCTCGACGCTCAAGGGGGCCCCGCCCGGGTACGTGGGCTACGGAGAAGGCGGCGTCCTCACCGAAGCGGTCCGCCGCCGCCCGTACAGCGTCGTGCTGCTCGACGAGGTGGAGAAAGCCCACCCGGACGTCCACGAGCTCTTCTTCCAGGTGTTCGACAAGGGTTGGATGGAGGACGGGCAGGGGACGCGCGTCGACTTCAAGAACACGATCATCCTCCTGACGTCCAACGTGGGGAGCGAAGTCCTCATGCAGCTCTGCGCGGGGGGGCAGGATCGGCGTTCGCAGGCGGAGCTCGAAAAGGCCCTGCGCCCATCGCTCCTCAAGGCGTTTCCCGCGGCGCTCCTCGGGCGCATGGTGACGATCCCGTACTATCCGCTGAGCGACGAGGTCCTCCACGGCATCGTCCGGCTGCAGCTCGATCGGATCGGAAAGCGCGTGACCGAGCAGTTCAAGATCCCGTTCCGCTACGACCCCTCGGTGGTCAAGCTCGTGTCGAGCCGCTGCACGGAGGTCGAGAGCGGCGGACGCATGATCGACGCCGTGCTCACGGGCGCCCTGCTGCCCCAGATGAGCCGAGAGCTCCTCCGTCGCGAGCTCGAAGCGACGCCCGCCACGAAGGCCGAAGTCACCGCCACCGACACCGAGTTCCAGTTCGCCTTCGACTGACGGCAGCGCCGAATCGAGCGCCTCCGTTCAACGCCCACCGAGGTAACGCCCCATGCCCGCGTCAGGCCCCGTCACCGTCGACACTCCGCTCGGATCGGACGTCCTCTCGTTCATGGAGATGCGCGGGCGGGAAGCCCTCGGCGAGCCCTTCGAATACACCGTCGACTTCGTCAGCGCGGACACGACGATCGACATGAACAGCCTTCTCGGCGAGGTGGTCGCGATCCACTTCGAGTTGACAGAGGGCCAACAGCGGCATTTCCACGGGCACGTGACCTCCGTCGAGTTCGTCGACAACAGGCAACCGGGGGGCGGCTACCGGCTCGTCCTACGGCCCTGGCTCTGGCTCCTGACGAACACGGCCGACTCGAGGATCTTCCAGAACAAGAGCGTCCCGGACATCGTCAAGCAGATCTTCCGCGACCGGAATTTCACGGACTTCGAGGACGCGCTCAGCGGAGACTATCCCGAGCTCGAATACGTCGCTCAATACCGCGAGGACGACTTCAATTTCGTCTCGCGTCTGCTCGAAAGCGTCGGCATCTACTATTTCTTCCGCCACAGCGACAGCGCGCACACGCTCGTTCTGGCCGACTCGTACTCGGCGCACGAGCCCGTACCCCAGTACGAAACCTTGCCGTACCGGCCGCCGGACGCGAACCGCGATGCCCTCATCGAGTACGTCGATCGCTGGGTCGCGATGAAGCGGGTCACCTCCGGCGCCGTGACGCTCCGCGATTTCGACTTCGAGCGTCCGAACGCGAACCTCACCGCCGCCGTGTCTGCGCCCAAGAGCCACACGGCCGCCGACGGCGAGGTGTACGACTACCCGGGCGACTACAAGGTGCGCGGCGACGGCGAGACGCTCGCGCGCGTGCAGCTCGAACGGCGCCAGGAGCCGTTCGAAGAGGCGCTCGGTCACACCGACGCGCGCGGCTTCACGACGGGCGCCCTCGTCTCCTTGACCGAGTATCCTCGCGACGACCAGAACCGGAAGTACCTCGTCGTGTGGACGACGCTACGGGTGAGCGGGCATGGCCTCTTCACCGGCGCGACGCCGGGAGGGCCGACTTTCTCGTGCGACTTCCAGGTCATCCCGTCCACTGTGCCCTACCGGCCGGCGTTGAAGGCGCGCAAGCCCGTGGTCGAAGGCCCGCAGACCGCGACGGTCGTGGGCCAGTCGGGCGAGGAGATCTGGACCGACAAGTACGGGCGCGTGAAGCTGCAGTTTCACTGGGACCGCGTGGGGGAACGCAACGAGAAGAGCTCGTGCTGGGTCCGCGTCTCGCAGGCGTGGGCGGGGAGCAACTGGGGCGCGATCCACATCCCAAGGATCGGCCAGGAGGTGATCGTCGACTTCCTTGAGGGCGACCCGGATCGACCCATCGTCACCGGCCGAGTCTACAACGCGAACAACATGCCGCCGTACGGGCTGCCCGCGAACCAGACCCAGAGCGGCATCAAGAGCCGGAGCACCAAGGGGGGAGGCCAGTCGAACGCCAACGAGATCCGGTTCGAAGATCGAAAGGGGAGCGAAGAGTTCCACGTCCAGGCAGAAAAGGACATGAACACGCTCGTCAAGAACAACGAATCGCGCAACGTGGGCGCGAGCCGCACGACGAGCATCGGGGCCGACGAGACGCTCACCGTCGGGAACAACCGGACCGCCCACGTGAAGGCGAACGAGAAGATCAATGTCGACGGCGACGAGACGATGACGGTCGTCGGGGACGAGTCGCGGACCATCGGTGGCGACGAGACGGTGGAGATCGACGGCGATCACTCGGTCACCATCGGCGGCGATCAGACGTGGATGGTCGCCGGCGACGACACGACGACGGTCGCGGGGGACCAGGCGCTGACCGTCGCCGGTTCGCGCAACCAGCAGGTGGCCGGGTCCGAGACGGTGCTCATCGCGACGTCGCAGACGATCACGACGCCCATGCAGACGCTCAACGCGGGGGCGAGGACGAAGAACGTGGCCGCCGTCGAGTCGGCGACGATCGGCGGCAGCAAGACGGAGAACATCGGCGGGTCGCTCTCGCTGTCGATCGGCGGCTCCCGTTCCGAGACCGTGGGCAGCGACGAGTCCGTGTCCATCTCGGGCGGTCAGAGCATTTCGGTGGGCAAGGACGGTGCGATCAAGATAAGCCAGGCCCTGGTCATCGACGCGGGCGACGAGATCACTATCAAGGCCGGCGACGCGAGCATCACCCTGAAGAAGAACGGGGACATCACCATCAAGGGGAACAACCTGACGAGCGACGCGAGCGGAAAGGTGAGCGTCAAGGCCTCGTCGGATCTGGTGCTGAAGGGCAGCAAGATCAGCGCGAACTAAGCAGGGTTCCTGTTGGTCCCTGTTCGAGGAGAGGGGACGTCCTTCACCGCTTGCGGTGGGCACCCTTCGAGGGCTCGGGCGGTCCAGGCTGGAAGAAGATGACGATCTGCTGGGTCCCGACGATGATCGTCGTCAAGTGCGCGCCCTCGATCATGAGCGCCCGCCCCATCGGGACCGTCCCGAACTTCATGTAGATGGTCCCATTCTTGACCGGATACCGCAGCCCCTCGATCAGCCCCGAGAGGCCGTTGACCCTCAACTGGGCGATCGTCTCGGCGAGCGCCTCCTCGAGATATTTAAAGAGCGCGGACCGGTAGTATCTAGACGCGCGCAGGCGGACGCGGAAGCCGCGGAGAGGCCCCATCTTTGGGGTCAGGAAGCGATGCACGAGCTCGTGGATGCGCACGAGCTGCTGTTCGGTCGCCGAGCCTTGCGTCGAGAAGCGGACGTTGCCCCACCAGTCGGTCACCCCTTCCCCCGCAGGCAAGCTCGGATCGGGCAAGATCGGGTTCGGAGGCTTGGGGTCCGGCCCCACCGGCACCAGGCCCGGGTCCTTGGGCCGCGCGGCTTCAGCGAACGTCGCCCCGCGGGCGGCCTGGATGTCCGAGGCCGACTTGTGGAGCAAGATGACCATCACGGTCGTCACGCCGCCCAGGATCACCGCGTCGGCGAACGCGTGGGCGGCGCGGTCGATGTCCGCGTCCGACGTGGCGCCGATGGCGACCGTCGCGAAGGTGTAGAGGTCCTCGACCACCTGACCGATGTTCGCCCCGACGGTCGCCGCCCCCACGAGCAGGAGCGCCACGTCGACGACCTCGCCGACGCCGAAGAGGTGCGCGCCAGCCCAGACGACGGTCGTGCCCCCGAGGATCTCCAGGTTCTCCTTGGTGAGGAAGGCCTGGAGTTGCGCCGCCGCCGATGCGGGCATGTACCGCGTCGAGCGCCTTATCGCCTCTTCGACGTTGTCCAGACTCGAGCGATCCGGGTCGGCCATGGGTGTCCGTCGTTGCAGGTCCGGTGGGGAGCTCGAGGGGAGGCAAGACCAGGAAAGTCGTCGCGCCCCTCGAACAGGACTAACGTCCGCCCTCGGGGGGGGCAAGTCGCCGGGACGAGTGACATGGCCGGCGCCGATCGCGTAGGGTAGCGAGCGTTCCACGGAGGCGCGGCGTGAGGTCTTGGCTCATCGTGGTGGCGGCGGCGGCGCTCTTGACGTGCGGCGCGTGCGGCGGCCATTCGCCCATTCCCGAGTACCCCAACTGGTCGGCTTTCGTGATGGACGACCCGGGTGAAGTGGCCAGCCGAGAGGCGCCCACGGCGGGCGCGCGCCGACTCCGATCGCAGCAGTTCGTGCCCACGGTCTGCGGCGGTTTCGACCTCACCCCCGACACGAAGACCCTCGACGAGGGGAGCCTCGTGCGGTTCCTGGAGCAGCGCGGCTACTCGGTCCGGACAGAGCGGAAAATCGTCGAGCCCAACGCGCCGCCGCTGACGTTCGTGTACGTCAAGGGAATCCCTGGCACCGCGGACGCGATCCCCCTGCGCGTGGCGGTCCTCCCCACCGCGGACGGCGCTGGCCGTGCCCTCCACGACGCGCTGCTCAACCGCGAGGAGGGGTCGTGGGGCTTGCACCGGGGGAACGTGGGCGTCCTCGGCCCCAAGGGTGCCATGGGCGACGACATCGCGTTCGTCGCGCAGTCGAAACTCGCGTGTTGGGGCACCGTGACGCTCAACGACGGCGCCGGCGCCTTCGTGGTACGGGGCGCGTATCTGGAACCGTGACGGATCTCGTTCGAGGGGAGCGCGGCCGCCTGGAGTCACATTGCCGCTCGGCCTTCGTTTGTGATACCCGTGGGGCCGTGCGAAGCGGGTGGTTTCTGCCCCTGGTGCTTCTCGCGGGGTGCGGCGGCTCGAAGCCAGCAAAACCACAGACCGTGTTCGACCCGAGCGCGGCGGCGGAGACGGACTCCGCCGATCCCAACGCGGTCGAGCGTCTCTACAAGCCGTTCGATCTGCCCTATCGCGAGGGCCACGAGCGCTGGATCGGTGTGACGGTCCTGCGCGGCGGGGTTCGGTTCTCCCGCCCCGTCCACTGGTCGATTCGCGAAGCGGGGGACGACACCGGGCGGCCGTTCATCCGATACGTGTCCCCGCGAGCCTACTCGTTCGCGCTCTACGAGCGCGACGACGGCCCCGGCGCGCCCTGGGACAGCATCCAGGACCACTACGAGACCGACGTGACGGCGGTCGGCGCCAAGTTCCTCGGCCAGCGGGTGCCGACGGCGACGGCCGTCAACCAGGGCAGGGCGTACACCATCGAGCGCAAGGCGGAGGGCAAGAAGCCCGCGGTGAGCCGCAGCCGCGAGATCCTCCTCCGCGGCGTCCATCACATCGTCCTGCTCCAGGTCGTCGCCGAGGGAGACGGTTTGACGGCCATCAACGGGGAGCTTCTCGAGATCCTTCAGCACCTGGAAGTCCTGTGAGAGCGCCCGGCCGAATGCCTCCGCGTAGCGCCCTCCTCGCCGCGACCTTCGCGGCGCTGGGCGTCGCGTGCGGCGCCGCCGTCCGGTCCCACATCGAGGACCAGGCGAGGCGCGACGTGCCGATCGCGATCTGTCAGAAGCCCGTCTCGGCGGCGGACATGGACCCCGCCGGCAAGCCCCTGCCGCAGCTCTACTGGAGCGTGCTCGTCACTGGATTCGGCGGAATGGGCGCCCCGCTCGCGCCGACGGCCACGGACTGCGCCGGCAACGCCCTCATCCCCGCCGAAGATGTGCGCTCGATGGTCCTGCGCAAGGCGGCCGCCGCGGAGGACATGACGACGCTCGAGAACGCGGACGGCTCGCAGGTCGTGTGGATCCGCGCCGCGGCCGACCCGCACCGCGCGGCCGGGCCGCTCGCCGTGGTCCTGGCGCTGCCGACCGAGATCGACGTCTACGCCATCGGAGCCTATGCCGGCAGCTCGCAGCACACGCGGTTCGAGAGCGTGAAGGTCGGCCCCGCGTCGTTCCTGGCGGCGTACGACGACGCGTGCGCGGACGTGAAGGGCGACGCCGACTGCGAGAGCACCGTGTCGTTCTACTCCGTTCAGGCGGGCCGCTTCGATCCGGTGGCGAGGGCCACGACGACCCGCACCCAGAACGGGACGATGCGGGACATCGGCAAGGTGGTCTTCCGGCTGAGCACGGAGGCGCCGACCTTCGACGACAAGGGCATGCATCTCAAGGAGAAGCTCTCCGTCCGCGACAGCAGCGACGACGAGGTGCGCCGCGCCCAGGGCGAGCGTCTCTTCACGTACAAGGACGGGGTTCTCGCCGCGGCCGGCGAGTCGGTCTGGGCGCAAGTCGCCAAACCATGACGACGCCCCGTAGGGGACACGCCCTTAGCGTCGATCCGGCCGCGTCGGTTTGCGCTGCGTGACGTAGTCGCGGTAGGCGGCCGCGAAGTCCGAGCCGAACACGAGCTCGAACGTGCGCGTCTCGTTCGTCAGCTCTTCGTAGCGCTCCCGGAACGCCTCCCACTCAGCGCGGTTGCCGCCGAACATTCGCGCGCGCCCCTTCCCCTCGGCCACCGACTGCTCGATCTTCTCCGGCGAGAGCTCGTCGAGCAGGGCGTGGACGCCATGCATGAGGCTCCCGATGAGCGCCGTCTGGTGAATCATCAGGTCCGCGAGCATCCCCTCGACCGCCTGGGGCCCATCGAAGTCGCTGTTGCGCCAGTCGAGGAGGGCGGCTGCCAGCGAGGCCGGATCCCTCGCCCCCTCGACCCGCGCCGCGCTCGGCGACCGGTTGAGAGCCCGCTGCGACGCGACGCGGTTGAGGTCCATCGACGACGTGAAGCTCGCGTACCCCTCGCGGAGCGGCACGAGGCACCGGCAAAAGACCTCGACCGCGTCGTGGAGTTTCGTCACGAACCGGCCCACCTCGCCCGCCGTGTTCAGCGGCACGTCCGGCAAAAGGGACCCCGCGATCTCCCTTAGCCCGATGAGTGCGACCTGTTCGACCCCCAGCGACGCGAGGTTCTGCGTCGCGACCCCCACGGACGCTTGCCGCGGGCGATTCGCCTCCGGATATCCCTGTTGCGGGGGAGCCGGGATGCTCCGTGGCTGCATCGGCGAGGGGTAGATGAAAGCCGGGCCGGCGCCGCCCGCGTCGTTCGGGACGTAGTCGGCCGGGCCGACGCCTCGGCCCCCGGCGTACTGCGAGGCACCCGCGCCCCCCACGTCGGGCACCCCAAGCACCTCACGGCTGCCGAGCACCGTGCCGCTCGCGGTCGACGACCGCACGCGGATCTCCGCGCGCTGCTCGACCAAGACCTGCACCTGGAGGAACTTGCTCAGGTAGAAATCGTGATTGGGCGGCGTCAAGAGGAACGCCTGACGCGGCGCGAGGCGCTCGCCGCTCGCGGTGAAGACGCCGTTCTTGCTCCCGAGGTCGCGCACGGCCAGCCGACCGTTCACGAACTCCACCTCGGCGTGGAAATCCGTGATGTACGGGTGCGAAATCGGGCAGTCGTTGATCTGGTTTCTCCCGAAGCGGATGGGTGCCCGCGTCAGCGTCCGTTCGCCCTCGACGCTCCTGTCGGTCGACCGGTACCGGACGTGGAAGGCCAGCGCCATGAGACAAAGCCTACCATCCGACCGAGTGGCCTTCCCCTCGTTCGAGGAAGGCGCTGAGCGCGAGCTGCGCGCGATCCAGCCCCGAGTCTGCCGCCACGAAGGCCGCCGCCGCGCCGGGAGGCACCTCGGCCCTCAAGTCCACGACC
This sequence comes from Polyangiaceae bacterium, assembly GCA_035295445.1. Classification (GTDB taxonomy): domain Bacteria; phylum Myxococcota_A; class Polyangia; order Polyangiales; family Polyangiaceae; genus Palsa-1150. Next base: position 4,227 of record DATGJA010000697.1, on the reverse strand, counting down.
CCCCCGTCGGCGGGCGCCGCCCCCCACAGCGCGGCGAGCGCCGCGTCGCCCAGGGGACCCGGAAAGAGAAGCGCCTCGCCCAAGGACTCGTCGTGCGACCAGAAGAAGCTCGGAAATCGACCGCGCGCCCGCGACGTGCGTCGCCAGAGGTCGAGCCAAAGGCACAGGGCCGCGCCGCCGCCGGCGCCCAGCGGCAGGCGTATCGGCGGTTGCGGGCGGGGGTCCGCCTGTATCGCTCGGAGCGCTGCCCAGGTGTGCTCGAGCCAGTCGATCGATCGCCCCAGGAGGCCGCAAACGTCCGACGTGCTCGTTTGCTGCGTCCAGCTCGTGTAGAGGTCGAGGGCCTCGCCGAATGCGCCGAGGGGCTGACTCGTGATCCCCCCGAGGTCGCGTCGGTCGCGCTCCGAGGGATCGATCTGCGCGCGGCTGAGCGCCTCGAGCGCGGCTTCCCAGTATCCCTCGAGGAGAATCGGGACCACCTCGGGTCGATCGAATGCGTCGGCCGACAGCGCGACGGAGGCCGCCACTGCGAGCGGGTAAGCGCGGCCGGCCCGGTCCGCGCTCGGCGTCAGGACCCCCGCGATGCCCTCGAGTGGGTCGGCCGTTCCCTCGAGCCGGATGAGAAAACCGTGCGACACCGCCGCCGTCGGCTCGGGCGAGCCGGTCTGGGCGTTCCGGAAGAGCCACTCGTCGAAGCCGTGGATCGCGGGGGGCGCGTCGCGCGGCCGCAGGTACTCGTTGTACCAAGAGGCCTTGCCGACGACGACGGCCGACGAGCGCCAGCCGCTCATCGCTTGAGCCCCGCGCCGACGTACGTGGGACACTTGAGGCGACTGAAGAAGTCCTGCCGCAGGGCCTCGGGACGGTCCGCGCGCACGGTCACCGTCAGGGGCGAGACGTCCGGCCCGTCGGCGACGTACGTGCCAAGGGCCTTGCCCGGCCGGATGCCGCCCGCCTTGCGGAAGAAGTCGAACAGGGCGAACGAGTCCGCGCGTCCCGGGACGAGCGTTGGGTTGCCGTTGAGCGTCCACTCGAGGTGAACGGCCTGCCCGGTCCAGATAAGCGTGTCGGACCACTCGTCCTTGCTCAGCGCGATCGCCTTGTCGCCGATGACGAACTTGGGGACCGTGACGCCCGATCCGTCCCAGTTGACCTTGATCGCGAACTTGAGCCCCCGCTCGCCCATTCCGAAGAACGCGTCGGAGATCTCCTTCGCGATGTTCAAGCACTTGAGCACGTCCTCGTTGAGCGGATCGGCGCCCGGCTTGGGGTGGAAGCCGTCGGCGCCGGAGACCACGTAGTCGCTCAGGTGCTCGCGAACGAACTTCCAGAGAAGCCCCGAATCCGGCTGCAAGAACGCGATGAAGTCGTCGTAGTTGACCCCTGGCACCCTCGCGTTGGCTCGGTTGAACGGGAAGCGCGCCTGCAGCCGTTCCTGCAGGCCGTTCAGCACCCCCGCCTTCCACTCCGACGTCACCTCGTTCCAGCCGCCGCCCTTGAGGACGCGGATTGACCCCTCGATCGGCGGCACGAGCGAATCCCGCAGCCTGGTCGCGGTGGGCCCCTCCTCCGCCGCGAGGGCCTTCTCGATCCCGAGCTTCGCGTCCAAGAGGATCTTCAGGTCGACGTCCAGATCCTGCCCGGCCGGAGGCCCCTTCTCCTTGAGAGCGGCGGAGAGGCCGAGCAGCGCCGTCCGATAGGTCTCGAGCGCCGGCTTGTCCGGACTGCCCTCCTTGGCCTCGCGCAGGTCGCGCAGCGGCTGGAAGTCCTTCTGAACGGGCGACAGGATGGGCGCCTTCGTCTCGGCGCCTGCGTCCTCTTTGTCGGGGGAGATGAGCCCGATGAGCTTCGCCTGACAACCCGCCGTCGCCCGCTCGAGCTCCTGGCGGGGGTTGATCTTCTTCGCGTCGGCAACCGCGTTGTTCTTGAACTGGCCGAAGAGCGTTTCGTAGTAGCCGGCCGGGCCGTTGAGGTCGCGGAGCTCCATCCAGACGGTGTCGAATTTGTCCGGTGCTCGGACCTTGCACTTGTCGAAGATCCCGAGCCAGGTCGTCGAGTATTCGGAGTAGTACCTTGCTCGCAGCTGCGCTTTGTCGAGCGCTCGGTCCGCGACGGCGCCGCCGAGCGCCCAGTCCTGGATCACCGCCTCGCGGGGCCACGGGTCCGACGAGTCGAGCTTGGGTCCGATCTTCTTCTTCCAGCTGTCGGCCGTGTACGCCCCCTCGACGAGCATGCGGTCGGGCGCGCAGGACAGGTACTCGAGCGACGACCGGTCGGCGAAGTCGCTCATGTAGAGCGGGTCGGTGTCCGACGCGGCGCGCAGGAGCCAGTGATACGGGAGGTCTCCGATCCCGAGCTCCAGGAGGTGGCGGCGCGCCCGGTTGAACGACGCGCTCTTCGGCCACGCAAGATCAAGCGGCGCGAGCGCGGCGAGGTAGCCCGACACGTGCCGCTTCAGACGTTCGTCCGCGACGAGCGTCTGGCCCTCGAGCGCGTCCTTCCACATCTGCGCGATGCGGCCGGCGGTCCACGCGGCGTCGACGTGGCCCTCCGGGTCGGCCAGCGTCGCGTAGAGCTCTACGTTCTCGTAAGCCAATCGCAACTGCGTGGGCGAGCCGAGCGGCGTCGTCGGCGAGTCCGCGAGGTCGGCCGCCTTGGATGTCTCGCCGAAGGATCGTTCGAGCTCGCGGACGAGCCGCGGCCGGATCGCCCCGTCGAGCCGGAGGACGTAGGCCTTCCGCACCGGCTCTCGAAGGTCCCGCGACGCGCGCGTCGGCTCGAACCACCCCGGTATACCGAGGCCGGCCGCGTCGCGCTCCAGGTGATCGAGCGTGTCCCGCAGCGCTTCGATTGGGTCCGCCGGGGTCCCCGGGATCTGCGCGCCGTCGCGCTCGAGGACGTGCGCGGCGCTCGTGACCTCCTGCACGGTGCGCATGTTGGCGACGTAGCTCAGCACGCACGGCACGAGGAAAAAGGCCGACAGCACCAGCGCGCCGATGGCGAGGCGTAGCTCGCGCCGCGAGCGCTTGGTGTCGCTCGCCGCCGAGCGCACCGCCACGTTGCGATCGGGCAGGATCACGGACCGGAAGAGGTCCGTGAGGAAGTAGCTCTGCGACTCGGGCGCGGGCCCCGCCTGCGCGAACGTGCGCGAGCGGATGCCGAACCCGCGCATCATCCCGGCCAGGACGCTGTCGATTGGCCGCCCGACCTGCGTGCCGCTCGTGAAGTAGAAGCCGCGCAGAATGGGCACCTGCCTGCGGTCGTCGCCGCGGCAGAGCGCTTCGACGAAGAGCGACAGCGGGCGGCGCAGCCCGCGGAACTCGACGGGGAACTGCATCAAGCGACTGCGCCTCGACGGGTCGCGCTCGTGCGGAAGGCGATCGATCAGGCGCGCGTGCAGGCCCCGAACGAGGACGTCGAACTCGGCCTCGACGGCGCGGGCCACGTCCTCGAGGCGCGGGTCCCCGATCTCGAACGACGCCCCCCAGATCTGCCCCCGCTGCGTCTTGCTCAGGTCCGCGAAGAACTCGACGAAGCCGGAGATGAGGTCGGTCTTCGTGAGCAGCAGGTAGATGGGCAGCTCGATCTCCAGGTGATGAAGCACCTCGTCGAGACGCGCACGCAGCTTGGCGGCGAGCGCCGCCCGCTCTCCGTCGCTCTTGGCGAGCACCTCGTCCACGTTGACCGCGACGAGCAGGCCCTCGAGTGGGCGGTCGGGCCGCAGGCGGTGGAGCGTCTTGAGGAACGCGAGCCACTCGTCGCGGTCGTCGTCCTCGGTCGAGAAACGGCCGGCAGTATCGAGCAGGATGGCCTCGTGCGAAAACCACCAGTCGCAATTGCGCGTTCCGGACGTCCCGCGCACCTTGGCCCCCCCCGGGTGCTCGGTCGCGAACGTGAGTCCCGACTTGGTGAGCGCGGTCGTCTTGCCGGCCGCGGACGGGCCGACGATGACGTACCAGGGCAGGGCATAGAGCGCCGCACGTCCCCCGCGCTTTCCACCCGGCGCCCCGCGCTTGAGCGCCTCGACCGCCTTCGCCATCTCCGCGCGCAGCTCTGCCACCTCGGGGCGCTCGGGCGGACCCGCGGCGGGCTTCTTGAGGAGCGCGCGCTCGAGCGCCGCCGCTTTCCGGCGTGCAAGAAACCACCGCAGGAGCCACCGCAGGAGAAGGACACCGACGAGCGTCCCCACGGCGAGCTGCGGGACCCACAGGAGGTCGTGGTCCAGAT
>DATGJA010000696.1:0-10188 GCA_035295445.1 Polyangiaceae bacterium | reverse complement strand
GCCAAGATCGTGCTGATGCGCAAGTGGGATCCCGAGCAGGCCATGCAGATCATCGAGCGCGAGCGGGTCACGGCCACCGGCGGCGTCCCGACGATCGCGTGGCAGCTGCTCGAGCACCCCTCGCGGGCGAGCTACGACCTGTCGTCGCTCCAGGCGATCGCCTACGGAGGCGCGCCGTCGGCCCCGGAGCTCGTGAAGCGACTCAAAGAGGTGTTCCCGCTCGCCGCGGCGGGAAACGCGTGGGGAATGACGGAGACCTGCGGGACCTTCACGGGCCACGGCTCGGAGGACTACGAGCATCGTCCCGACTCGTGCGGTCCGGCCACCCCCGTCGGCGCGATCAAGATCATGAGCGCCGACGGCAAGAGCGAGCTCGCGGTGGGCGAGGTGGGGGAGCTCTGGGTCAAAGGCCCGCAGGTCATCAAAGGGTACTGGAACGCGCCCGAAGCCACCGCCGAGACCTTCGTGAACGGGTGGTTGAGGACGGGAGACGTGGCGCGGCTCGACGAAGAAGGGTTCTGCTACGTCGTCGACCGCGCGAAGGACATGGTCATTCGCGGGGGGGAGAACATCTACTGCGTCCAGGTCGAGAACGTCCTCTGCAGCCATCCGGCCGTCCGCGACGCGGCGCTGGTCGGCCTGGTGCACAAGACGCTGGGCGAGGAGCCGGGCGCGGTCGTTCACCTGCGGGGGGGGGCGAGCGTCACCGAGGCGGAGCTGCGCGCGTTCGTGGCCGAAAGGCTTGCGGCGTTCCAGGTGCCGGTGCGAATCGTGTTCTGGCCCGAGCCGCTCCCGCGCAACGAAACGGGCAAGATCCTGAAGCGAGCGCTGACGAAGGCGTTCGAGACGGTGCGACCACCGCGCGAGTGAGCGTCCGATTGCGTGGTCACGCCGGCCTGCGGAGGCGCTTTCCGCACGCCGGACACGGCGCGTGGCCCGCCGAGTACCGCCTCGCCTCGGCCGCGTCTATCCCGAGCGCCTCGAAGCCCGGCAGCACCAGCTCGTCGAGCGATCGCAGTGTGGCCTCGGCGATGGCCGCCCCGGCCGGGCACCCGTACGCGGGGACGGCGCCCGCGGGCAGCGTCTCTACCTGGCGCCACCAGCCCTCGAGCTGCGCGCACAGCATCGGCACGAGGCGGCGTCCCACCTCGTGGCGCGCGTCCTGCGCGACGCCCGGCGACGCGAGGTAGGCCCACCCGACGCGCGCGTGCCGGATCTCGTCCGAGAGCACCTCGCGGAGCGCGGCGCGGACGGGCGTCGCCTTCGCTCCGGCCAGGCAAAGCTCGAGGAAGGCGCAGGCCATCGTCTCGTTGATCGAGCACATGCCCACGACGTGCAGCACCCTGCGGAGCGTCGGGTCCACGTCGTCGTGCGCGGGGACGTCGATCGGCGCGAAAGCGGGGCGCCGCAAGGCGCGGCGCGCGAAGGTCGACGCGAGTTCGAAGTAGATGTTCGAGTGACGAATCTCCTCGGCGATCGCGCGCGCCGACAGGTCGACGATCCGCGCGTCGGCGCGCAGGTCAACGAGCGCCTGCGTGACGACGGTGAAAGCCGCGGCCCCGCGGAGCTCGAGCTCCGCCCGGCGTTCGCAAGTCGCGGCGACGAGAAGCCGCTCCGCGTCCGAGAGCTCGGGTTCGGGCGGGGTCACACGAAGCAGGGGAAGCAGCCGTTGCCGACGCAGCAGTGCGGGATGGGGCTTCCATCGACGTTGCACGGCGCGGCGTTCGACCCGGGCAGCTCGCAAGGGTTGCCGTCCCATCCGGCGTCCGGAGCCACCGGCGCGGCCTCCGCGGCGGCCCCTCGATCGAGGGCCACGTCCGGTGCGGCGTCGTCGTTGGCCTCGGCGTCGGCGTCGGCGCGGCTCGCTGCATCGCCGGACGCACCGCCGCGCGACGCGTCGAGCCCGTCGGAACCGCCGGTCGTCGTAGCGCCCCCGCACGCCGACCCCACGGCGGCGCCGGCCACCACGATCGCGTGAAAGAGGCGTGAGCGGGGAGACCTCGGCGGGGCCATCCAGAAAGTATGCGCCTCGTCCGCTCGAGGTCAAAGCCTCCGGGAAGTGGCCGCCGGCCCCCGTTCCTTCGATCCACGTTCGAGAGTAACGTGCGACAGGATGGAGGACGAATCGCCGCTCGGGGATGGGGCGCGCACGGCCGGCGGGCCGGCGCAGGGCGACAGGGGCGAAGCCGCGCCCCCGACCGCCCCCGATCCGTGGATCGGCGCCGAGCTGGCCGACGGCCTCCGCATCGTGCGTGCGATCGCGCGCGGCGGGATGGGCAAGGTGTACCTCGGCGAGCAGACGCGGATGAAGCGCACCTGCGCCGTGAAGATCCTCGACGCCCGCCTCGCTGCGTCCGGGGACGGTGAAGACTTCGGCCGCCGTTTCCTGCTCGAGGCGAGCATCGCCGCCAAGATCGCGCACCCGAACGTCGTCACCGTGTTCGACTACGGCACGACGGCCAACGGCGCGTGTTTCATCGCCATGGAGTACCTCGAGGGCCGGCCGCTCTCGGAGGAGCTGCGAAACGTGGGCCGCCTGCCCCCCGAGCGGGCCATGCGGATCGCACGGCAGATGGCACGCGCGCTGCGGGAAGCGCATCGCCTCGGCGTCGTGCACAGGGACGTCAAGCCGGGGAACGTGTTCCTGCTCAGGGGCGACGACGACGGCGACCGGGTGAAGGTGCTCGACTTCGGGCTCGTGGCCGAGGTCGAAGCCGGCGTGGCCGAGGGCGCGGCGCTCCGCGTGATGGGGTCGCCGCCTTACATGGCGCCGGAGCAGGTGCGGGGAGAGGCGGTCGACGCGCGCTCCGACGTCTACTCGCTCGGCGTCGTCCTCTACGAGATGCTCGTCGGAAAGCGCCCGTTCGAGAAGGCCACCGACCTGGCGACGATGATGGCCCACGTGTCCGAGGCGCCCGCGTCGCCCACGACGGTCGATCCGGACCTCGTCCTGCCGGCAGGGCTCGAGGGCGTCCTCATGAAGTGCCTCGCCAAGGCGCCGGGCGACCGCTTCGCATCCATGGACGAGCTGCTCGAGGCCCTGAAGCTCGCTCGCGGGCCGACGCCGCCCGCGCCCGACTCGTCGCGGCCCCTCTTGCCGGGGGGCGAGGGGAGCGGTCCCGTCGAGCCCCTCCAGCGCGCCGAGCCGACCAGACGCCGGGGCGGCGTGGGGGCGGGTGCGATCGGCGCGGTGGCGGTGCTCGCCGCGGCGGCGGCGGCGGTGGCGTGGATTCGCGATCGGGCGGCGGAGGGGTCGCCCGTCGACCCGCCGGCGGTGGTGTCGGCCGCGCCTCCGGCTCCCGCGGTCACGGCGACGCTGCACGTCACGACGGATCCGCCCGGGGCGAAGATCAAAGAGGAGGGAGAGACGATCTGCGAGTCGACGCCGTGCGACATCCGCTACGTCGGGGACGGGGCCGACGCCGGCTTCGAGCATCTGCTCGTCTTCATGAAGGCCGACTATCGCCTCGAGCGCAAGCTGGTGACGGTGGCGTCGTCGCCGCTCTCGGTGAAGCTCACGAGCGTCAAATAGTTCGCGGGTGCGCGAGTCGGCTTCACTCTCGCTTCGCTCGAGCTTGCGGACTCGGTCGGGTGTATGTAGTCCGAACTCTCGCTTCGCTCGAGCTTGCGGACTACCAGCGCCCCTCGTCGACGGCGAGGACCGTCTCCTCGAGCGATCGCGCGGGGGTGAAGCCGAGCACCTGGCGGGCGCGCTTGTCGTCGACCATGCACACGAACCGGATGTGGTCGAGCTCAGGCACGGGGAAGGTGCTGAGGCGGAGCGACCACATCCGGCCGAGGACCACGCGCGCGAGCGAGTACGGGATGCTCACGCGCTGACGCTTGAGGATCTTGATGATGCGCGAGAGGGGGACCGGCTCCGGTCCGGCCACGTTGAAGATGCCGCGGATTCCCGGCCGGAGCGCGAGCTCGATGGCGCCGACGACGTCGGCCTGGTGAACCACCTGGGCCATCGGATCGAACCCCATCACGGTGAGCACGGGGTTGAGGCGCAGGAAGTTGGACGGCGCGTTGTGGACCGTTCCGAGGATGTGTACGGGGCGCAGGATGACGGTCTCGGTCTCGGGCAGCTTCCAGAAGAAGCTCTGCGCGAGGATGTCGACCTCGATGAGGTCCCGGATGTCGCTGAAGTTCTGACCCCCGAGGAGCGGGGCGTCCTCCGTGAGAAACTGCGGGTTGCTCGCGTGCGGCCCGTACACGTTCGCGCTCGAGAGGACGACGAGCTTCGGCACGCGGAACTGCGCGACGTACTCGAGGAGCTTGGTGAAGCCCGCGACGTTCCACGAGTGGTGCTCGGCGGCGGACGCGCGCGGGTCGTGCATGACGCCGAGGTGGACGACCGCCTCGATGTCGCCCGCGCGGAAGACGTCCTTGAGCTTCTTGCGGCGGATGTCGACCTGCGCGTGGACGATGTCCTTCGGCTTGTCGGGGAACGACCGGCGATCGATCCCCACGACGGGGCGGCTTCGATGCAGGACGCGCGCGAGGCGCTTTCCGAGACGGCCGCAGATCCCCGTGACCAGGACGGCCCCGTTCCCGGTGGCGACGGGGGCGGCCGCGCGCATCCGCGACGAGGAGGTTCGGCCGTTGGACTCGTCGTTCATGCGGTCACCAGAAGATGTGCTTTCGCTCCCGGAGGCCGCGGTTGAGCATCGACTGGATGGTCTGTCGAACGAGCCAAACTTTCTCTTCGATGACGGCGTCGTCGTCGTCCGGGTCTCCCGTGAAGCGCATGGGCTCACCGAAGTACATGCGGTACTTGGTCGGAAGGGGGAGCTGCCCGCCGGGGATGAGGAGCTGCGGGATGACGGGGAAGGCGGGCATCCGCAGCAGCTTGGCGAGCGCGTCGACGTTGGCGACCGAGATGTATTGCTCTTCGCCGCCCACGACGGCCACCGGGACGATGGGGGTGTCGGTCTCGATGGCGAGGCGCATGAACCCGAGGCCGAAGTCGGTCAACTTGTAGCGGTTGTCGAACGTCTTGGCGATCCCGCGGGCGCCCTCCGGAAAGACGAGGAGCGGTTCGCCTTGGGTGAGGAGCCGCGTGGCGTTCTCCGGGACCCCGACGACCTGTCCCACTCGGGTGAAGAAGAGCGACACGAAGGGCAGGCTCACCGCCCACTTCTCGACCATCGCGCGCACGAAGCGCGGGGGCTCGGCGTCCATGAACATCGCCGCAGCGATGAGCAGGCCATCGATCGGGACCTGACCGGAGTGGTTCGCGATGAGCAGGACGCGTCCGTTCGGGAGGTTCTCGATGCCGTGGACCTCGGTGCGGAAGTACTTCCGGTGCAGGGTCGCGACGGAGAGGACGACATACTTGGTCCAGTGCGGGTCGAACCCGAAGGGGTCGACGCCGGCCGGTCCGAGCGCGAGAGGGACGCGGGAGAGCCGCCGTTCGAAGCTCTCGCCGAGCAGACGCTCGAGGGACTCGTCGATGGCCGCCTCGGCGCCGCCGAGGAGTCGGGACAGGAGCGCCGGGGCGCCGCGGGCCGCCGCGTCGATGCGCGCGAGGGCGCGCGACGCGTCGTGGAGGGAGCCTGTAGCGCGGCGTCTGCGAGTGGACACGACGGACGGCGGAGCCAAAGACACGGGACGACCACTATGGACGGCGCGCGCGCTTGGTTCAACGAGGTTATCATCGTCCACGTGACGTCCGCCGGCAGAGCGGTGTTGCCGTGCGTCTTGCCGAGACCTCTCGAGCCCGGCGACGTCGTCAGCGTGGTCGCGCCGTCCAGTCCGTTCGTTCGCGATGACCTTTGGCCCGGCCTCGGCTGGCTCCGAACGCGGTATCGCCTGCGCATGTCGTCCGGCGTGCTCGCCCGCGACGGCTTCCTCGCGGGCGACGACGCGAGACGGCGTGTCGAGCTCGCCCGGGCGATGACGGACGACGAGGTGAAAGCGGTCTTCGTCGCGCGCGGCGGCTACGGAGCGACGCGCATCGTCGCGGACCTCCCCTGGGCCGATCTTGAGCGCCGCCCGAAGTGGATCGTGGGTTTTAGCGACGCGACCGCCCTGCACGCCGCCGCGTGGGGCGTCGGCGTCGCGTCGGTTCACGGGCCCAACGTGACGACGCTCCGCGCGAGCTCGCCGGCGACGCGCGCCGCGCTGCTCGCGTCGCTCGAGAGGCCGCGGACCGCGCGAGTGTGGCGCGGCCTGCGGGTCGTTCGCGGCGGAACGGCTGCGGGCCCGGCCGTCGGAGGCAACCTCACGATCCTCCAAGCCATGGCCGCGGCGGGGCACCTGAGGTTGCCGCGTGGGGCGGTCGTGTTTCTCGAGGACGTCGCGGAGCGGCCATACCGCGTGGACCGCATGCTGACGTCGCTCGTCGCGGGCGGCTACTTCGAGAACGCCGCCGCGGTGGTCTTCGGCACGTTCGAGCGGTGCGACGCGGGGCCGGACGGGCGATCCGTCGACGACGTGCTCTACGCGTGCACGGCGAAGCTCGCGATTCCCGTCGTCGCGGGCGCCCCGTTCGGCCACGGGACGCTCAACGACGCGTTCGTGCTCGGTCGCGACGCACGCGTCCACGGCGCGCAGGTCGTCTTCGAGGGCGACGGCGATCGTGCGTCAGCTGCGGGGTAGGGGAGGCGGGACGGTCCGCTTGGGCGGAGCGGGTTGCTTCTCTTCGGTCTCCTCGGGCGGCGCCTCTTCCACGTCCATGTCGACGTCGATCTCTTCGGCGGCGTCGTCGCCTTCCAGTCGCGCGGCGCTGTCCACGTCGATCGGCAAGCCCCCGGACTCGGCGGCACGAGCGTGGCCGGCCGCCGGCAGGTCCGCCATGGGCTTGTAGAGCCGTGGCGCCGGCAGTTCCGCGGGCAAGGGGGTCGCGTCGGGGTCGTACTCCCGGTCTCGTTCGGCCTCGGCCGCGGTGGCCGCCTCGTCCGGCTCCGGCTCGTCGTCGTTCGACGCCGCGAGGGGCGCGTCCTCGGTCGCGGATGGCCGGGAGACAGGACCGCTCTCGTCCTCACCTTGAGGCTCCGGCTCCGGCTCCGGCTCGCGCTCCGGAGCGCGCATGGGCGCAGGGGTGTGAATCACGGGAGCGGGCTCGGACCCCTGCTCGGCCGCGTCGAGCGCCGCCTCGAGGCTCGGCGGCGGCTTCTTCAGCATGTTGGCCTTGGCCCGCTCGAGGCCGGCGGTCGCCTCGCCGTCCCCCTGTTTCATCCGCAGGACGCGGCGCCAGGCGTCCGCCGCTTCGCGCGGGTCGCTCAGCTCCTGCTCCCACATGCGGGCCACCTTGCGCGCCAGCTCGGCTCGCGCGGTCATGTCCTTGCCACGCAGGATCTGGTCCTCGAACACCTGGACGATGGCGCGATGGTCGCGGAGCTCGGTGAGGAGCGCGGACAGGTCCGCCATGACGGAAGGCTCGTGGGGAGAGAGCTCGTAGAGGCGCTTCAGATCGGCAGCCGCGCCGAGCTTGTCCGAGAGGGCGTCGCGGCGCAGCTTGGCTCGCCGCGCGAGGAGCTGCCGAACGAGCGGGCCGTCGAAGACCTCGGCGAGCGCGCGCGACAGCGTCGCCTCGGCGCGTTGGGGCTCCCCGAGCTGGTTGGCGAGACCCTCGAGCGCGTCGAGCGTCGGCGCCTCGACGTACGCGATCAGCGCGTCGCCCAGCCACGCGAAGGCTTGGTCGATGTCCTCGAGATCGCGGTACGCGATGAGGGCAGCCCGCCGGAGCAGGGCACCCCGCGTTCGACCGCCGTCGCGCGACCCCTGCCCGCCGTTGGCCATCGCGGCGCACAGCGCCCGTCGAAGACCGTCGCCGCCGAGCTCAACATCCCCCTCGCCCGCCGCGTCCTCGAGCGCCTCGAGGGCCTCGTCCGTCGGCGTGCCGCTCAGCGCCAGGTCGAAGAACCCGCGCGCGCGGTCGATCTGATTCTTCGACGCCGCCACCTGGGCCGCGCGCGCCAGGGCGTCGACGCGATCGGGCGCAGCCTTGCAGCGCGAGATCTGGCGCTCGTAGAGGTCGACCACCTCGGTCGGAGTCTCGGCGATGGCCGAAAGTCGGACGAGCAGCTCTTCGCTCTCGCCGGGCGCAACGCTCGTCAGGCCCGTCTCCCCGTGCTGCAGCGCCTCGGCCCGCGGCGCGCCGGCGAGCACGCGGGCTTCGGCCTGCCGCACGAGCTCGGCCGCCCGCTCGGCGCCGCTCATCTCGCGGACGAGGAAGTCGTGGGCGACCGACACGGCGTCGAGGTCGTGGAGCTTGATCGAAAGCTGCTCGAGGCGATCCGCCAGCTCCTTGTCGCCGCCCTTGCTCTTGATGACTTCGCAGCCGACCTTGATCGCGTCCTCGTCCCGGCCCACCTCGGCGAACCGATCGAACGCGCCGCGCAGGTTCGAGACGCGCTCCGGGCTCGCCTTCGCGTCGAGCCACCAGGCGACGAGCTTGGCCGCGACGATCCCGCGCCAGCCGAGCTTGTCGCCGAGGGCGACGTAGGCCTCGCGGACGTCGGGGTCCCCCTGGTCGGCGAGCTCGTTGAGGACGGCGAGTGCCTCGTCGCCGCGCTCGAGCTTGTCCATGAGGACCGACGAGAGCTTGCGCGAAAGGACGCTCATCTCGGCGTCGTCCGCCTCGATCTCGATTCGCTGCGCGAGAAGCTCGGCCACCTTGGCCCATTCTTCGATCTTCTCGCAGAGGTCGCAGAGGCGTGCGAGGGCGTCGAAGTCGTCGGGGTCGGCCTTGCGCACCACCTCGAGCGCCTTGACCGCGCTCTTCAGGTCGCCGAGCTGCTCGTACAGGTTGGCGAGGCGTCCCGCGATCGGGGCCCGTTCGGCGGCGTCGGGGACGAGCGCGAGCTCACGCTCGAGCGCCTGCGCGGCCGCCTTGGGGTTGTCGCCCGCCTCTTGAAGATCGGCGATCGCCTGGAGGGCTGGCCGGCACGTCGGGTCGAGCTCCTTGAGGATGCGCTCGTAGTGGTCGATCGCGACGACGACGTCGCCCACCCCTTCGGCCTGAAGCTCGGCTTCGCGCAGGGCGATCTGCGCCTTCTCGACCTTGTCCGGGGCCGTCGCCTCGAGACGCCGGAGCAGCCCGGTCGCCTCGCCGAAGTCCTCGCGCTCGACCGCGTCGTCGATGAGGCGCTCGAGCGCCTCGGGGTCGTCGCCGTCCTCGAGCACCTTGCGCCACGCCTCGCGCGCCGCGTCCTTGTCGCCGATCTCGTTCGTGTAAAGCTGCGCGGCCTGCCGGCGCGCGGCCACCCGGCGCGCCTTGTCCGAGAGGTGGCTCGCGTGACGCAGCAAGAAATCGACGAGCTCCGTCCACCGGCTCGTCTCGCGGTAGTGGGTCGAGAGCTGCTGCGCGAACGCCTCGGCCGTCGGATCGAGCTCGGTCGCCAGCTGCAGGTTGGCGACGACGTTCGCGTCGTCCCCGAATCGGCGGAAGAGCTCCGCCGCCCGGCCGAAGTGCTTGGCGCGCGCCTTGAGGTCCTCTTCCAGGTGTGCGCGCTGCACGGCCACCTCGCCGGACCGGTCCCACAGCTCGGCGGCGACGAAGCAGCGCTCCGCCGCCTCCCAGAGCTTCTGGCTGCGCAGTCCGTCGGCGGCTTCCGCGTACGCCTCGCCGGCGCCGGCAAGGTCCCGGAGCTTCTCCCTCAGCGCCCCGAGCTTGTCGTTGAGCGCGGCGCGCGACTCGGCGTCGGTCACGCTGCCCGCGTTGGTGGCGATCACGTTGGCCGCGCGATCGACGGCGCCGGCCTTCTCGAACGCCTTGGCGGCCGTGGCGATCGCCTGGTCGTCGTCGGGCGTCAGGTTCGAGATGCGCTCCCACGCCTCGGCGGCCGAGAGGAGGTCGCGCCGCTTGCCCTCGTGGAGCGAGGCGACCTTCTTCTCGAGCGTGATCTTCTTCTCGATGTCCGTCTCGGCCGCGGCCTCCTGCTCGAGGAGGTTGGCCAGGTCGTCCCAGCGCTGGGCCTTCTCGAGGATGCGCGTGAGGGCCTGGCGGGCGTTCTCGTCGTTGCGGTCGATCGAGAGGAGCTGCTTGTACGCGCCGATCGCGCCGTCCATGTCGCGCAGGTTGCTCTCGCAGAGGCTCGCGACCTCGCGCAGGCGGTCCTTGCGGCCCTCGGGCGACTCGTCCGTCGCGCGCGCGGCGGCGAGGAGCACGTCGCGCAGCGTCGGGTAGTCGCGCTTGGTCCGCAGATAATCCTGGACCCAGGACAAGGCCTCGGGGTG
>DATGJA010000695.1:0-2432 GCA_035295445.1 Polyangiaceae bacterium | reverse complement strand
GACCACGGCAAGACCACGCTGGTCGACCAGATGCTGTGGCAAGCCGGGACGTTCCGGGCCAACGAGGTCGTCCAGGAGCGCGTCATGGACTCGAACGACCTCGAGCGCGAGCGCGGTATCACCATCCTGGCCAAGAACACGAGCGTCCGCTGGCGCGGAGCCGGGGGGACCGGCACGGCGACGAAGATCAACGTGATCGACACGCCGGGGCACGCCGACTTCGGCGGCGAGGTCGAGCGCACGCTCCTCATGGCCGACGGCGCGCTCCTCCTCGTCGACGCGGCCGAGGGGCCCCTGCCGCAGACTCGCTTCGTGCTGCGAAAGTGCCTGGAGCTGGGGTTCCCCGTCATCGTCGTCATCAACAAGATCGATCGGTCCGACGCGCGCCCGCAGGAGGTGCACGAAGCCGTCTTCGACCTGTTTTGCGACCTCGACGCCACGGAGGCGCAGCTCGATTTCCCCTTGCTCTATGCGATCGGGCGCGAGGGCGTCGCGAAGCGCTCGCTCGATGATCCCTCGACGACGCTCGCCCCCCTGTTCGAGACGATCCTGGAAAGGGTGCCGCCGGCCCCCGGCGACCCGGCCGCACCCTTGCAGATCCTCGTCAGCAACGTCGACCACGACGACTACTTGGGGCGACTGGCGATCGGACGCATCGTCGCCGGGTCCGTCCGGGCAAACCAGCCCGTCGGCGTCGTCAAGGACGGGCGCACCGTCAAGTCCGCAGTCAAGGTCCTCTCGACGTTCGAGGGGCTCAAGCGGACGGTCGCGCAGGAAGCGGAGGCCGGCGAGGTCGTCGCCATTGCGGGAATCGAGGACGTCGACGTCGGGGACACGGTCGTAGACCAGGCGCCCGAGTGGGAGTCGCGCGCGCTTCCCCGGATACACGTCGAGCAGCCGACCATCAAGATGCGCGTCGGGGTCAACACGTCGCCCTTCGCCGGCAAGAGCAAGCAGACGAAGTTTCTCACGAGCCGGCACCTGCGCGAACGCCTGGTGCGCGAGACGCGCCGCAACCTGGCGATCCGGGTCGAAGAGACCGAGTCCCCCGACACGTTCCTCGTGCTCGGCCGCGGCGAGCTCCAGCTCGCGATTCTGGTCGAGACGATGCGCCGCGAGGGCTACGAGATGCAGCTCGGCAACCCCGAGGTCGTCACGCGCGTCGTCGCGCCGACCTCGGCCGGCGACGAGGACCCGGCGGAGCCCGTCCTGTGCGAGCCCATGGAGCTCGTCGTGATCGACGTACCCGATCAGTTCATCGGCGTCGTCACCGAGCGACTGGGCGAACGACGCGGGCGCATGGTGAAGATGTCCAACCCGGGATACGGGCGCGCGCGGCTCGAATACCGCATCCCGAGCCGCGGCATGATCGGATTTCGCGGCGAGATCCTGACGGCGACCCGCGGAACGGCGCTTCTCAACTCGCTCTTCGACGGCTGGGAGGCTTGGGGGGGACCGATGATGAAGCGGGCCACGGGAGCGATCGTCGCGGACCGCGCCGGCTCGGCTACGCCGTACGCCCTGCACCACCTGCAGCCACGTGGGACCTTCTTCGTGGCGCCGGGAGCCGATGTTTACGAGGGGATGGTCGTCGGCGAGCACAATCGGCCGAACGACACGGACGTCAACGTGATCAAAGAGAAGAAGCTTTCCAACGTGCGCAATCACGGCAAGGACGAGAACGTCCTCTTGGCGCCGCCGCGCGTCCTCACGATCGAGACGGCGATGGAGTGGATCGACGCCGACGAGCTCGTGGAGGTCACTCCCGACGCGGTGCGCGTCCGCAAGGGCATCTTGGATACATCGCGCCGCCCACGTCGCAGCGAGGCCATCGAGGACGCGCAAAGCGTAAGCTGAGGGGGTGAGGACCGTCGTGACCTTCCGCCGGGCCGTCGCAGCCATGGCGCTCGTCCTCGCGTCCGGACCCAGGCCGTCCAGAGCAGCGTCCTCGTCGTCGGACGAGCTGGTGCGGCAGGCTCGCGCGCACGAGGCATCCCACGAGGACGACCTCGCGCTCAAGCGCTACGCCGAAGCGCTGACGGTCGACTCCACGAACGCAGACGCGTGGATGGGCCTCGGCGCGCTCCGCATGCGACTCGGGGAAGCCGCGGAGGCCGAGCGCGTCTACGCAACCGCCCTCACCCGGGTTCCGTCGCTCCGCGGCGCACTCTTCGGTCGTGCCCACGCGCGCTGGGCGCTCGGCCGGCACGAAGAGGCCGAGGCCGACCTCGACGCGTACGCCACGCTCGAGGGGGACCTCGCCGCGCTTCGCGAGCTCTCGACCTGGTTCGGAGCCGACCAGCGGGTGCCCGCGCAGCTGGCCACCTGGCGGCGGCTACACGCCTACGCGGCGGGGACCGGCGACGTCGCCTTCGAGCGCGAGGCCCGGCGCATGGTGCGGGCGCTCGTCATCCTGGTCGACGGAGCCGACC